>JBGPYM010000358.1:0-2543 GCA_041493205.1 Bacteroidota bacterium
ATTCGAGCAGTCACCTCTACCAGGTGATCCGTGAGGCGCGCGGGCTCAACTATGGCGACTATTCGTACATCGAGAACTACCCCCGCGGCGGCATGCTGAGCAAGCCGCCGCAGAACGTCTGCCGCCGGCAGCAGATTTTCGAAATCTGGATACGCCCCGTGCCGCTGGAAACCGGGCACTTCGCTCTCCGCGCTGCGCTGCATGAATTTAAGTCGCTCGTGGAGAAAGGGATGACGAAAGAGCAATTCGAACTGACCCGGAAATTCCTGAAGAAATACGTTCTCCTGTACGCTCCCACAACCATGGAGCGCCTCGGGTACGCACTCGACGACAGGTTCTACGGAATCAAGGGGAGCCACCTGGAAACCTTCCGTTCTATGATGGACAAGCTGACCCTCGACGACGTGAACGCGGCGATCAGGAAGTACTGGCAGTTCGGAACCATGCAGATCGCCGTGGTGACGAAAGACGGGACGGCGTTCCGCGATGCCCTGGTTGCCGATTCCCCCAGCCCGATCATCTACAAGACGCCGAAGTCAGACAAGGTGATGGAGGAGGACAAAGCGATCATCGTGTTCCCGGTGAAAGTGGCTCCGGAGAATGTGAAGGTCGTCCCCGTCTCCGAGCTCTTCAAATAACCGGCTCAGATATCAACGTCCATTTTTCGGTGGAATCCGGCATGGCTGCGCGGTATCGTAAGGGTGCCAGTGGAACAGCAAAAGGAGCAGCCATGCCGAGTCTTCCCCCCGCACTTGAAATGCAGTCCGCGTATCAGCGGAGCGACCCGTCGTATGACGGGGTCTTCTATCTGGGCGTGCGCACGACGGGCATCTTCTGCCGCCCCACGTGCGGTGCCCGGAAGCCGCTTCCCACGAACGTCGAATACTTTGCCACGCCGAAAGAAGCCCTCTTTGCGGGATACCGACCGTGCAAGCGATGCAACCCTCTTGCGGCGATCGGTGAATCCCCCGGGTGGCTTGAACCGCTGCTCGAGAAAGTGGAGAGCAATCCGGCCCGCAGGTTCACCGATGCCGATATCAAAGACGTGGGAATCGATCCGGCGCGCGTGCGACGGCACTTCAACAAGGGCTACGGTATGACGTTCCAGGCCTATTGTCGCGGGCGAAGGCTCGGCAAGGCGCTGGAGCACATCAGGAAGGGAGAGCGACTCGACGACGTCCTTCTTGGATTCGGCTACGACTCCCACAGCGGTTTTAGAAACGCATTTACAAAGACGTTCGGCACCCCGCCCGGGAGCGCACACGGGACGGAGAGCATTACCGTGGCCTGGATCGAGAGTCCGCTCGGACCGCTCGTCGCCGGGGCGACGGAATCACACCTCGTCCTTCTGGAATTCACCGACCGGCGGATGCTTGAGTCTCAGTTCATGACGCTCAGGAAGCGCTTCCGCATGCCGGTGGTTCCGGGTGAGAATCGCATTATCAAACAGCTCAGGGGGGAGCTGTCCGAGTACTTCGCGGGGAAGAGGAAGCAGTTTTCGATCCCAGTGAAATTTCCGGGGAGCGCGTTTCAGGAGAGAGTCTGGGGTGAGCTGCGGAAGATACCGTTTGGGAAGACCATTGCGTACGAAGAACTCGCAAGGCGGGTTGATTCACCCCGCGGCCAGAGGGCGGTCGGGGCAACGAACGGTCTCAACCGGATCGCGATCGTGGTCCCCTGTCACCGCGTGATCAACAAAGACGGCGCGCTCGGCGGCTACGGAGGAGGCCTCTGGCGCAAGCAAGCCCTCCTCGAGCTCGAGCGCGGGGAGAGGGTGTACAGCGATTAGGGCTGCCGGCGTCCCCGCCGGTGATCTTTTATTGGATGAAAAAAACTGGGGAGAGCCACGGGCGAGACGCCCGCGCCACTATCGAGGTTTGCTATTCTTCCAGTAGAGGAAGAAGGGCAGCCCGGCAATCAGGAGCAGGAGGCCCACAAATGAATCCGCTGATTGCTTGACGAGCGTGTTGAAGACAAACCACGTTGCGACCGCCACAAAAAGAAGCGGTACCACCGGATAACCCGGAACACGATATTCCGATCTGGCTTCCGGCCGTTTCTTCCGCATGATGAATATCCCCGCAGCGCCGAGCGCGTAAAAAATCCAGGCTGCAAAAACCACGTACGTAAAGATCTGATCGTATGTTCCGGTCAGCGTCAGGAGAGACGCCCAGGCGGCCTGCACGACGAGCGAACGGGACGGCGTATGAAATTTCGGATGCACCCGGTCCATGGACCGGAAAAACATCCTGTCCCGCGCCATGGCGAAATAGACTCTCGCCGTCGTCATGGACGTGCCGTTGACGGTGCCGAACGTCGAAATCATGACCGCGGCCGCAATCACCGCCCCGCCGTATCCCGAAAACACCCTCTCCATCATGTCCGCTGCGACCAGCTTCGACGCCGCAATCTCCCCGATCGGCAATACGTAGAGATATGCCATGTTGGCCAGGACATAGATGCAGATCACAATCACGGTTCCCAGGATGAGGGCCCGCGGTATGTTCCTCTTCGGCTCACGGACTTCGCCGGCAAGGTAGGTA
>JBGPYM010000098.1:0-10364 GCA_041493205.1 Bacteroidota bacterium
ATCGAAGACGGAGAGCTCACACCCACCCAGAAGGTCCGCCGCAAAATCATCGAAGAGCGTTACGCCAACCTAATCGAGGGAATGTACCGGGGCATCGACTGACCTGCTCCACCGGTAGCGCCGGCGTCCCTGCCGGCGGCTCTTCTTTGACTTTTGTGCCAAATCTGCGTATTTTTAACGGTTGAAGAGCGCAACATTCCCTCCCTCATCGTTGTTGGAAAGAGTGTACCCATGGTGCAGTATGTGCCGATCTTTCTGATGGTCGGGATAGGAGTCCTGGCCGGTGTCGTGTTCGTGAACATCAGCCGCTGGATCGGCCCGAAACACCCCTCCGAAGAAAAACTCTCCACCTACGAGAGCGGCATGGAGCCGGTGCGGTCGGCCCGCGAGCGGTTTTCGGTCAAGTTCTATCTTGTCGCCATGCTCTTCATCGTGTTTGACATCGAAATTGTGTTCATGTATCCCTGGGCGGTGATGTTCCGTCAACTCGGTCTGTTCGGCTTCGTCGAAATGATGGTGTTCGTGGCCGTGCTGGTCGTGGGGCTGGTGTATATCGTGAAAAAGGGAGCGCTGCGATGGGACTGAGTTTGCTGCAGACGGATGGCTATATCACTGCACGCCTTGACGACATCATCAACTGGGCCAGGAAGAATTCACTCTGGCCGATGCCGATGGGAATTTCCTGCTGCGCGATCGAGATGATGGCGACGGCGTCGCCGCGATTCGACATCTCCCGGTTCGGCTCGGAGGTCATGCGCTTCACGCCGCGGCAGTGCGACGTGATGATCGTGGCGGGCACGGTGACTTACAAAATGGCGGGTGTCGTGCGGAAGATCTATGACCAGATGCCTGACCCGAAATGGGTGATTTCGATGGGCGCCTGCGCTTCCTCGGGCGGGATGTTCCGCTCGTATGCAGTCGTGCAGGGTATTGACCAGTTCATCCCGGTCGATGTGTTCGTGGCAGGCTGCCCCCCGCGACCCGAAGCGCTGTTGCACGGCCTCATGGAGCTGCAGGCGAAGATCGGCAGCGAGCGGACCATCGGCGGACCGGGTGGCCTCCATCCTGTGCCTGCAAAGGAGCTCGTTGCTTCTGCGGAAGGGGACGTCACCGCATGAACGCGCTGATCGTCGAAAAGCTCTCTGCATTTGCCCCCGCCGCCATCCTCCACTCGGAGGAATTCCGGGGGGACCTGACCGTCACCGTCAGAAAAGAGGACATTGTCCGGGTCGGTGAATTCCTGAAGAACGATCCCGCGCTGTCCTTCGAGATGCTCATCGACCTGCTGGGCGTGGACATGTATCGGCCCGAGGAACGGTTTGAGGTCGTGTACACGCTCTATTCGCTCAAGAACAGGAAATACCTCCGCCTGAAAGTCCGGGTGGAGGAACAGGATGCGGCACTGCCGACCGTGACCGGGGTCTGGGCGGGCGCCAACTGGCACGAGCGGGAAACCTATGACATGTTCGGGCTGAAGTTCACGGGCCACCCGGACTTGCGCCGGCTCTACATGCCGGATGAGTTCGAATACTTCCCCCTCCGGAAAGACTTCCCCACGATGGGAATACCCGATTCACTGCCGCTCCCGCGGAGATAGCCGCATGCCCGTCCGACCCCCCGACGACACCTCCCGCAAAAGCAGGATTCTCAGCGCGCTCGAAGATCAGGACACGACCGTCACGCTCGCGGACCCGCTCGACAACGAGATGATTCTCAACATGGGGCCCCAGCATCCCGCGACACATGGCGTGCTCCGGCTCCTTGTCCGTCTCGACGGGGAAACGGTTCTGGCCGCCGTGCCGGAACTCGGCTATCTCCACCGCGGGTACGAAAAGATCGCCGAGGCAAGCACCTATCACGAGTTTATTCCGCACACGGACCGGCTCGACTACCTCTCGCCGATCTCCAACAACGTCGCATACGCTCTCGCCGTCGAAAAGCTCGCGGGCATCGAAGTCCCGGAACGGGCATCGTATATCCGCGTGCTCGTGAGCGAGATGTCCCGGATCGCCTCGCACCTGGTGGCGGTCGGAAGCATGGCGATGGACGTCGGCGCTCTGACCGTCCTCCTCTGGACGTTCCGCGAACGGGAAAAGATCCTCGACATCTATGACGTCTTGTGCGGTGCGCGGTTCACGACGAGCTACGCACGGATCGGCGGCCTCCAGCAGGACTGGACGCCGCAGTGCACCGCAATGCTGCAACGGTTCCTCGAAGAATTCCGCGGCGACCTGGCCGAGGTCGAGAAACTTCTCGACACCAACCGGATTTTCATTGACCGGTGCGAGAACGTCGGTCACCTGTCGCGCGAAGACGCGATCGCGCTCGGCCTGACGGGCCCCATCCTCCGGGCCGCGGGAGTTCCGCGTGACCTCCGCCGCGACGTGCCGTATTTCGTCTATGACCGGTTCGATTTCAATGTCATCACCCTGACCGAAAGCGATGCGCTCGCCCGGTTCTACGTGCGTATCGCGGAGATGAAGGAGAGCGCTTTGATCCTGCGCCAGTGCCTCGGGAAATTGCCGTCCGGCCCGTTCAGGGCGGGCGAGCCGAAAAAGGTCCTCCCCGCGAAGGAACGGACATATACCAGGATGGAGGAGCTCATTCATGACTTCATGCTGATCAACATGGGGATCGACCCCCCGGTGGGAGAAATCTACCAGGCCGTGGAGTCCTCCAAAGGAGAACTTGGTTTTACCATCATCAGCGACGGGACCGGTCATCCCTGGCGCATGAAGATACGCTCCCCGTCGACGAACAACCTGTCGGCTCTTCCCCTGATGCTCAAAGGCGCGATGATATCCGACATTGTCGCCATTATCGGGTCGATCGACCCCGTCATGGGTGAAGCGGATAAATGAGCGTGTGTCCCGCGAATTACCGGATGGAGACGTGATGCTGTCAGCAGAACACCTCGCAAAAATCGAAGAACTCAAAAAGCGCTACCAGAACCCGCAGTCGGTCGTGCTGGCCGCCCTCTGGATGTGGCAGGACGAACACGGCTGGATCTCCGAAGAGGGGATGAAGGAGGTCGCGCATGTGCTCGGGCTCCCGGCCCATCACGTCTACGGCGTGGTGAGCTTTTACACGATGTTCAACCGCACCCCCGTCGGAAAGCACAAGGTGGAGGTGTGCACGAACGTCTCCTGCATGCTCCGGAACAGCGACAGGATCCTGAAGCACATCGAACAGAAACTCAGGATCGGCGTGGGGCAAACCTCGGCCGACGGAAAGTTCACCCTGGTGGAAGCGGAATGCCTCGGCTCCTGCGGCACCGCACCCATGATGCAGATCGGCGACGACTACTACGAAAACCTCGATGAGGCGGCGGTGGACAAGATCCTGGCCGGCCTGCAATGACCTTCGACCCGCTTATTCTTCCTTCCATTCCTGACCTTCACCGGATCGACGTCTACGAGTCCCACGGCGGGTATGCCATGCTCCGCAAGGCGCTCGGAATGAAACCGGAGGAAGTCACCGATGAGGTGAAGAAATCCAACCTCCGCGGCCGCGGCGGCGCATGTTTTCCCACCGGCTTGAAGTGGACCTTCATGCCGAAGCAATCCCAGAAACCGAAGTACCTCTGCGTCAACGGCGACGAGAGCGAGCCGGGGACCTTCAAGGACCGGCAGATCTTCGAATCGAACCCGCACCTGATGATCGAAGGGACGATTATCGCCGCGTACGCGATGGGCGTGACGACCTCGTATCTTTACATTCGCGGCGAGTACAACAAATGGATCGGCATGGTCCAGAAGGCCATCGACGACGCGTACGCAAAAGGGTACATCGGCGCGAACGTTCTGGGATCCGGGTTCAGCACAAACCTGTACATTCACCGCGGGGCGGGAGCGTATATCTGCGGCGAAGAATCCTCCCTGATGAATTCCCTCGAAGGCGAGCGGGGGTACCCGCGGGTCAAACCGCCGTTCCCGGCGCAGTTCGGCCTCTGGGGGTGTCCCACCACCATCAATAATGTCGAAACGATCGCCAACGTCCCGATCATCCTCCGGTTGGGCTGGGAGGCGTACAGCAGGATCGGCCACCCGAAACATCCCGGGCCTATCCTCGTCGGCGTCAGCGGACACGTCAACCGCCCCGGTGTGTATGAACTCCCCACAGGCGTTCTCCTCACGGAGATCATCGAAAAATATGCGGGGGGAGTTCCGGAGAACAGGAAAATCAAGGCGGTCATCCCGGGCGGCTCGTCGACGATGATCCTCCGCGGGGACCAGATCGAAGGCGTCACCATGGACGCCGATGGATTGAAGGCGGCCGGTTCGTCGGTCGGAACGGCCGGGATGATCGTGATGGACGAAACAACCGACCTGGTCCGGGTCATCACCCGCATCACGGCGTTCTATCACCACGAATCGTGCGGCCAGTGCACCCCCTGCCGTGAAGGGACCGGATGGATGCACAAGATTCTGAACCGGTTTGTCGCGGGGGATGCCACGATGGCCGATCTCGACCTGCTGCTCGATGTTGCCAACAACATCGAAGGCAACACGATCTGTGCGCTCGGGGACGCCGCGGCGTGGCCCGTCCAGAGCATGGTCCGCCGCTTCCGGGGAGAATTCGAAAAAAAGGTCCGGACGGTCACGGCCCAGCAGCCTCCGGTCGCCGCCGAAGCATAGAGCGCGGCCGGCTCTCTCCTTTCGTGTACATTCCACTCACCCGATGACCGGACAGAATTCCGAAGTGGTTGTAAGTATCGCCCGGATTTCCGGCGCGACCGCCGACGTCCCTCTCCCCGCATATGCCACCGCCGGTTCCGCCGGCATGGACATCTGCGCGGCGGTGCAGGGTGACCTCGTCCTGAAGCCGGGGGAGACGACGCTCGTGCCGACTGGCTTCGCGATCGCCCTTCCGGAAGGATTCGAGGCACAGGTCCGCCCCCGTTCCGGCCTCGCCGTGAAACATCAGGTGGGCATCCTGAACTCACCCGGAACGATCGACGCGGACTATCGCGGCGAGGTGAAGGTGATCCTGACGAATTTCGGAAAACAGGATTTTGTCATCCGGCGCGGCGATCGGATCGCACAGATGGTCATTACCCGCTACGCCCGCGCAGTCTGGGCGGAGTCCGCGTCGCTCGACACGACCGACCGCGGTGCGGGAGGATTCGGACACACCGGGAGGTAGCATGGCTCAACGAAGAGTCAGCAGGAAAGCAGCGACGGCTCCGCGCCCCGCGCACGGTGCGGGAGACCCCGTGGTGCAGACCGCGGCGGGGAGCGTGCTGCTGGGGGCAGCGGTACTTCTCCTGGGCGCCCTCTGCGTCGCGATCTATCCATCCCTTTCTCCCTTTGTACTCCTGGGAGGCCTCCTCTTTCTTCTCTATCCCTTCCGCGCCGCGCCGGTCCCCCGAAGACTGATGCAGCTCGGCATGCTCTTCTTCGCGGTCTGGTTCGTCTCCTCCATTCTCGGCATCCTCGCTCCGTTTCTTATCGCGCTCCTGATTGCGTATGTCCTTAATCCGCTCGTGCGGGAACTCGAACGCCGGAGAATACCCCGGTGGGCCTCGTCGCTCGTGCTTGTTATTCTTCTGATCGGGCTGGTGGTGACCGTCGGAGTCTATGTGGTACCCGTTGCCATCGAACAGCTGCAGGTCGTGACGCAGCGCGCCGGCGCCCTTGCCGATGAGGTGGGACACGCGATTGAATCGGGTTCCCTGTTCGACGTGCTGGCAAGGTTCGGTATCTCACCCGATAAGGCCAGGGAGGCTCTTGTCCAGCATATCACGCCCCGGCTTGAGGAGGTGCTCCGCCGGCTCTTTGAGGCGCTCTTCGGCCTCGTCACGGGAGTGACGACGATTGCCCAGCAGATACTTAATATCGTCATCGTTCCTTTCGTCCTGTTCTATCTGTTGAAAGACTTCCCGCTCATTCTGCATCGGAGCGCGATGCTTGTGCCGGTACGGTCGCGCGAGCGATTCGTCGCGATGGCGGGCCGGGCCGATGCCCTGATGGGAAGGTATTTCCGGGGAGCAATTGCCGTGGCCCTGATCCAGGGAACCATCTCCGCGTGCGTGCTCTGGTTGATTGGCGTTCAATACGCGGTGGTGCTCGGCATCATGACGTCCGTGCTGAATTTCGTTCCGTATGTCGGCCTCATCGTGAGCCTGGTCGTCGCCTCCATTGTCGCTCTCTTCAGCGGTGGAGCCATCGGGACCAAGGTGCTCCTGGTGATCATGCTGTATCTTTCCCAGAAGCTGCTCGAGGGCACGGTCCTCGCGCCGAAGATCATCGGCACGCAGGTCGGGCTCCATCCCGTCGTGCTCATTCTTTGTCTTCTCGTCTTCGGTTATTTCCTCGGCTTTGTCGGACTCCTCATCGCCGTCCCCGCGTCCGCGCTCTTGATTGCAGCGGGAAAAGAATGGTGGACGGTGAGGCGCGAACGCGCGGACGGGCCGGAGTAGGGGCAACCGTGCCAGGCACTCTCTACCTCGTCGCAACGCCTATCGGCAACTTTGACGACATGACCTTTCGCGCGCTCGGCGTGCTGAAATCCGCCGACCTGGTCATCTACGAGGAGCGGCGTGAAGGGGAGAGGCTCTTGCGGCATTTTGGCATCGAGAAACCGGTCGAGGCCCTGAACGAACACAATGAAGCTGCCGCCTCGCATGTCATCCTGCAGCACCTCGCGCAGGGGAGGTCGGTCGCGCTGGTGTCCGATTGCGGCACCCCGGTGTTCTCCGACCCGGGCCGGCTCCTTGTCCGCAAAGCGATCGATCAGGGCATCCGCATCGTCCCGGTTCCGGGTGCGTCGTCCCTCATGCCGGCGCTGACGGTCTCGGGATTCTCCATCGATCAATTCCTCTTCTACGGCTGGCTCTCCCCCAAGAAGGAGCGCCGGAGGGCGGAGCTACGCACCCTCCAGCAGGAACGCAGGACCATCGTCCTGATGGAGACACCGTACCGGCTTGTGCCGCTCCTGAAGGACCTTGCCGAGACCTTCGGCGATTCCCGGCGCCTCTGCATCGCGCTGAACCTCACCATGCCCGACGAACAGGTGCTGTACGGCACGGCGGCGGAACTCCATCGCCGCTGCGCCGCGCAGGGTCTGAAAGGGGAATTCGTGATCGTTGTCGATGGGAATCTCATCGAGAAGAGAAACCGGTGAGGCGCGGAGATGCCTGATGCGGCCTGGTTGTATCCGCTTCTGTTTGCCGGGGCTCTCGTGGCGGGCTGGGTCGATTCCATCGCCGGCGGCGGCGGCCTCGTGACCATCCCCCTCCTCCTCTGGGTCGGCCTCCCTCCGCAGATGGTCCTCGGCACCAACAAATTCCAGGCGAGCTTCGGGAGCTACACCGCCGCTCATCATTATGTCCGCCGCGGGATGGTGCCGCTCCGGCAGGCCGTTCCGGGGATTATCTTCACACTGATCGGCGCGGCGGCCGGCACGTGGGCGGTGCAGCAGATCGCCGGTGATCTCCTCAATAGCCTCATTCCTCTCTTCCTCCTCGCGATCGCCGTCTACATGCTCTTCACACCGTCGCTCGGCCACCGGGAAGTTTCACCGCGGATGCCGCGCATGGTGTTTTTCGTGGTCTTCGGCCTGGTCCTCGGATTTTACGACGGCTTCTTCGGACCGGGCGTCGGTTCCTTCTGGGCAATCGCCCTCGTGCTCGGTCTGGGCCTGAATCTGACAACCGCGACGGGGTACACGAAGATCATGAACTTCACGAGCAACATTGTCTCCTGCCTGTTGTTCATGGCGGGAGGCCAGGTGTTGTTCGGCGCGGGTCTCGTGATGGCGGCCGGACAGATCATCGGCGCGCGGCTCGGGGCGGGAATGGTCATACGGAAGGGCGTGCGGTTCATCAGGCCGATTTTCGTGACCATGGTCATACTGACAACGCTCAAACTGCTCGCCAACCGGTTCTTCTGATCTCTTCCCCCCGCGGTAGCTCACCTTGCAATTCACCCCCTGTTTGGCTATATTTTCTCAGATTTTGCGAGGAAAATCCGCCACCGCCGGCATCCGCCATGAACATGCGCGACATACTTCCCCAGACTACCCGCGCGCGCGAGCTCTACGGGGACTTCTGGTTCAACTCCGAACCGATCCCGGTGACGGCCCTGCGGGGCCAGGTGATCCTCCTGATGTTTTGGGACTATGCAAGCGCTTCCTGCCTCCGTGCCCTCCCGTACGTGTTTGAATGGCGAAGGCGGTATGAACCGGTCGGGTTCGTGACGGTGGGCGTCCACACCCCCCGGTTCCCGTTCGAGAAGAAAATTGAGGAAGTCCAGCGCGCGATTGCCCGGTACGGGATCGGATTTCCGGTCGTCACGGACAATGAGGCCCTCATTGCCGCCAATTACGAGTGCCGCACATCGCCCGAATTAATCCTCGTCGATAAGGATGGTTTCGTGCGATACCGGAACGCGGGGGAGGGTGGCTATGCCGGGTTTGAGCATGCGCTGCAGGCGTTGCTCTACAACGCGGGTGCGACCGGTGAGCTGCCGATGGTCATGGACCCGGTGCGGGAAACCGACCGGAGCGGCGTGGTCTGTTACCGTGCAACCCCGGAAGTTTTTGCGGGATACCTGCGGGGAACCATTGGAAACGTCGAGGGGTACACCCCCGAATCGGTGGTCAGCTACACCGACCCGGGCATGTATCTCGACGGACGATTCTATGCCGGCGGGGATTGGATGAACGACCGTGATTGCATCCGTATGGCGGAGTCGGGGACTCGCGATGGCCATCTCATCATCTGTTACCAGGGGCTGAGTGCGGACGCGGTGCTGGTCCCGGAAGGCCCGAAGAAGGTCGAAATCACCGTGCGCCAGGACAATGAATTTATCACGCCGGATGCACGCGGTGCGGATCTGCAGATCGATGCCGGCGGCCGGAGCTATCTTGTCGTGGAGGAACCGCGGCTCTACAGTGTGGTGCGCAACCGCGAGTACGGCGAGCACGCGCTCAGGTTGAGCTGCGACGCGGGCAGGTTTGCCGCGTACGCGTTTTCATTCACCACGGCGGTGATCCCCGAACTCATTTCGAAAAACTGAGCATGGACGACCAGGGGTCCGGGTGGCCGGCTCCACTGCACACGAGGATCACAGAGCTGTTTGGCATTCGTTATCCGATCATTCAGGCTGGAATGGTCTGGACGGCGGGCTACAAGCTCGCCGTTGCCGTTTCAGGGGCCGGTGGCCTCGGCATGATCGGATCGGGATCGATGAAACCCGACCTGCTCCGGGAGCATATCCGCAAGGCTCTGTCGGGCACAACGGCGCCGGTTGCGGTGAACATTCCGCTGATGCGCAAAGACGCCGAAGATCTCGTCCGTGCGACGGTCGAGGAGGGAATCCGGATCGTCTTCACCTCGTCAGGGCATCCTCTGAAATTCACCTCCTACCTCAAACAACAGGGGTGCACCGTCGTCCACGTGATCGCAGCAGTCAAGCATGCGCGCAAGGCCGTGGATGCGGGGTGTGACGCCGTCGTGGCGGAAGGGTTTGAGGCGGGCGGGCATAACGGCGTCGATGAAATCACGACGCTGACGCTCGTTCCGCAGGTCGCGGACGCCGTGCAGGTGCCCGTGATCGCTGCGGGAGGCATCGCCGACGGCCGCGGCATGGCAGCGGCGCTGTCGCTGGGAGCGGAGGCGGTACAGGTCGGGACGCGCTTCGCCGCGACTGTCGAATCCTCCGCGCACGAACAGTACAAACAGGCTGTCGTTGGGGCGGGTGACGGCGACACGGTGCTCACGCTCAAGAAAATCACGCCTGTCCGCATGATCAAGACTCCGTTCGCCCGGAAAGCGATGGAAGCGGAGCGCAACGGCGCGTCCCGGGAGGAACTGGAAGCGCTGCTCGGAACCCGGCGGGAGAAGATGGGGATCTTCGAGGGAAATATCGAAGAGGGGGAGATGGAGGCAGGGCAGAGCGCCGGCCTCGTGAAAGAAATCCTCCCGGCCGCGGAGGTCGTCCGGCGGATGATGGAGGAATACGGCGCTGTCAGGCGCAGACTACCGTGAACAGCTCTTTTTCAAATATCCTGAAGGAAAAGGTCGTCGTCTTCGACGGCGCCACCGGGACGCATCTCCAGGGGCAAAATCTCTCCGCCGACGATTTCGGGGGCGAAGAGTGGAACGGGTGCAACGAAATCCTCGCGGTGACGAAGCCGACGGCGGTGGAGAATGTCCACCGTGATTACCTGGCGGCCGGGTGCGACGTCATCGAGACCGACACGTTCGGCGGCACGTCCATCGTCCTTGCCGAGTACGCGATTGCCGGCCGTGCCCACGAGCTGAACCTCCGTGCGGCGCAGATCGCATCCCGCATGGCCCGCGAATTCTCCACCCCCGCACACCCCCGTTTTGTTGCCGGCTCCATGGGGCCGACCACCAA
>JBGPYM010000190.1:0-6438 GCA_041493205.1 Bacteroidota bacterium
AAGCCCGGGATCGACGGCAACATCCTCCATGCAGGCCCCGGGACGGGGCGCCTTGACGTTACGGTGCTGAATCCGGATTCGCTCCGCGACGGCCACCGGTACACGGTTGTGTTCAGAAACGACGCGCCATTCCAGAACAGCGCCACGCCGCACTTTACGTTTACCGACGAAACGACGGGGCGCGTCCTGATTGCGGACCGGCGTGTCGTCTCTGTCGGGGAAGAAACCCCCATCACCGACGGGCTCATCGGGTATGTCTACAACGATTCAACCGTCGACATCAATCAGTCGAAGACGGGGTGGAACGCCGGCGGACCGAACCTCGCTGTGAAATTGGGATTCGACGAAGGGTTCACGCTGCTCAATGTCCGGTATCCCGCCGACTATGAAATCCGGTATGCCGCAACGACGGTAGACACCTCTGTCGGCGGCCTCTATTTTGGCTCCCCGCCTGCCACGCCTGTCCGTTTTACGGTCTGGAATACGACCGAGAATAAGAAAGCCCCGTTCATCTTTTACGACACCGATGCAGATGGTCAGTTGACAATCGGCGACCGGATGATCCTCGTCTATGGCGACAGCCTCGGCAAACCTCCGGTCCCCGGAAACTATCACAGCACGTGGCGTGTCCAGCTTGCCGTGGATTCCACCGTGGGAACGGTTCGTCTCCCCGGCGCAGGGGATATTTTGAAAATCACGACGACGAAACCGTTCCGCACGGGTGAGGCGTTCCAGTTCAACGTGCGGGCGGCGGCCACGAGCCTGACGAAGGCCAAATCGGATCTCGACAAGGTCGCGGTGGTACCGAACCCGTATGTCGGCGCTGCGTCCTGGGAACCGCCCACGCTCTTCCGGGCGGGGAGGGGCGACCGCCGGATCTACTTCGTCAACTTGCCGCCGCGGTGCACAATCAGAATCTATACCGTCCGCGGGTTCCTCGTCCAGACCCTGGAGCATGACGCGGGCGCGTCGAACGGCCAGGAACCGTGGAACCTGGTGAGCAAGGACGGCATGGATGTGGCATACGGTGTCTACATTTTCCACGTCGACGCGCCCGGTATCGGCGAAAAAATCGGGCGCTTTGCGCTCATCAAGTAATGCGATGAGAAGGGAGGTTTTCCGGTGAAAAGGTTAGTGACTCTTGCGCTTTGCGCGCTCGTCCTCTGTTCCCGCGGCACTGGGCAATTTCTGGGGCGAAACGTGTCAAAAGTCGGCACCACCGCTGCGGCGTTCCTGGAAATCCCCGTGGGTGCTCGCGCGATCGCCATGGGCGGCGCGTTCGTCGGGACAGCCAACGATGTGACCTGTCTCTACTGGAATCCCGCCGGCATGGCCCGCCTGATCAACAGGGAGGTGTCCTTCGTCCACAACCAGTGGATCGCCGACATGAGATTCGACTTCGCGGCGATTGCCGTGCCGCTGCCGGAGATCGGCGCGATCGGGCTCAGCTTCACGTCCCTCTCGATGGATGATATGCCGGTGCGGACGGTAGAAAGGCCGGACGGGACCGGCGAGCTCTTCAGCGCGGGAAGCTTCGCCGTCGGGATCCATTACGCCCGCAACCTGTCCGACAGGTTCTCGATCGGTTTTACAGCAAAGTACATCGCCGAGCAGATCTGGGACATGAAATCGGAAGCATTCGCCGTGGACGTTGGCACGCTCTTTACCACCGGCTTCCTGGGGGGCATGCGGATCGGAGCATCGATTTCAAATTTCGGCACAGATGTCCGGTTGAGCGGCCGCGATACCCGTACATTTCATCCGGTGGATGCGACGGTGTTCGGGAGCAATGGCCAGATACCGCAGAACATCGAACTAGACAGCTGGCACCTGCCGCTCAACTTCCAGTTCGGGATCGCCGTCGATGCCGTCAATTCGGAAGAGCACCTCCTGACGATCGCCGCGGACGCCCTCCATCCGGCGGACAATTACGAGAGCATGAACGTCGGAATGGAATACGGGTTTCGTAAGACCTTTTTTATACGGGCCGGATACCAGTCCCTGTTCCTGACTGACGGGGAAGGCGGACTGGCGTTCGGCGGTGGCATCCTTGCCGACCTCTTCGGGGGAGACGTGAAAGCTCGGTTCGATTACGCCTACAGCGATCTGGGGCGGCTCCAGGCGATTCATGTCTTCGCCCTCTCGGTTCTTTTCTAGCGTATGACCGGCGTAACCCACACCGTGGCGGCCCTCGTGACCGCCCTGATCGTCGCGGGCGGTTGCGCCGGAAAATCACCGACTCCCGCCGGTGAACCACCCCGCGGCATCGAACTCACCTACTGGCCCGCCCCGAATCAGCAGGAAGTCCAGCTGGCCGACACGCTCGTGAGACTCTGGAATGCCCTGCACCCCGGCATTCACGTCCGCATGCAACCTATCCCCGTCAGCCAGTCGACGGAAGAGGTGCTCCTTGCCGCGATTGCCGGGAAGACAACCCCGGACGTCTGCTCCAACATCTGGCCCGGAGCGTTGCACGAATACACGCGGGCGGGCGGACTCCTCCCCCTCGACCAGTTTCAAGGGTTCGATTCCCTCGCGCGTGAGCGCATTCCGGAGGACGTCCTGGCAAATTTCCGGAGCGCCGACGGTCACTGGTATCAACTCCCCTGGAAGACCAACCCCGTTATGATGTTCACCAACCGTCGTCTCCTGGAAGATGCAGGTGTCGCGGGAACGCCCCGCACATATGGCGAGTACCTGGCAGCCGGCGCGAAGGTTTCCCGCGATGTCAACAACGACGGGCAGATTGACGTCTGGATGGGCGAGCGCGACATCCGCCCAATCTGGTGGCAGCGTCTTTTTGACTTCTTTCCTTTTTATATTGCCGCAACTGGAGGAAAAACGCTCCTGCGAGGGGAGGCGGTGTCGTTCAATGACACCACCGCCGGTGAGGTGATGGGGTTCTTCCAGACGTGCTACGCGCGTCACTACTTTCCACGGACCTATTTTCAGGGGGGAGATCCGTTCCTGCTCGAAAAGAAAGCAACCTATTTTGGCGGCCCGTGGGAGATCGCAAACATCGCGAAGTACGCACCGCACATCCGCTACGATGTCGGCCCGCTTCCTGTCCCCGATTCCTACCGGGGACCCGTCTATACGTCGGGTGACTTCAAGAACATTGCCATCTTCAGCACGACGTCCCACCCCCGCGAGGCGTGGGAGTTCGTGGCCTTCCTTGTTCTCGCGGAGCATGACCTGCTGCTCCTCAAACTCACGAACCAGATCCCGGTGCGCAAGGACTTGCTCACCAATCCGCTTTTTGCGGAGTACTTCAGGGAGAGTCCTGTCATGACGGCATTCGCAGAACAGGCGATCTATACCCGCAGCATCGATGCAGCCCCGGACATCAAGGAAATCCTCGACGCGCTCTCCCAGGAATATGAGGCATGCGCCGTCTACGGAAAGAAAACACCTGCCGAGGCGATCCGTGACGCATCGCGTAGGGCGGAACTCATCATGGAATGGAACCGATGACCGGCGGCGGCCTTGTCCGGAGCATCAAACAGAGCGACCGGAACGGATTTCTCTTCTCGCTCCCGTATGCCGTCTATTTTCTCGCCTTTGTGGCCTATCCCCTCTGCTTCTCGCTGGTGCTGGTCTTCCACCGCTGGGATATCGTCACGCCGATGGAGTGGGTCGGCTTCAAGAATTTTGTGCGGTGCGTAAATGACCCCCTCGTCTATCGGGCCCTGGGAAATACGCTCCTGTTCCTTCTGATCCATATTCCGCTACAGGTCGTGATCGCCCTCGCATTCGCAATGCTGCTCAATACGCACGTTCGCCTGCGGGGATTCTTCCGCGCACTCTACTTCCTCCCGGTCGTCGTCTCCGGCGTTGCGGTTACGATCCTCTGGCAGCAACTCTACTCGTTCGATTATGGGGTGCTGAATAATATTCTCTCGCGTCTGGGGCTCTCGCCGGTCCCCTGGCTTGTTGACGCGACCTGGGCGATGCCCTCGATTGCCGTGATGGCGACGTGGAAAAATGCGGGCTTGTATATCGTGCTCTTCCTCGTCGGACTCCAGAACATCCCGGCCGAGCTCTATGAAGCTTCAAGCCTGGACGGCGCCGGCCGGTGGAGCCGCTTCCTCCACATCACATTGCCGATGCTGAATCCGACAATTGTCGTGATCGTGGTCCTCTCGACGATCGGCGGCTTTTCGCTCTTCATCGAGCCGTACGTCCTCACGGGAGGCGGACCGATGCAAAGCACGCTCTCCGGCATGCTCTACATCTACAACCAGGCATTTTATTTCAATCACATGGGGTATGCGGCCACCCTCGGTTTCGCGTTTGCCCTTGTGATCCTCCTGGTGGTGCTCCTGCAGAGGAAGCTTGTGGAAACGGATACAGGCCAATGAGAAAAGCATTCACATACGTCCTCCTGGGCCTGGGAGCCCTTCTGTTCGCCTATCCGTTCCTCTGGATGGTGTCGGGCTCGCTGAAGCCGGAGACGGACATCACCACGCTGAGTCTCGTCGCTCATGGGATGGATCTCCACAGCTATGAGCAGGTCACGACGAAGATCCCGATTGCCCGGGCATTCGCAAACAGTCTCCTCGTGTCCCTTTGCTGCACTGCGTCGGTCGTCCTGTTCGGCTCCATGGTTGGCTATGCACTCGCAAAGCTGAAATTCGTCGGGAACAGCTTCCTCTACATGCTCATCCTGTTTACCATGATGATTCCCTTCCAGATCGTCCTGATACCGCAGTACATCCTCATGGTGAAGCTCGGGTGGACGGATACGTACCTTGCACTGATCGCACCCACGATGCTGAGTGCCTTCGGCATTGTGCTCTTCCGCCAGTTCTTCATGGCAGTCCCCGGGGCGCTCATCGACGCCGCAAGGATCGACGGATGCTCCGAGCTGAGGATACTCTTCAGCATCATCTGGCCGCTCTCCCGCCCGGTCATCATCACCGTGGCGATCCTGACCTTCATGACAAGCTGGAATGAAGTGCTCTGGCCCCTCATGGTCGTCCGCGAGCGCTCCCTCATGACCCTGCCGCAACTGGTGACGCTCTTTACAATCGGTGGAGAGGCGGAGGCCCAGCTGGGCGCCCTGCTCGCCGCCGCGACACTCCTTTCCCTCCCCGTCGTGATCGCCTATGCGTTCTTCCAGCGGTATTTCATCGAAAGCATCGCCTCCGCCGGAGTGAAAGGATAAGCAGTGATCATTTCCCTGGTGAGCCGGATTGCCGGCGTTGTAACACTCTTCATCTCTCTGGCCGGCACGATGATTGCGGGCGAGGTGCCGCGCACACAGGTGATTGCACGCGTCGGAAGATTCTCCATCACGGCGGGGGACCTGCTCGACAGCTTTGAGTTCGGCCCGGCGTTCGTCCGGCGCGTGAGCAATCCGCTCCGCACCCATCTCGAATTCATGATCGATGAGCGGCTTCTCGCGCTTGAGGCGGACCGAGGGCATCTCGATACAACGGCATTTGTCCGCACGCGTACAGCGGCGATCAACGAGGACCTGACCGTTGACCAGCTGTATGCGGCGGAAGTCCTGTCGACGATTCACCTCTCGGATGCGGCCATTGACACCGCCGTCGAAAAGTCCCGTGTGCAGATCTCCCTCCGCTGGCTCTTCGCCCCTGAACGGGGCGGTGCGGAACGCCTCGCGCGGCTCCTGCAACGGGGGGCATCGTTCGATTCGCTCATGGCCTCCGATACCACCGGGGATGGTCCGGAGGGCCGGACGCTCGCAACGACCCTTCTGGGGCTGGAGAGCAACACCCCCGGTTTTGCACGTTCCATTGCATCCCTCCGCCAGCATCAGGTCTCGGCGCCGCTCAGGGGACCCGACGGCTTCTACATCGTCCGCCTCGACCGGGTCTGGAGGGATCCGCTCGAAACCGAAAGTGGATACGCACACGCAAGGGATAATGCCGCCAGGACGCTGCGGGAGGCCCGGACCAATGAAATGGCGGATCAATACGCCGGCTCCCTGATGAAAATGGCGCATCCGGTCATGAAGGCCCAGGGATTCAATATCCTGCGCGGCTGGCTTGCCCTCAAGGGTCTCTCGCACGATGAACGATTGAAATGGAAAATCCCTTCGACGTTCATGACGGAGGCCGGGCCCAGGCCGATTGCCGATGCGGGTGAATTTCTTCGCGAACCCCTGGTGACGTTTGGCGGCCGGACGCTCAGCGTCAGGGACTATCTCGAATGGTTCCAACTCCGTCAATTCCAGCTGAAACGGTCCTCGCTCTCCGCATTCAATGCAAGCGTGAAACAAACCGTCTGGAGGCTGGTCCGGGACCGCCTGTTAAGTGAAGAAGCGTATCGTCGCGGACTCGATCGCCGCGTTGAGGTTCGGCAGGAATCCGCGAAGTGGGAGGCGAAACTCCTCTACCTGGCGTGCCGCGCGCAGTTCCAGCGCTCTATCCGGGTGCCCGATTCGTTGGTGCTGAACGAATACCGATCGCA
>JBGPYM010000243.1:0-4547 GCA_041493205.1 Bacteroidota bacterium
CGTCCCGACGGAACGGGATGCGCGGAAGATGGCAATACTCTGTGCGGTGCTCTCTCTCATTCTTCCCGTTCTCTGGATCGCGCCGACGATGGCAGCACGGCTGCTGTTTCCGGACATGCATGCCCTCTGGCCGCAGCTAGCCGTGCCCGCGGAGGCGTCGTTCGTTACGCTTGCCCTGGTATTGCTCCCCAACGGCCTTATCGGCCTGACGGTCTCCGCCATCCTGGCGGCGACGATGACGCACACCGATACTGCCCTGAATTACCTTGCTTCGATTCTCGTGCGCGATGTGTATATTCGGGTGAAGCAGAAATTTCACCGGACGGTTCCCGATGAACGGCGACAGCTGCGGGTGGCCAGGGTGACCACGTTTACACTGGGGATCCTTTCCATCGCTACTGCGATCATCGTGCAGAAGACAAAAGGGGTCTTCGATTTCGCGCTCATGTACTATTCCTGGTTCGGTCCGTCGATGCTGACACCGGTGATGCTGGGACTCGTGACCACGAAGACGCCGTCATGGTCTGCCATTGCATCGGCAACAGCAGGGCTGGTGGTCGTGTTGGTGTGCAATACCGTCATTGATGTGAAGCCGTACCAGTATGAGGTTAATATTTTCGGAGGCATCCTGGTTGCGACAGCGGTCTTCTTCCTCTCGGCCCTCTGGCCTGAGAAGGACCCCGCGGCGCGGGAACGAATCAAGGCATTCGACACAGAATTGAAGACGCCCGCCGATGAGAAGGCACTTGCATGGGACAGGAACGCTCTCCACTCGTACCAGGTGGTTGGCGTCCTTACTATGGGGATCGGCGTGGGGCTGCTGATTCTGCTTTTCGTGCCATCGGGTGCGGAAGTCCGGATGCTGACCATTATTACAGGCGGCTCGACGGCCGCGCTGGGAGGGGGGATGCTCTGGTATTTCCGGCGCCAGTTGAAGTTGTCGCTCGCCCCTGCAAGGAAGGAGGAGTAGGAGATGTCGCGCATCATTCGAATTTCGTGTCTGCAGCTTCCGGCCGATCTTCCGGGACGTACACCGAAAGAAAAAAATGCCGCCAACCTGCGCGCGATCAGGAGCCAGCTCCGCATCGCGGGGGAGCGGAAGTCGGATATCGTGCTCATGGCCGAATACTCCAACCTCTGGCATCGCGGCACCTCAGAGCACAAGAAGGAATTCATCAGCGATCCTGTTCCGGGGCCTTTCACACGGCTCATTGCTGCGCTGGCCCGCAAGTACCGTATGAATGTAGCGCTCCCGATATTCGGCACATTCCGCGGCGTGGCGGGGAGCTATGTTCTGCTGTTCGACCGACGGGGAAGGATGGTAGGCGAGTATCTCAAATCGCATCCCACCGAACCCGAGCAGGGATTCGGCATGCACGCGGGGAGCGACCTTCCCGTGTTCGCCCTCGACTGCGCAAAGGTCGGATGCATCACGTGCATGGATATCGAATACCCGGAAGTGGCGCAGGTGCTCATGCTCCGCGGTGCGGAGCTGTTGTTGTTCCCTCACGTGCAGGGGAGCTGGGGGGAGCCAGACTGGGAGGTGCGGTATCGGGCCCGCGCTGTGGATACGGGACTCTACCTTGCCTCCGCCTGCTACGGGTATGAAGACGGCGAGTGGATGCCGGGAAAGATGATCGGGCGGAGCGGGATTGTCGGACGCGACGGGCTTCTCCTGGCCGACATGGGACGCGGGATCGGCGTGATCACGCGTGAAATTGACCTCGATGAAGGGCGGGTCACGCAGTTTTTCTTCAACGAAAAGCTCCCGCGCACGAAGGCGGTCATTGCTTCCCGGAGGCCCGAGCTCTACGGCCCCCTTGCGGACACGTCGTACAAACGAAGGTGACTCTATGAATCCCTCACATCCGGTCGCGCTCGTGACCGGTGCGAGCAGGGGACTGGGCCGTGGGATCGCACTGCGACTGGCGGAGCTCGGCTTCTCGGTGGTGATCAATTATGCCGGGAACGATGCCGCCGCGCGTGAGACCGCATCGCTCTGTGGGTCAAAGGCCGGCAAGACCGGGGCGAAGTTTGTTCCACTCAAGGCCGATGTTGGCGCTGCCGGAGACCGGCAGGCGCTCATTGATCAAACGCTGAAGGAGTTCGGCAGGATCGACGCGCTCGTCAATAATGCCGGCATTGGCCCCCGCGTCCGTGCTGATCTTACATCAACCTTGCCTTCTTCGTTTCAAGAGGTTCTTCGGACTAATCTCGAGGGCCCCTTTTTCCTCACACAGGCGGTCGTCAACTACTGGCTTGAGAAAAAGCCGGCGCCGTTGCTCAAGCACGGATTCGCCATCATCTTCAACTCATCGATCTCAGCCGTTGCGGCATCCGTAAACCGCGGGGAGTATTGCATTTCCAAGGCGGGTGTTGCGATGGCGGCCCAGCTCTGGGCGTTGCGGCTCGCAGAACAGGGGATACAGGTATTTGAGATACGACCGGGGATCATGGCGACCGATATGACCGCCGGGGTGAAGGAAAAGTACGACAAAATGATGGCGGAAGGGCTTGTTCCGATGCATCGGTGGGGGCAGCCGGAGGACGTGGGGATGGCAGTGGGGGCGCTCCTTTCAGGAGACTTCCCATATTCCACCGGCGAGATACTTTATATTGATGGCGGACTCCACCTCCGAAAACTCTGATCGACCATGATCGCCATAGACACATCCCTCGACGCAAGGTCTCTCCTTCCGCAGGTCCGGAAGGTGCTTGAGCTTTCCGCTGCGAAAATCCGTCTGCTCAATGCTTCCTGGGATGTATCCCAGGGAACCCCGGTCTTCACGGTAAACGGCCGGTACACATCGCGCGGCTGGACAGAGTGGACGCAGGGGTTCATGTTCGGGTCTGCCATTCTGCAATTTGATGCAGGCGGTGATCAGGAATTTCTCGACCTAGGCCGGACGGGGACTGTGAAGCACATGGCGACGCATGTAAGTCACACCGGCGTCCATGATCATGGATTCAACAACGTGAGCACCTACGGAAACCTTCGCCGGTTAGTGCGCGAAGGGCGCATTCCCGCCAATGAATGGGAAATGCATTTTTACGAGATGGCACTTAAGGTGAGCGGGGCGGTACAGGCTGCGCGCTGGACCGATCTCGGCAACGATCAGGGGTACATTTACTCGTTCAACGGGCCCCAATCCCTTTTCGCGGACACCGTCCGCTCCCTCCGGTCGCTTGCTGTCGCGCATCAGCTCGGTCACGTTCTGATGGGGGAGAGGGATGCGAAAATATCTCTCCTGCACAGGCTGATCCGGCATGCGGAGACCACTGCAAAGTACAATGTGTACTATGGCGAGGGGCGGGATACCTACGACGTCCGCGGACGTGTTGCCCACGAGTCGATTTTCAACGTGAACGACGGATCGTACCGGTGTCCGAGTACGCAGCAGGGATACTCGCCGTTCAGCACCTGGACGCGCGGCCTCGCGTGGATACTGTGCGGGTATGCCGAGGAGTTGGAATTTCTCTCATCCCTTACGCCTTCGGCGCTTGAGCCCTTTGGCGGCCGCACGAGGGTTCTCGCCTCATTCCGGCGAACAGCCGAGGCGGTCGCTGAGTTTTACATTGAGAACACGCCGTCCGACGGCATTCCGTACTGGGATACGGGTGCGCCGGGGCTGGCAAAGATGGGTGATTACCTCGGTAAGCCGGGGGATCCGTTAAACGAATATGAGCCAGTAGACAGCTCCGCCGCGGTCATAGCGGCGCAGGGATTCTTGCGTCTCGGCAGGTTCTTGAAGGAGGGTGGAAATCCCCCAGAAGGGGCGCGCTACGAGCAGGTCGGCCTCACGGTTGCACGAACAGTATTCAAAGAGCCCTATCTGAGCACCGGTCCCTCTCATGAGGGGCTCATCCTCCATTCCATCTACCACCGTCCGAATGGATGGGATCATATCCCCCCGGGAAAGAAAATCCCGTCAGGCGAAGCGACGATGTGGGGAGACTACCACGCCCGCGAGCTTGCCCTTATGTTGGTCCGTAGCGCGGAAGGGAAGCCGTATTACACATTCTATTAACGAAGTATATCAAAACTCAGGGAAACTTCGGGAAGATTTGGAAAAATGTGAGGTTTTGGCAATGGTGGGATGTCGCGAGACAAAGGTGATTGTGACGCTTCACTAGCCGTCTTATTGCTTTTCGACTGTGAGATAATTACAATAAGGCAGTTGCTGTTTAGCGCTCGTTGATACAAGCCCTCGATCCCCCCGGATTGGGGGCAAGTGTGTTTATAGGGGGGTAGTCGGCAGGTGGAGCCTCACGGCCCCCGGTCAGTTAGGTTGCTATCAATCGGTCATGCAGTATATCACTCCCATATGGCGTGCTATACGGAGCAGGGAACATAATACACGCCCTGGGAGTGTACTAGATGTGAATATATTAATCCCTGGGTACGTCTATTGCCCAAGATCCTTGCAGTATAATACATAGTTAGGCAGCCACAAGCGTACCATGACTGAAACAGAGTTTGCACAATTCGTTCGCTCCTCCCAAGAGACACTCTAGACTCGTCAGGAGGCACTTTGGGCTCGCTACCA
>JBGPYM010000350.1:0-2800 GCA_041493205.1 Bacteroidota bacterium
AGGATCCAGAACGAGAGGCCCCAGATGCCGGTCAGCTCGATGAACTGGATGCGCGTGAGGTCATACGACTGGCTGTTGCCGATCGTGAGCCAGGGAAACGACCATTCGCTCAGGGAGTGGAAATATTCGTACCCGACCCAGAGAAACGGGAATGCGGAGAGCGCGGTTCCGTTGCCAAGGTGACGGCGGATCAGGTGATAGGCGCAGAGGGGGATAAAGTAGAAGGCCGGGTGGAGAATCATCGTCAATCCCCCGGCGATCATCATGTACGGGTCTTTCGCGTGCGCGTAGCCGCCCGTCCAGTTCAGCGTGATGATGTGGAAGACGAGCATTGCGACATAGCCGTACTTTATCACGTCGCGGTACCGCTCGACGCCGCTCAGGACGATCAAAAGCGGGATAAGGCCGAAACAGGCCAGGATGCCAAACTGGCTTGGCGGGAATGAGGCCCCGAGCATAAGGCCGGAGAGGGCCGCAAATGCGTACCGCAAGCGGTTGAGCCGCTTGCGCGCGATCCGGGAGGCGGAATCAGGTTGGGTCGTCAATGGTGTAAGGATAGGAAATTCCCTTCAATTCTTCAATCATCGTGGCTTCAGCGTTTCATCCGGCTCGACCGATGCGCTAATTCCTTTGATTTCAATACCGCGCAACCGGCCCTCAGAGTCGAACCGGAATACGACGGGGACACTCGTTGTAGTAATAGGATCGAACGAAGAAAAAACGGTCGCCGACTGGGGGGCGATCGGAACGATGACAGGATAAGGCCTCCCTTCTTCCGTCGTCACATCGACCATCGCTCCCTTGTTCCATCCGATGAAAAAGTCCGATGCCCCATCCCGGAACCGGACATTCACGTAGGTCCTGAGCGTGCTCCGGTCCCATGGAAGAGGCCGGGTTCCGGCAATTGAGTATCCCTTCAGCGGACCGAGGCGCCCGACCATCGATTTGTATTCGTCTTTGAGGAAGGGAATCATGGATTTGAACTCGCCTGCGGAAACCATCGGCTGGATCAGCGAATCATCCTGCCGGGACAACCCTTCGACGATGCTTGCGGCCCGCCGGTTGAGATCCGCAGATACCCTGGCCAGATCCCCTTCGGGGGGAAAAAACTGGTTGACGACCTCCTGTCCTTCCGCTCCCAGTACAAGATGGCCGGCATCTTCCCATACCTTCACCTTCGCGCCGGACGATGGAATTATGAATGACGCCGCATACTTCTCCAGCGTCGCCCGCGGCAGATTCACCGCCGGAGGAGGTTTGGGGAAATCCTCTTTTGCGAGTATATGCATCACGTTATCCGACATGATCCGCTTTTGAACCGCACCCCCGTCAATGCCGAATATGTCCTGGTTGGTGAGTATGATCAGGAGGACCTCCTGGTCCGGGTACCACCGGAATTCGCAGTGATACCCTTCCATGTCACCGCCATGCTCAACGAGCTGTTGGCCGCTTTTCGTCGTCTTGACGAACCAGCCGTAGCCGTAGGAAACCTCCTGTTCATCGGTCGGGGTATGCGGCACAGTCATCTGAGTGAACACATCCCCGGGTAAAATCTTCCCGCCGCGCAATGCCTCGAACCAACGATGAAGATCGCCGGCAGTGGATACCACGCTCCCGTTGCCGGTCTGGTTCCAGCCGCGCCGCAGCTTTGAAAACGTTCCCGTTTCCTTCCATTCGTTATACCCGTGGGCGACATCTTCAATCTGCCACCGGGAATCCTGGTAGACGCCGGTACGGGTGATCAGCGCAGGCACAAACACATGCTCTCTCAGGTACTCGCCATACGTTTGTCCCGATGCCGCTTCGACAATTGCTGCGAGAAGCTGATATCCTGCATTGGAATACGCGAACCCGGCACCCGGGGCTGTTCTCAGGTTCGACGCCAGGATTTTCGCAACCAGAGCATCTCTCTTGACGGCAGCGGTATCTCCTGATTGGACCACGTCTCTCCGCATCCCGGACGTGTGCGTCAGGAGCTGAGCGATCGTGATCGGAGATTTGTCCACCGGAACCCCGACAAGGTGGCGCCCGATTCTGTCATTGGTATCGAGCTTTCCGTCGATTGACAGCCGAAGGATTGCCTCGGCCGTGAACTGCTTCGACAGCGAGCCGATGCCAAAAATTGTGCCCGTGCCGGCCCGGACGCCGCGTTTCCTCTCCGCAGTCCCGTACCCCCTTTCGAGAAGCGTTTTCCCCTTCTCGGCGATCAGGATTTGCCCCGAGAGGCCATACGCCTCGAGACCGTCGACGTATTCGTTGAGCCGCCCGATCCGGGGATCGGCGCCCTGTGCTAAGGCGCCCCGTGTGAGCAGGATCGTCAGTATTGCAGAGAAGAGCCTGATTGATACGCGATGAGTTTTTAACATAAGGTAGTATCCGGGTGTTCAGGACGCGCGTGGGAATCCCGGCATTGCCAGGATAGAGTGAATCTGGTCGAGGTGTCGATCTTCGTGGAGAGCGACGAACGCCAGCCACTGGCCCAGCGTGAACGGTCCGAATATCCAGTGGGGAAACAAGGAAAATGAAAGGTCGATCGATTCAAGCCTTCCCCGGAGAGCGAGAAGCCGGGCGTGGGCATCACGCATCGTGTTCAGGGAGTCTGCAATCGTTCGATTGCCGTTCGGGGCGAACTTGTCCCGCGTGACGTACTTCTCCCTCCGGCTTCGCTCCAAAACTTCCTCATAAGGAATCTCGATCGGTGCGAGGGGAGGTTTGGTCTTGCCGGCATCCTCGGTTCTCTGGAGGAGTTTATCAATGAGCTGTACAAGCTGACCGTCCACGAGAGCAAGATGTTCAACGA
>JBGPYM010000210.1:0-5619 GCA_041493205.1 Bacteroidota bacterium
CATCCAGTACACCATTCCCCGGTCCGGCAACGTGAGGGTCGAGGTGTTTGATGCCGTGGGACAGTTGATCGACCTGCTTGTCGACGGCCCGATGCCGGCAGGAGACCACCTTGTGCGGTGGCGTTGCGAGGCCCGGGCATCAGGCACATACTTCTGCCGAATCCTGTTCGACGGGATGAGCAAAACCCGCCCGATGATCCTGCTCAAGTAGCAGGCGCTCAAAGAAGGTCTCACGCAGGTCGGGCTGCTGCGAGACCAGTCGACGTGATGGGCAAGAAAAAACCCCTGATCCGTTCGGCTGGACCAGGGGCCTTCTGCCCTGCGTGAAGCGCTATATCCAGGGCTCGTCGCCGGAGGGTCCGTAGATGGACGGGACCTTGGCGCCGACCAGCCTGAGGTAGACGGAGAACTGACCGCGGTGGTGGATGCTGTCGTTGAGCATCAGCCAGAGCATGTCCGCACGCCGCACCTGGGCCATTTGTTTCGGACCAACGGGTGCAGCGACGGTTTCATTGAGGTCCGCATCAGACATCGCCTGCACTTTTGAGACCATCTCCCTGTGCTTGCTGTCGTACGCTTTCAGCAAGTCGCCGAACGACGAAAACGACGGCATCTTGCCGTCAAATTCGATCTTCCCCTTCACGACCCCGTCGACGACACCAAGTTCCTGGATGAACACGGAGGCAAGCTCCTGCGCGCTTCTTGCCTTCGCAACAGCGGGTTTGAACCCCGCCTTATCGGCCGGCAACTGCTTCAGGATCTTCATCGTGGTGCCAAATTCCCGCTGCCACGCGTTCAAGAACATCTCTTTCTCCGTCATGACCTACCCTCCTATTATTGAAATATGATACAAACTGCGTTGATTTTTGACTACTTCCGCTTTTTTTTTTGCCGCAAGATATTTCGCCCACGGTGTCCAGTAGTAGGTAGTCCACCCGATCTTGATGCCCGCGTAATGTTCGTCAGGTATATTCGCATGCACCATCGTCACCCTTCCTCCTTTTGCATCTTTTTCGAAGAACAGCGAAAGGACTGAATCCTGCTGATCCGGCGTCCAGTCCTCCCCACGCCAGGTCTGCACGAACGCCCGGTTACGGATCAGCCCCAGCGTTTTGCCCGAACAGTCCCCTTCAAACGCTTCGCATTTCCCCCCGATGGTACTGCTGATGACTGCCTTCGCGCCCGTTGCCGCCGAATGTTTTTTCGAGTCAGCATAGAGGGCATACAACACCGCGGGGCCCGCTTTGAACGCGACAGTCTGAACAATGGTGAGTGGCATATCTGTGCCTCCTTTCACGGTTTGAGAGCACCCCTTTGACAGGTGATCAGGGAATTGAGGAGAGCTTCTTGTTCAGGAGCTTCTTTTCCGCCGTGGAACTTGTGAGTTTCCCGGCCTCGGTGATGAAGTGGCGTGCCTTCTCAAAGTCGTTCGCTTCCAGGTAGAGCTGGCCGAGCACGGCGTTGTACAGGTATTGCTTCGATGCGAGCGACTCCCACCCATCGATCTTCTTGATTTCGTCAATTGCTGCCTGCGGCCCGTGAATCCGTGCGAGGACCACAGCCCTGTTAAGCCTTACGAGTGGATTCTTCTTCATGGCCAGAAGCGCATCGTACAGTCCGGCGATGAAACGCCAGTCGGTGTCTTCGAACCGCGGGGCCAGGCAGTACTGGGCGGAGATGGCTGCCTCAATGTGGTATTCAGAAATCTCCTCCCCTTCCGTGGCGCGGACAAGATAGTTCTCGCCCCGTGCGATGAGTTTACGGTCCCATGTCGAGCGGTCCTGGTCAGGTAGGAGAACAATCTCGTTGTCGCTGTTCAATCTGCTGGCGAACCGGGCAGCATGAAAGCACATCAGCGCGAGGAGGGCGTACGTCTTCGGCCGGTTGCCGGTGGTTTGCTCCGCGAGGAGCAGGCAAAGCCGCATCGCCTCGAAGCAGAGGTCTTTTCTGATCAGCTCGTCCGGGTTTCCGGAATTGTACCCTTCGTTGAACAGCAGGTAGAGGACAGTGTACACCATGTCGAGCCGTTGGGCCAGTTCAGGCCCGGCCGGTATCTCAAACCTGATGTCTTTTTCCCTGACGAACTGACGCGCCCGGTAGAGACGCTTGTTAATGTTTTCCTTATTTGTCAGAAGGGCGCTGGCGATCTCCTGAATGCCGAATCCCGAAAGCGTGCGGAGCGTCAGCGTCACCTGCATTTCGGGGGGGAGTGAAGGGTGACAGCAGGTGAATATCATCCTGAGCTGACTGTCGGCGATTTCAGTGTCGAGGAACATTTCGTTCACGGTGCTCATCGCGGCATATTCCGATTTCAGCAGGTAGGAGACATCGTCGGCAAATTCGATCTGGTGCCTGGTCCGTCGGATGGCGTCGATCGCCTTGTTTCTCGCGGTGGTGATGAGCCATGCTGTCGGATTCGGGGGGAGCGGCTTGAACCTCCACTCCTGGAAGGCCGTCATGAAGGCTTCCTGCACGACATCCTCTGCGAGGGCCAGGTTGTGCAGGCCGAAGAGGCGCGTTAGCGCTGAAACCATCCGTCCCGATTCGTGCCGGAACAGGTGCTCGACAAGTCCTGATGCAGTCGTTTCGGATCCGGCGGTCATTTCACACCGGGCGTTGTCCGATTTCCCTGACCTCCACGATCCCGTCGTACTCGAAGATGGGACATGCCTGCGATAACGCAATCGCTTCCTCGAGATCATCTGCCCTCATCATGACGTACCCCCCGACGATCTCCTTTCCCTCAATGAACGGACCGTCGGTGACCACCCTCCTGCTCCCCGTGATGACGGATCCTCCATCCGCGAGAGGTTGGCCTGCAATGAACTTCCCATCTTTGCCCAGGCTTTCCATCCATGTCTTCCACTTCATCATATGCTGCTGGAATTTTTCGGGTGACTGTTTCGCGGCATTCATCCCCTCGTCGCCTCCTCTGAACAGTAGCAGGAATTCCTTCATGGCAGGTGTTCTCCGGGCACGTGGATCGATGTGGGGCTTTGTGCTTACTAACGAATGGGGAGAAGAAAACTGGACACGGGGACAGGTTTACCCCCTCCGGGACAGTAAACACCGGTCTCCGGGGTATGGTTCTCGGAAGATTTCCCCTTTTCCCCCGTTCTTTGCATTCCACCCTCCCCTTTAGTATGTTTGAGTCTCACCAACCATCTGTTCCCGATATATATGATCGGCCGGACCTTTTCCCACTATAGAATCCTCGAGCACATCGGCGGCGGGGGGATGGGCGTCGTCTATAAGGCCGAAGATATCAGGCTCAACCGTCCTGTTGCCCTCAAGTTCCTCCCCCCTGAATTCTCAAGGGATCCCGAAGCAAAGAAACGGTTTCTGCTCGAGGCGCGGACGTTGTCCACGCTTCAACACAACAACATCTGCACGCTCCACGAAATCGATGAGGCGGACGACGGGCAGATGTTCATGGTCATGGATTTGTATGAAGGGGCCACGCTCAAGGAGAGGATCGGACGCGGCCCTCTCTCCATAGATGAGGCGGGCGGGATTGCAGTCCAGATCGCGCAGGGACTCGTCAAAGCCCATGAACGGGGGATCTACCACAGGGATATCAAGCCAGCAAACATCCTTCTCACTTCGGATGGAACGGTGAAGATACTCGATTTCGGCCTCTCGAAATTCACCGGGGAGACGATGTTCACGAGGGAAGGAACGACGCTGGGGACAACGTCCTATATGTCCCCCGAACAGACCCGCGGAGAAGAGGTCGACGCACGCACCGACATCTGGGCTCTTGGCGTGATCCTGTATCAGATGGTGAGCGGTCGCCTTCCGTTCGGTTCGGAGCACGAGCAGGCGGTGATCTATAACATCCAGCATTCAGACCCTTCTCCGGTGGCTTCGATCAGAGAGGATATTCCGGATGCGATGGGCCGGATCATCAGTAAGGCGCTGAGCAAAAATCCCGCCGACCGGTATCAGACAACGGCAGCGATGCTCTCGGACCTTCTGTCTGTCGAACACCGCCACCCGGGTCGACCCGGTGCGCCGCCGTCCGGGAAGGCAACCCCCCCAAGGAAAAATGTTTTGATTGCTGCCGGAAGCGTCCTGGCCATACTTGCGGCGGCGGCATGGTACATTCTTTTCGGGAAGGACTCCGCCCCTCCCGGTGCGCAGGGCACGCCGCAGTCACTCAAGCGGCTCGCGGTGCTTCCATTCGCAAACCTCAGGAGCAATCCTGAAACCGATTTCCTCGGATTTGCGATGGCGGATCAGATCATCGGGAGTCTCTCCTACGTCAAAACTCTCCTCGTGCGCCCTTCGGTGGCAATCCGCCAGTACCAGAATCAGACGATTGACGCCGTGACGGCGGGGAAGATCCTCAACGTGGATTATATCCTGACCGGGAATTATCTGAAGGAGTCGGACGTCGTGCGGCTGAGCGTGGAGCTGGTGGACGTGCACTCCAACGGGATCATCTGGCGGGAAGCCATCCAGGAAGCATATGTCGATGCGTTCAGGCTGGAGGATATCGTCGCGAAGAAAGTAGTGGATGGACTCCGGGTCCAATTTTCTCCCGAGGAGATCCGTCACATGCAGGCCGACGTCCCGCGGAATTCGCGCGCGTATGAGCTGTACCTACGGGCAGTTTCAAGTCCGGCATTACCCGAGGGGGAGCGGCGGGCCGTCGCATTGCTTCGTCAATCGATTGAAATGGACTCCACATACGCACCTGCATTCAGCGAGCTTGGCTATCGCCTGCAGCAAATGGCCAATTACGTGCTGGGCGAGCAGAAACAGAGTTCGGCAGCGGAGCTCGCATACCGAAAGGCAATCGCACTCAACCCCGAACTCCTCACAGGCGTCACCGGACTCTCAAGCATCTACACGGATCTGGGAAGAACCGAAGAGGCGTTCGATCTTGCGCAGCGAGCGCTTGCAATAAACCCCAACAGTCCCCAGGGACATTTTTTCCTGGGCTACGTCTGCCGGTACGCAGGACTGCAGGACGAGGCCCGGGACGAAATGGAAAAAGCGGTGGCGCTTGATCCCAACAACCCGAGATTCCGTTCCATCGGGATTACCTACATGTACAGGGGCGAATATGACAGGGCCCCTGCCGGTTTCGATCTCGATCCGGGCGGGTGGTACAATTTGAGCTGGAAGGCGTACGCATACGCACGTCTGGGAGAGCGGAACCGGGCCTTGGCGGCGTGCGACAGCGCGCTCTTACTGGCGCAGGGGAGCGTCGTGCGATTTTCGGCCGGAGTGTTGCGGGCCTACCTCCTCGGGAGAACCGTCGAAGGAAGGACCCTCGTGCGCGAATGGGAAAAGATCAGCACCATCGACGGGGAACAGTGGTACACGATTGCAGTGATGGCAGCCGCTCTCAAGGATACCGCAGCGTGCATACGATCATTACGGAAGGCCATTGACGGCGGGTTCTTCAATTACCCGACGATGCGCGCCGATGCATTTTTCGACCTTGTCCGTGGAGATCCCGCCTTTGAAAAGTTGCTTGCGGCCGCTCAGGCAAAGCACGAAGCATTCAAGAAGAGTCATCCGGTGATTTCGAACGTACAATGAGCTATTATCGCTGTGACCTGAATCCCTCTGGTATGGCTGACGTGGGACTACACCTGTTCATTCACA
>JBGPYM010000329.1:0-3014 GCA_041493205.1 Bacteroidota bacterium
GATTCCGAAAATTTCCCCGCGGTAGCCGCCAGCCAGTCCGGCCGCACACAGTTCGCACATTCCTGCAATGACCAGATCCGGCGGAACAACTTCGACGGGATTGACATCGATTGGGAATTCCCGGGATTTGCAGAGCATAAAGGTACTCCGGCCGACAAGGTGAACTTCACTCTCCTGTTGCGGGAACTGCGCGATAGTCTCGATGCACTGGCCGGACATTCAGGCCGCCACCTCCTTCTCACCGCAGCTCTTCCGGCAGGTGTGGAGCACGCCGCCGGCATCGATGTCGGACAGGTCGCCGGGATACTCGATTTCCTCAATATCATGACGTACGACTTCTACGGCCCGTGGGACGATCGCGTCAACCACAATTCCCCCCTGTATCCCGGCGAGGGGGGTGATCCTGCCAAGAGCGTCCACGGGGCATTCCTGCTCTACACACAGACGTTCGGCATTCCGCCTGCAAAGCTCACGCTGGGTGTGCCGTTCTACGGACACACATATGCGCGGTGCACGGGACTGAACAAGGAACATGGCGGGACCGATACCACCCACTTCCCGGGTCAGGGAGCATTTTACAGTCTCATCAACGGACAGATGGGACATTTTCAAAGGATCTGGGATGACCGGGCGAAGGTCCCCTACCTTGTCAGCACCGAATGGAACATGCTCGTGTCGTACGACGATGAAGAGTCGGTCCGCTGGAAGTCCGATTATGCCGTGGCACACAGCGTCCGCGGGCTTATCGTTTGGGAGATCACCGGAGACGACATGCCGGACGGATCTCATCCGTTGCTTGACGTGGTCCACAAGTCGCTGTTCCCCTTACCAGGCGATCGCACGCGCTAAAGGAGCACTACATGCGTTATGGGCATTTCGACAATGAACGCCGGGAGTATGTAATCGAACGACCCGACGTCCCTGTTTCGTGGACAAACTACCTCGGAGTCCGGGACCTCTGCACGGTCATCTCGCACAATGCGGGGGGGTATTCGTTCTACAAGAACGCGGAGCATCACCGCATTACGCGATTCCGGCAGAACGGCGTGCCGCTCGACCGGCCGGGTCATTACGTCTATGTCCGCGATGACGATACGGGAGAGTACTGGTCGGTCTCCTGGCAACCGGTCGGAAAGAGTCTCGCCGAGGCCCGGTACGAGTGCCGGCACGGACTATCCTATTCGCGCTTTCTCTGCGACTACCGCGACATCTCGGCGGAGCAGACCCTGTTCATTCCGGTGGACGAGGATGTGGAACTCTGGGATGTGCGCGTCAAGAACACGGGTGGGAAGAAGCGGACGCTGAGTCTTTTTGGCTACCTGGAGTTCTCATTTCATCACATCGAGATCGACAATCAGAATCTTCAGATGTCGCTCTATGCGAGCGGGTCGTGTTATGCCGACGGGATCATCGAATACGACTTCTTCTACGAGCCCTGGACATACCACTACTTCACCGCGAGCGTCGCACCGGACAGCTATGACTGTATCCGGGACCGGTTCATCGGCAACTACAGGACAGAAACCAACCCCGACGCCGTCGAACGCGGGGCTTGCCATAACACGCACGAGCTCGGCGGGAATCATTGCGGGGCATTGCACAAGAAGCTCACCCTCGCCCCCGGCGAGGAAGCCCGGGTCATCTTCATGCTGGGGGTGGGCCCGCGTGCCGATGGCCAGCGGGTGCGCAAGAAATTCTCCGACCACCGGAATGTCGATGCAGCATTCAGAGCGCTGGCACAGTACTGGGAAAAGAAAACATCGGTCCTCCAGTGCGCCACTCCCCACGAGGGGATGAATACCATGTTGAACACCTGGACGCTGCTGCAGGCAGAGACATGCGTTGTCTGGTCCCGGTTTGCTTCCTTTGTTGAAGTGGGAGGGCGCACCGGACTCGGGTACCGGGACACCTCGCAGGACGTCATGGCGGTGGTGCATACAAATCCCGAAAAATCACGGCAGCGGATACTGGAACTTCTCCACGGGCAGGTGAGCCAGGGATACGGGCTTCATCTATTCGATCCGGACGTGTTCAAGCCGCGGGAAGAGAAGCTGCCCGGTGTCAGGCTTCCCACGGTCGTCCCCACCCCCTCCGCCGCGGACATCATACATGGGCTCGAGGACACATGTTCGGACGATCACCTCTGGATCATCGGAACCATCTGTGAATTCGTCAAAGAAACCGGTGACGACGCGTTCTTCGACGTCGTGGTGCCGTTTGCGGACCGGGGGGAGGCGAGCGTCTACGAACACATGAAACGCGCCCTCGATTTCTCCGCAGAGCATATAGGAAAGACGGGGATTTGCAAGGGGTTGCGGGCGGACTGGAACGATTGCCTGAATCTCGGCGGCGGCGAGAGCGCCATGGTATCGTTCATGCACCACTGGGCGCTCCTTCAGTTTGTGGAAGCAGCCCGTCATCTCAAGCGCAAGGAGGACGCAGACCACTATGCCGCCCTTGCAGAGAAAGTCCGCAAGGCGTGCGAGGATGAATTATGGGACGGTGAATGGTATATCCGGGGGATCACGCGGAAAGGCGTGAAAATCGGGTCGCAGGCGAACAAGGAAGGAAAGATATTCCTGGAGAGCAACAGCTGGGCGGTGTTATCCGATGCCGCTTCGCACGAGCGCGGGATCAAGTCGATGGACGCCGTCTACGACCATCTCTTCTCGAAGTACGGAATCCACCTGGTGTGGCCGACCTTTTCGAAGCCGGATGACGATATCGGGTACGTCACCCGAGTCTACAAGGGCATCAAGGAAAACGGGGCGATCTTCAGCCATCCGAACCCGTGGGCCATCGTCGCTGAATGCAAGCTTGGCCGGGGCGACCGGGCGATGGAATTTTATGACTCACTCCTCCCGTATAATCAAAACGACGCGATTGAAATCCGGGAGGCCGAGCCCTACTCCTACTGTCAGTTCATCATGGGGAAAGATCACACGGCGCACGGGCGTGCGCGGCATCCCTGGCTGACAGGGAGCGGCGGATGGGCGTATTTTGCCGCGACACAC
>JBGPYM010000148.1:0-7672 GCA_041493205.1 Bacteroidota bacterium
ACCGCTTTGATCATGTTGGAGAAGGCGTTTTCCTTGTTAATCGCCAGCGAGTCAAGCCCGCAGATGTGGTACGTGTACGACGCGGCACGCACCTGCTCGAACGTCGGGTTGAGGAGCTCGTCGATGAGCTGAACGCGGGAAAAATTCGATGTCGACTGCTGCCATCCCTTCTGTCCGCTTGAACGCCCCATGCTTGCGATATCCGCTGCCTTTTGGAATAACGGTGTCCCTGACAGTTGTTCGTACGTATCGTAATCGTACCCGAGGACCAAAATCATATAGAAATCCAGGACGCTCGTCAGGTCGTTGAATGAGTAGAGATTGTGATTGAGCGGGCGGTTCCGGACGTACGTGAATTCCCAGAATTCATCGAAGAGCCTGACGACCGCCGTGCTCTGGGCCGACTTGTAGAGGGGGCGCTGGCTGCCGATAAATACCTGTGCCGCATACCTGTTCTCTCCCACAACACTCTGGATGAAGATATCGACCGTGCACTTCACTTTCTCAGAGGCATTGCCGGGCCCCCAGTTGTACGCGCTCAGATATGTCTTGACGTCATTGGCAAAATCGCGCAAGAGGTCCTTGTTGGTGGTCGGGATCGCCTCATAATTCACGTTCACCGTGCAATCGACTTCCTGGCCCGCTGCCGAAGAGAAACTTATCGCCAGCACAAACGGGACGCAAATCAACAAGCGGTTGGTCTTCATGACCGGCTCTCAGTTAGATTGGATAGGCCAAATATACACCATTCGGTTGCATGGGTCAAGACGGGATTCCCCCGGACCAGTTTTCGGAAATTATGCGATGCAGGTGTATTGATAGTATAACCGGTGCCACTCAAGATAGGAGTCTATCTCAATGTCGAGATATCTCCCTGCTCTCCTTGCGATTGCGGCAATGCAGACTTCCATTGCCTCATTCGAACGTGAAGGGGAGGGGGCACGGATTGCCGCGATGGGTGGTGCAGGAGTGGCTCTCCCCGGTGACCCATGGGCCTTTCTTCTCAATCCTGCCTGCTCAATTCGTGCTGAAGCTACATATGTTGCAGTCGTGCATGTCCCGTCACCCTTCGGACTTCGCGAGCTGAGCCGGAGCGGGTTCCTCTGCGTCGCAAGCGCACCATTCGGAACTGTCGCGGTCTCGGGGATGCGATTCGGGTTCGACTTGTATAGGGAGCTAGGCTTCCGGCTTGCCTTCGGGACTGAACTGGCCCCCGGGTTTCGCGCGGGGGCTGCACTCGAGTATTACCGGCTTGCGATTCAGGGATACGGGAACGCCGCGACATTTGGGGCAGACGTCGGCTTCCTCTGGATCCCCTCCCGGGAATTCCAGATCGGATTTTCAGGAACGAACATCAATGCCCCGGCGATCGGCCGGTCGCGCGAGCGGCTCCCCCAGACAATCAGTGTGGGTGGAGCGTATGCTCCCACTCCCGGACTGCTGGTCCTTTGTGACGTCGTCAAAGACATCCGGTTTCCCGCTGAACTCCGATTCGGCATCGAATACTCTCCCTCGGTGCAGGTGGCACTCCGTGCAGGAGCCGGACGTGACCCCTCGACATTCGGAGGAGGGGTCGGCGTGAACCTGAATCCCTTCCTGATAGACTATGCAGTGGTACGCCACGAAGCGCTTGGATTCACGCACCGGTTCGGTCTGATGATTCGCCTGGGGGATGACTGACCGGTGTCGTTCTCCGTTCTTATCCTGCTTCTCATCGCGCCCGCGTTTCCCGATACCAGCACCAACGACTCGTTGCCCCCACCTGATTTCCGGGAATATCTGGACCAGCTGCAGGACGATGCAGGAGGTCAGGACCTTCTCGATGCCCTCCTGTGGTACCATAGCCACCCGTTCGACCTGAACCTGGTGTCGTCGAGCGAACTGCTTTCGATCCCATTCGTGACCGAAGCAGAGGCAGATGCGGTGATCCGGTTTCGCACCTCGGAGGGAGGGTTACGATCACCTGCGCAGTTGCGAACCATACCGGGAATCGGTGAGATCATATTTCGGGATCTCAGCCCCTTTGTCAGGGTTGTTCAAAGGGACGGGTCCGGCGGCTCGAAGCGAATCGCTTCATTCCGCTCGCGCCTGGAAGAGCGCCTCCCCTTTGATGATGGAGCGATTGGCAATCCGGTACACGCCTACTCACGAATCAGTGCCTCACCTGTTCCCGGCATCGAGGCCGGCGGACTGTTTGAACGAGACGCGGGGGAGCTTTCACGCGATGCGTTCAGGAGCGGTTACCTGTGGGCACCTAAGCTCCTGCCTGAAACCGATATTCTGATCGGCGATTTTTCGATCGAGGCCGGCCAGGGGCTTGTTCTCTGGCGGGGGAGTGGAGTCTCAAAGAGCGGCTGGACGGTCACCGGTCCGCGGAAAGCGGCTCTTGGCATCATTCCCCACAGCTCGACAGACGAAATCAGGTTTTTCCGCGGGGTGGCCGCCAGTGTGCAACTGACGGATGGCCGGGACCGCTTGCGTGGAATTCTTTTTGTCTCTCGAAGGTTTCTCCCTGGCGGACTCGGAGACTCGGGAGAAATCTCCTCGATTTCGGAATCAAGCGCGTTTACGACAGCAACATCAGCGGCCCGGAAAGATGCCGTCCGTGTGGATTCAAAGGGAGGTCGTCTTCTCTATGCACGCGGGGAGACCCTGAACGTCGGCGTGACATTCGTTTCAAGCCGGTTCGGTATCAAGCTCCGACGGGGGGACCCGCTCCGGTTCTCGGGGGAAAAATTTGAAGCGGCCGGGCTCGACCTCCGGATCTCCCGCTATCCCTTCCTCCTCTTTGGTGAGTGTGCAAGCGGCGGGAATCGGAGTGCGTTCATCGCAGGCACAGGCATCGAGGTCGGATCCCGGTTCTCCGCTCTCCTCGTGTTCCGCAACTACTCCGCAGGGTACGACAATCTGTACGCGAACGGTTTTGGCGACAACGGCGATACCCGGAATGAACTGGGTGCGTATGCTGGTATTGCCCTACAGCCTTTGTCGTGGCTCTCCATCCATGCGTATTACGATCAGTTTCGCCACCCCGGACCGGGAACTCTTGCGAAGTTCCCGATCTCGGGGAGTGAGGTTATGATCGATGCGATCGCTGCAATTACTCCCCGTGTGGACGTCGGTGCCCGGTTCACCTCAAAATCCACCGGTGTCTCTCTCTCCATGCAGGATGAGCGGGGGCGGGAATTGCGCGAAGAAGGGATCAGGAGTCAGATCCGCTGGCGTCTTGGAACTTCAGTCCGATTCGAGAAGGGGTATGAGTTCAAAACCCGTTCCGAGTTCACCAGAGTGTCCGTTCGCCCCCGGGGTGACGAACGTGGGTACCTGATCGCCGGAGAATTCCGTGCACGCCCTCTCCGCTTTGTCCATGTCACTTCGCGACTCATTTTTTTCGCAACCGGCTCATTCGAGTCGCGGCTCACCTCATTTGAATCCGACTTCCCCGGGTCGTTTGCCAGTACACCCCTGTATGGCACCGGCCGCCGATGGGTCGTCAGCCTCAGTGTCGATCTGTCGGGGTGGTGCTCCCTCTCTGCGATTATTGATTCGACGGAGAAGGAGCCCACTGTGTCCACTGAACCTCCGAACCGGGAGGTTCCTCTGGTCCGTCAGTCGCACGCCGGAATCCAACTCGATCTCCGTCTCTAATCCGGACGCAGTGCGATCCTTGATTTTCCTCCCGCATTTGGGTAACGTGAGCGCGTACTTCACAACCCGCCCACCGCCCATGGTTCCGAATAAACTCCAGCAGCTCCCCCGGTTTCCCCTCGCACACTTGCCGACGCCTCTTGAGCCTCTCCACCGGCTCAGCGCTCATCTCAAGGGACCCCAGTTGTTCATCAAGCGCGACGATCAGACGGGGCTGGGGCTGGGAGGAAACAAGACACGGAAACTCGAGTTCCTCGTCGGTGAGGCCATTGCACGGGGGGCCGACACGCTCATCACGGCAGGCGCGGCCCAATCGAATCATTGCCGACAAACTGCCGCTGCCGCGGCACGCGCAGGGCTCCGTTGTGAACTGGTTCTCGGCGGCAACCCCACCGCCGTGCCGGAAGGAAACCTTCTTCTCGATGAGCTGTTCGGAGCCGTCGTGCACTGGTCGGGACCCGAGAGAAGAGGCGAAACCCTTGACGCGGTGGCGGCCGGCCTCCGCGCTTCCGGTTTGAATCCGTATGTCATCCCGTATGGTGGCTCCAACCCGACCGGAGCCGCCGGGTATGCCAATGCACTGGTCGAGCTGACACAACAGACGGACGCACAGTCGCTCCGCATCGATGCAATCGTATTTCCGTCAAGCTCCGGCGGCACGCAGGCCGGACTTCTTGCCGGTGCCGTCATCACGGGATTCAAAGGAAGAATAATCGGTGTCGGGATCGACAAGCGTGAAGAGGGGGCCGTCCCGCTTGCAGACGAAGTCCGATCGCTCGCGCAGCAAACACTGGGGTTCATCACGGGAGGGGGAGTGAAACTGACGCACGACGTCGATGTGGATCAAAGTTATCAGGGTGCGGGATACGGTATCGTGGGAAATCTCGAACGTGAGGCGATCAAACTTCTCGCACGGACGGAAGGGATACTGGTCGACCCGGTCTATACGGGGAGGGCGATGGGGGGACTCCTTGACTTGATACGGCAAAAGCGGTTTCAGAACGATCAGAATGTCCTGTTCTGGCACACGGGCGGGACTCCGGCCCTTTTTGCGTATGCCCGCGACCTGATGACCTGAATCCGGGCATGTATTGAACGGGAGGAAAAAAAATCGTATCCTAAAATCTGTAATTCCCTTAACTATTGAATCAAGACTGGTGCCGGGGTGGGAGCGAAGAAGAAAGTGGTCGTGGCGATGAGCGGCGGAGTCGATTCCTCCGTCGCGGCGGGGATGCTCGTGGAGCAGGGTCATGAGGTCATCGGGCTCACGATCAAGACCTACCGCTACGAGGATGTGGGGGGAAACACCGGCAATGAAAGCAGCTGCTGTTCGCTCGACGGCATCAACGACGCGCGTGCCGTTGCCGCAAAGCTCGGCATCCCCCATTTTGTGCTTGATTTCAGCGAGCCGTTTGGTCATGAAGTAATCGACAATTTTGTGAGCGAGTACCTGAACGGCCGGACGCCGAACCCGTGCGTCATCTGCAACCGGAAGATCAAGTGGGAGGAGCTCCTGAAGAAGGCGGACGCGCTCGGCGCGGACGCTATCGCCACCGGACACTATGCCAGGCTCCGGAAGGACGACAGTACCGGACGGTATGTGATCTCCCGCGGCAAGGATGATGCGAAGGACCAGTCGTATGCTCTCTGGGCCGTTTCCCAGGAATCTCTCGCCCGGACGATATTCCCTCTTGCCGGATTGACAAAGCCCGAGGCGCGTGCGCTTGCGGAGCGGTACGGACTCCCCGTCGCAGGGAAGGGGGAGAGCTTTGAAATCTGCTTCATCCCCGATAACGACTACGAGCGGTTCCTCAAGGAGCGTGTCCCCGGGCTTGCAGATCGTGTGGGCGGAGGTTCGCTGATCATGGATGGGAATGTGGTGGGGACACATCGCGGCTTCCCGTTTTACACGGTCGGACAGCGGAAGGGACTGGGGATCGCTGGCGCAGAACCGCTCTATGTGACCGGCATCGACTCAAACAGTAATCGTATCGAGATTGGGACCGCGGACAGGCTGCATCACCGCGGTCTGATCGCCCGGGGAGTTAACATGATGAAGTACGCCTCATGTGACGCACCCCTCAGGGTCAACGCGAAGATTCGTTACAAGGATCCGGGAGGCCCCGCGATCATCACGATGCTGGCGGACGGCCGCGTGCGTGCGGAATTTGATGAGAATCGCCGGGCGATCACCCCCGGGCAATCGGTTGTCTTTTATGAAGGCGACGACGTCGTGGGCGGCGGAATTATCGACGAGGTGCTGGCGTAACATTCCGTGACCGCCCCCGCCGGCGGCCTTCCGTGTACCTGTCAGACCGGCATGAAGTTTTCTGCACGAGAGTACCTGCACGATTTCGCGTTCAGCGACGTGCTGAAGTTCGACTTCCGGCACCTCCGCGGCGACCTGATCGGCGGGCTCACCTCAGCGATTGTCGCACTCCCCCTCGCACTTGGCTTCGGCATCCTGGCCTATAACGGCGACCCGAAAGGAGCCGTCGCGGGGCTGTACGGTGCGATCTTCACCGGCGTCCTCGCTGCGTTGTTCGGCGGGACGCCGCGGCAGATCACCGGACCCACCGGCGGCATGACGGTGATCCTCACGACCGTCTACATGCAATACGGCGGCCCGGACGCGCTCCTGGGCGCATGCCTGATCGCGGGACTTCTTCAGATCGGCTACGGGCTCGTCAAGGCAGGGCGGTTCATCTCCTTCATACCGTATCCGGTCATCGTCGGCTTCACCAACGGCATCGCAATTCTGATCTTTTCCCAGCAGGTGCATCTCTTTCTCGGCGCGCCGGTGATCGGCCTGATCACAATCGCCATTATCGTCGCCGCTCCCTCTCTCCATAAAACCCTTCCAAAAGCCCTGATCGGGCTGCTGGGGGGAACCGCAGCCGGCGCATTGCTGTACGCCAACTGGGAATGGATGCGCATCGCGATTGACCCCTCCGCGGGCGGTGTTTCGATCCGGCAGGCGCTCGACCTGATCGGGAGCATCCCTCAGTCGGTCCCCGTTCCGCACCTTCCGTCAGTTGAATGGAAGACCTGGTCGCACCTCTTTCCGGCCGGACTCACCATCTCCCTTCTGGGTGCGCTCGAGACCCTCCTCGCATCGGTCGTTGCCGACAGCATGACGGGCGACCGACACAACAGCAACCGTGAGCTTGTCGGGCAGGGCGCCGGCAATTTTGTCGCGGGCCTCTTCGGCGGAATCGCGGGGACCGGCGCGATCGTGCGGACAAATGTCAATATCCGCGCCGGAGGCGTCACCAAGATTTCCGGCATGTTCCATGGCGTCGTGCTCCTGGGCGTCGTGCTCTTTCTGGCGCCGCTGGTAGGGATGATCCCCCTCGTCGTCCTGGCAGGGGTCCTCATGATGACAGCCGTCGGCATGTTCGAATGGGAACCGCTCAAGCTCCTCCCGAAAACGCCGGCGCCGGATGCTGTCGTGATGGTCACGACGATGGCCGTCACTGTCGTTGCCGATCTGATCACGGCCGTCCTTATCGGATTTGCACTCGCCGGGTTCCTGTTTGTGTACCGTATGAGCGAGATGGGAGTGACGAACCTGCTGGAAGAGAAGCACCCGAAGCGGATCCCGCCGGACCAGGAAGAGACCCTTCGGAAGCACAAGATCATCGCATACGACATCGAAGGGCCCCTGTTCTTCGGGGCGGCGAAGAATTTTGTGAAGGAAATCGAGGAGGATTTCGATTATCGGGTGATCGTCATCAATATGGAAAACGTTCCGGTCATCGACACGACCGGCGCACTGGCGATCGAAGACATCGTGGACCGGCTGAATCGCGACCGGAAAAGGGTTATTTTCGCCGGCATGCGCCGTGAAGTTCGTTCGGTGCTTCACCGGCTGGGGGTGACGTCAAAAATCGGCATCGGGAATTTCGCCGCAGACCTCCCCCGGGCGCTCCACTTTGCGATCAGTTACGCCGCCGGCGAGACGGCCCGCATGCATCTTGGCGAGTTCCTCACACCTGACCTCGTCATGACGGGCGTAAAGGCG
>JBGPYM010000054.1:0-14518 GCA_041493205.1 Bacteroidota bacterium
CGAAGAGCGCACCGCCGGAAGCGTTTTGATAGATCCGTTCCGTGATCGGGTTCCCTGTCATGACGTCCCCGGCGTCAAGCATGAGGACCGGCCCCCCCGACTTCCTGATGCTGTCGGCCACGAACGCGAGCTCCGTAAATCCTCCAATCATCGGTTTCGGCGTCGTGCGCACCCAGAGGGCTTCGTGGGGCATGAAGCTCGCGTGCATGTCGTTTGTATGGAGGATGGTGAGTGACCGGGGCTGAGCGGCGAGCGGGGCGGCAACAGCGAGTGCAACAAGGAGGAGGGCTGCCGCGGTGCGGCGGATTCGGCGCTGCATGGACATGGGGTGTTCCTGGCGGTGGATGGAAGAGCATCGTGCGCCGGAATATACGGAGAAATTCTGGATTCCGAAAACGCGGCGCGCTACATCTCCCGTCGTTTTCCGCCTCCCCCCGTTCCGGGGGCGCGCAGGCGTCCTGCCTTGCGCGCCACATCGGTCAGGAGGAACTCAATTTGTGCGTTCACGCTGCGGAGTTCGTCGGCCGCCCATTTCTCGAGCGACGCATGGAGGTCGGCGTCGAGCCGGAGCAGGAAGCGCTTTTTTTCACTCATGTGTAGAGCGTGCCGGTATTGATGACCGGCTGTGCCTCACGGTCGGCCACGAGCGCCACAAGCAGGTTATTGACCATCGCCGCCTTCTTTTCCTCGTCGAGGACCACAACCCCCTGGTCGGCGAGCATTTTCAACGCGCTCTCGACCATGCCCACAGCGCCCTCGACAATTTTCTGACGGGCGGCGACGATCGCTTCGGCCTGCTGGCGGCGAAGCATTGCCTGGGCGATTTCCGGGGCGTAGGCCAGATGGGTGATCCGCGCCTCGACGATCTCGACACCCGCGACATCCAGCCGGGCCTGCAGGTGCTGCCCGAGCGCATCCGCGATCTCCTTCGGGTTGCTGCGCAACGAAGCCTTCTTGTCGTCGTGGGCATCGTACGGGAACTGCGACGCGAGGGAGCGGATTGCCGTTTCGCTCTGCACGGCGACGAAGCCCTGGTAGTTCTCGACATCAAACAACGCGCGGGCGGAGTCGACGACCCGCCAGACGACCACGGCGGCTATCTCGATCGGGTTCCCCTGCAGGTCATTGACCTTGATCTTCTCGCTGTTGAAGTTGTGAATGCGGAGCGAGACATGGCGCTTGATCGTAAACGGGTTCGTCCACCAGAATCCCGACACCCGGACCGTCCCGGCGTACCTGCCGAGGAAGACCAGCACGCGGGATTCGTTCGGCTGCACGATGAAGAACCCCGGGAGCGTCAGCACGGCTATAAACACCGTCACGATGAACATCCAGAGTGCTCCCGGGTCGCGGGACATGATCATTCCCCTCATAATCGCTATTGCCCCCGCCACAAGTCCCAGAAACACCACCAGGATGACAAACCCGCTCAGGCGGAATGCGTTTGATTCACGAATCGTCTCCATATCTCCTCCGGTTGTGTGATACCATAATGATATCATTTTAATATTACAATGTCAAGACCTTGGATTTTGAGGGCAGGATGCCTATTTTTGAGTTTATGCAGACCCCACCCGGATCCCGTGATGTTCACCCCTGACCGTTTCACACTCGGCAGCATTCTCAGAAACAGCGCCGCGCGATACCCCGACCATGTGGCATTGACCACCGTCGGCGGCGAGCCGCTCCGCTACCGGGAATTCGCCGAGCGCGTGGCGCACCTGAGCCGCTTCCTCCACGATCTCGGCGTGATCCCGGGCGACAGGGTCGCTCTCCTCAGCGAGAACATGCCCCCCTGGGGGATTGCATACTTTGCGATCACCTCCATGGGGGCGATCGCGGTCCCCATCCTCCCCGATTTTCATCCGAACGAAATCCGGCACATCCTCCGTCATGCGGAGGCAAAGGCGGTGTTCGTCTCCCGCCGGCTCTATCCTGTCCTGGAGGAGGAGGAATTCGTCCACATCACCGCGATGATCCTCATCGAGGAGTTTTCCGTGATTCCCCCGCGCACTCCGCGCCACCGGATCCAGGAGCTCATCGACGAGGGGAGCAAGGGCTTTGCCCGTTTGAAGGAAGCCGCTCTCCGTCTGGCGGGTCGGATCCCGCCCGAACCCCGCGAGGAGGACATCGCCTCGATCATTTACACATCGGGGACGACCGGCCACTCCAAGGGGGTGATGCTGACCCACAAAAACCTCGTCGCAGATGCATCGGCGACCACACAGATCGTGGACGTAGGCCCTGACGACCGGATGCTCTCCATCCTCCCTCTCTCCCACACGTACGAATGCACGCTCGGCCTGATCGCCCCCGTCATGGTCGGCGCTTCGGTGCATTATCTCGACAAGCCTCCCTCCGCCGGGGTCCTGTTGCCGGCGATGGCAAAAGTCCAGCCGACCATCATACTCTCCGTCCCGCTGGTGATCGAGAAGATTTACAAGGCGAAGATCCATCCCCAGCTCCACGGCAACCCCGTGGTCCGGGGGTTTATGCGCGTTCCGTTTGTACGGAAGCGCCTTCACAGGATAGCGGGAAAGAAACTGATGGCGTCCTTCGGCGGCAAGCTGAGAATCTTCACGATTGGCGGCGCGCCGCTCGCCCCCGATGTCGAGATGTTTCTCCGTGAGGCCCGTTTCCCGTATGCGATCGGGTACGGTCTGACGGAGACCGCGCCGCTCGTTGCGGGCACAGGCCCTGAGAAGACCCGCTACCGCTCGACGGGCCCTCCCCTGCCGGGCACGCGGATCAGGATCGACGCGCCTCACCCCGACACCGGTGAAGGCGAGATTTTGATCAAGGGGCCGACGGTGATGAAGGGATACTACAAGGACCCCGTCCGGACAGCGGACGCGATCTCGTCCGACGGCTGGTTTCGTTCAGGGGATCTGGGATCGTTTGACAACGATGGATACCTGTACATCAAAGGCAGGCTGAAGAACATGATCCTCGGTCCGAGCGGGAAAAACATCTACCCCGAGGAGATTGAATCGACCATTAACGAGTTCGATCTTGTCCTGGAGTCCCTTGTGTTCCTCCAGGAAAACCAGCTCGCGGCTCGCGTCCACCTCAATTATGAGGAGCTCGACAAGCTCTACTCCCGCGTGCAGCTCACCGAAACGCAGATCCGCGAGAAAGTGAAGTCACTCCTTGAAGAACTTCGCAGGCACGTGAACAGTCGCCTGGCCGTCTTTTCGCGCATTCAGAAACTGATTGAGCAACAGGAACCATTCGAGAAGACGCCGACCCAGAAAATCAAACGACATCTTTACGTCTGAATATCGAGGACGACCCTCCACGTCCCGCCCCCCTTCTGCCAGACCCGCATGTAATATCCATCTTCCTTCGTACCGTCACCGGCAGTGCCCGTATACGCGCCGTAGGACCAGCCAAGGTCTCCTGACGCGGATCCCGCGGCCTCTGCCACCGTCCACGAGAGCTTTCCCCCGCCGAGCTGGATGAGCGCCGCACACGAATCGGGCGTTACGGCAGGAGACCGCCCGTGACGATAGAGGCGTGCCGAGGCAGAGAGAACCCTGAGGAGAGCGGCGGCATACCCTGACGACGCGGCGTGGCGGGCAAGAAGAGAGTCAGCGCTCCTGATCTCAGCGGCCGCTTCCGCCGCCTTCGAAGGCCCTGCACGTTTCTCAACCATTGCGCGCTGCAGGATCCGCTCAAGATCGCCGGGGGCCCGTTCAGCATGAGAAATCCCGATGTCAAAGACGACCCTCCATGGGCGCCCCGGGAGCTTCCGCCAGACCGACACAAAGCTTCCGTGGCGGGGTGGGCGGTCCCGCGCGGGTATGTCCTCCACCGTCCACGGTCCGCTCGTGTACCCGAGATCTCCGGATTGTGCAATGGCGGCAAAGTCGGGTTCCCACGAAAGTCTGATCGGCGGTGCGGGGTGTTCGCGGATCCACTTCGGTCCGATCACCGGGCCGGGACGCAGGATGATGGCATCCTTGTCGAGGAACGTCACGAAGGCGGAGTCCATACCCGCCTGCACGGAGAGGGCTGCGAAGGCACGTTCGGCGGCAACAAGCTCGTGGAGGGTGGATTCCCCGGAGGGTTCGCGGAATGCACTATGTGACAGGAGACCAAGCGAGAGGGATATCAGCAGGAAGAGACGATGCATCATGGGATTCTCCGGAATGGGGGAACCGGGCAGTGGACCGGGGTACTCAAGAGTATTCGTGAAACCGGCAGGGAAGTTGCGCGCGGACGGAGGATCTACCGCGGCGGGAGGCTTTCAAGAAGCTCACGGGCCTTTGCAAGGCGGGGTCGGTCGATGGCGGTCAGGATGGGAAGCGATGCGGCCGCCGTCAGCGCGGCGCGGGCTTCCTCCGTACGCCCCATATCGAGGTAGAGGACGCCGAGTTCGTACTGGTGGCGCATGATGCCCGGTGCGATCCGGATGGCGTTCTTCAGCGCCGACTCCGCTTCTTCATAACCCCCCTTCGGCACCGAGCCGAGGAAGACTTCCGCAATCGTCCGCTGCAGCCAGCCGGCGTTTCCCAGCGCACGGTAGAATGAACCGATGATGGAGTATGCGGCGTCATCGATCGGGTCGATTTCAAGGGCGCGCAGCGCTTCCTGCAGGAGCTCCCGGGAGAGGGCGACCTTCCGTGTTACGCCTTCGGTGAGCGCAATGTACCCGAGAGCTCCCGCAAGCCAGGTATGGCCCGGCGCGCTCGTCGAATCGAGGACGATGCAACGCCGGGCATACTGCTCCGCGGCGAGGAACAGTCTTCGGCGGTCCTCTTCCGGCGCGACCTCTCCGGAGCAGACATAGACGCGGGCCAGCCGCCAGAACAGCTCCGGCTCAGCAGGGTGATCGGCAAGAGCTCCCTCATACTGCCTGACGGCTTCAGGGTAGTCGATCCGTGCGAACGCCTGGTCTCCGGCCGCGAGGGCCCCGGGGAGGTCGGAAAACCGGAGTAAGAGAACGAACAGCAACGATGCGCAGTGCATCCGTCAGCGGCTGCTCCCCTCGAGCCGGGCCAGCGCACGTTCCGCCGAAGCAAGAAGCGCTTCAGGTCCCACGGGGGAGCCCGTCGCATTTTTCATCCAGAGGTCCGGCGCGATGCACCCGGCAAGGGCCATCCGTTCGAATTCCGGTCCGATCGAACCCACCTTTCTCATGTGTTCCTCGATCTGGTGCGCGATCATGTGACCGATGGGATAATCGGGCAGATACAGGAACGAGTGAATCATGTGCGAATAAATTCCGAGCAGGAGAACGTCCTTTGAACCGAACACCGGTGCATAGAATTTATTCCACAGTTCACGGGAGATGCGGACGGTCGCCTCTTTCAGCTGGGCGGGCGTCGCGTCGGGATGATCGTACATCCAGTGCCAGACCCCCATGTCCACGAGGGCCACGCCGGCAATTTCATACGCCCCCCAGAAATCGTCGAGCGCCTGCAACGACTCCTTCTGCGGATCGGCTGTTGCGAGGCCGAGGAGCTCGAGGTCGTGTGCCTGGAAAACGAACGCGAGCGCCTCGGTAAAGGCCGTGTTCGGGACTCCGCGCAGAAGCGTGTGGTCGATCAGGTTGAGCGAGGTAATCTGCTCGACGTTATGCCCCATCTCGTGCACGGCGATGTTGAACCCCTTGTAGTTCATTCCTGACGGCTCCACCCGCGTCCTCAGCCGTGCAGGTGCCGACCGCATGGCTGCCCCCATGGCATGCCCTGATCCGCGCGCAGGATCGACTTCGATGCGGTCGGCGTAGTAGCGCGCCCGTTCGGGTGAAAACCCGAGCTTACCGAGCATGGCCGGGATGTCCCGTTTGTAGGCGCCCGCGTCCGGGTACTTTGCCCGGACAACGGCGTCCAGTTGCTCTTCGGTGGATGCGCCGCGCGGGCGGAATCCGTTGTACCAGATGTCGAACGGCTCGAGGGGGCGGCCGAGGCGTGCTGCAATGAGTTTTGCGGTCCGGCGGACGAGCGGGGACGAAAGGACCTGTTCCAGCATCGCCTTCACACGGAGTTCGGGAATCTCCCGGTCTTCGTCAAAGCGGCGCGCAATATGCGTGGGAGCAGTGGGTGAAAACGGATCGACGAGGCGGGAAGCCCTGTACGTGTCAAGGAGAATCTTGTACCGTGTATCGGGTTCGGGGTCGTTGCTGACCGGTCCGGCATTGCGCGCCTGCCCGTCGACCTCTGCCGCGGGGACGGGGCTTACGGTGTTGGTCGCCGGGTTCCAGTCGACTCCCGGGTTGTCCACAACGACTGCAGGAATCGTCTGCGTGACAATCCTTTCCATGACCTTTTGCATGAGGCGCTGTTTGGCCAGCCCCTTCACCCCCTCGCTGTAGTTTGCCTTGATTTCATCGCGCAGGTTCCAGTGGGAGAGGAGGCGGAGCTTCGGGGGGTAGAGCCGTTTCCCGCTGGCGTCAAGGACATGGTGCATCCAGATGTTGTACCCCGCGATATACTGTTCCGCCGCACCGCTTGCCTTTGCGATTGCCAGGTTCACATCGGCGGGAATCCGTTTGCCGAAGGCCCGGGTGAGCCTGGCCTCGGCCCATTGCCGACGGGTCCATCGCTCCCCATCGGCGAGCCGCTCCTGGAGCGTTGTCAGGGGGAAATTCAACAGCACGGCAAATGCGAATTTGTCGGCAAAGAAATCGTCCATGAGATGTGCGGAGGGATCGTATCCCGCGAGGATCTCGTCGAAGGGGAGGATCGGGCCGAGGTCGAGGTCCGACTGGACCTTGAGGTGCCGTCCGATTTCGGCCATGTGGCCGTCCACCTGCTCGAGGATGGACTCCAGCCGGGTGAACATGGTATCGAGCGTTTTCTGGTCCGGCGCAAAATGGAGCCGCACCACGTCGGCAAATGCCGCCGCGTCGCCGTCATCGGCGCGCCAGAATTCCGCCGCCTGCCGCAGGCCCCGTTGCGCGCGCTGCCGCACAGGCTCGCCGTTCTTCGCCACGAGCTCGTTCTCGAGCGTTGTCACCGATTGCGCGAGCCACGGGAGGGCGTACTGCCCGCGGGGCGTCTGTCCGTTCATCATGGTTCCGCCTGTGAGGAGAAAGAAAAGGAGAAGAGAAAGCCGGGCTCTCATGAGTGTCTCCGCTGGTTGTCGTAGCAGGTTGCGATCAATCGATCACCGCCCCGGCGTGTAGTACTTCATCGCTTCCGGAAGGTTCTCTTTGATCTGGGCGATCCGCGTTGCGTCCGAAGGGTGGGTGCTCAGAAATTCCGGGGGGGCATTTCCGCCTTTGTCCGCTGCCATGCGCTCCCAGAACTGGACGGCCGTGTTCGGGTTATACCCGGCCATGGACATGAAGATGAGCCCCAGGTGATCAGCTTCGCTTTCATGCGTACGACTGTACGGCAGCAGGACGCCGAGCTGCGCCCCTGCGCCGAACGCTCCGAGCCAGAGGTTCTGTGTTTCCTGGGGTTTGTTTTTCAGGAGCTCGGAGAGCGCGACGCCGCCAAACTGCGTGAGGAGCTGCTGGCTCATCCGCTCGCCGCCATGTTCCGCGATCGCGTGGGCGATTTCATGCCCCAGCACGACCGCCAGGCCGGATTCGTCCCGGGTAACGGGGAGAATGCCCGTGTAGACCACCACTTTTCCCCCGGGCATGCACCAGGCGTTGACTTCCTTGCTTTCCACAAGGTTGAACTCCCACGCATAGCCCTTCAGGCGGTCGCCGTATCCGTTCTGGTTCATGTATGTCTCGACCGCCGTCCTGATCCGGCCTCCCACCGTGCGGACGAGCTGCACCTGAGACTGGTTTGTGCTCAGCGTGTTGGTCTTGAGGAATTCGCCATACTGCTGGAAGCTCATGGTAAGCATCTCGGAGCTCGGGATGATGCTCAGCTGTTTTCTCCCGGTGACCGGGACGGTGGCACAGGAGAGTGCGAAGGCCAGGAGAACGGCCGGGATGATGGCCGCAGCAGCGCGTCGGATTATTTCGTGAGGGGTGTGCATGGGGGTGCCTTTGAAGAGTGAGTCACGTTCGCGCTTTCAGAAGATCGCGGATCTCTGTGAGCAGGACTTCCTGCGCCGGCGGTTTCAGAGGTGCGGGCGGCGCTTCATCCTTTTTCCGTTTGAGGGCGTTCATCGCCTTCACGACGATGAATATGGCAAATGCGACGATGACGAAATCGAACAGCGCCTGGACGAACGCGCCGTATCGCAGGGCCACGGCAGCCGCTCCTGCCTCGGCCGACTTGAGCGTCACCGACAGGCTGGAGAAGTCGACACCGCCGATGAGAATTCCGAGCGGCGGCATCAGTACGTCGGCAACGAGCGACGAGACGATTTTCCCGAATGCAGCGCCGATGATAATGCCGACCGCCAGGTCGACCACGTTCCCCTTCATGGCGAACTCTTTGAACTCCTTGACCATGCTCATTCGAACCTCCCGTGATGTGCGGTGAATGGAATGCCGGCGTCCGGCTGCTATAACAACGAATAGGTAATCCCGAGCGACAGCGCCTGCTTTATCTGCGTGCGTGCTGACACGTTGACGTCATTCAGTATGTTGACGGTGAAGTTTGTTGCGATGTACTTGCTGACCTTCATGGTGAGGGCGTAATCGTTGCGGACATTGATGCGGTCCATTGCATTGAACGGTGCGAAGAGTTCCAGCCGTGCGATCAGCGCAATGTTATCATCCAGGGCCGCGACAAGATCCGTGACCGATTCGACACCGCCGCTGACCCTGGTCTTCTCGACAACCGGGGTCGCCGGATCATCGGCATACGCGGGGAACGCCGAGGTGATCACTTCACGCACCGCGCCGCCAAGGCGTGTGGTCACCCCGGTGGAAGGTTGGTAGGCGAATCCCGCGCTCTGCACCATATACGCAGGATCAAAGAACTTCGATACCCTGCGGCGCGTGCCGCCATCGAATGCATAGCCGGGCGCAAACTGGGTCCTGAGCGTCGCGGCGACATAGGGGTTGATCGTCGTGCCCACTTTGTAAATGAGAAACGTTTCGAGGGCGATTTCATCGTCGGTCTTCTGCATCGCCTGGTCTCCGAGTTTCGCCTGGCCGAATGCGAACTTGTAGGAGTTGTTCCAGACAGTACGTTCGGTGAGGAGGGCTGATGCACCCTGAAGCCACGTCGTGTACGAGATTGCGTTTTCGCCTCCGGCGACCCAGTCCTTGAACGCGACCTGGGAAAGATTGATGCCCGTCCGGGCGGTGTTCTTCCACCCCTCGAAACGCGTGGTGTCCTTGTTGACCTTGGCCGCCTCTTCCTGCAGGCGTTTTTCCCGGTCGATTTCTTCCTGCGTTTTAACCTGCGCCATGCCACTTACTCCCGAAAGGAGCAGGAGGCATATGCAGACAATGGTGAGCTTCATGAGTTCTCCAACGAGTTGAGAGTGATGATTGATAACGCAACACCTTACGGAACTCTGTGGGCGAGCGCGGAATCGGGAAGAGCCGTAAGGGGTGCCCCCGGTTTCCCCCAGAGCAGGTTCAGCTCCTGGCTGCCGGTCTTTTCAAAATACCCGATGCGCAGATGATGGAAGCCTGCCTTCAGGGCCGCCACTCCCTGCCGGCCGGTCAGACCGTGCAGACCGTCGTTATTGATGAAGAGGGACTCACCCACGGACAGACTGCTTCCGTCATCCGATTCGATGCTGAATTCGTACACTCCGTCCACGGGCACCCTGACATAACCCTCGAACCGGAACCCGAAATGGTCCGGGGTCAATGCGTGAGCAATGCCGACCGAAGGAACTGTTCCTTCCTTCTGCGGCCTGAGGGATCGGAAGTCCGGCAGGCTGTCCCAATCCCCTTCGTAATACGAATACGCGATGCCGCGGATCATGCCTCTTTCGCCGGTTGCCGGTTCGGCGATCACACGCGTGCATGTCACCGCGTTTGGCGGGCTCACGGGCCGGCCGCCGCGGAAGAGGCGCGCGGTGATGGTCGCAGTCGACGTGAGGAGCACCGGCCGCCGATAGAGCGGAGAGCTCGAAGTCGGGATGTTGCCGTCGATCGTGAATCTCGCCTCAACGTCTTTTTTCCCGGTTGCAATGGTCACCCTGATGGAATCAAGGAATATCGGCGCCGGCGCAGAGACCTCCGGAGGAAAAGCTACGTCGGCAGCGCCTGTGACGTCGAGCGCCACTACCGCATTCACCGTATCAGGCGGCATGTGCGGGACGCTGATCAGCAGATCGTTTTCCTCTCGCCGGACGGAAAGCGGAGTGCGTGCCGTATCTGCGAGCAGGAATGCATGCATGGGAGAATTGAAGATGCCGGGAAGCCGCAGCATGCCGTCGGCGGGCCATGTGAAGACGTGGAGATAGAGTCGTGTCCCGCCTTCAATTTCCTTCTGCGTGCACCGTCCCCACGAGAGAGCGGGAAACGGGCTTTCGGATGTCCCGTGTATCCCTTCGCCGTTGATATCCATCCAGCGGCCGATGCCCTGCAGTCTCTCCACGGCCTCCGGGGGAAACACGCCCTCTGCGGTCGGGCCGACGTTCAGGAGGAAGTTCCCGCCTTTGGAGGCGATGTCGGCAAGCATCCGAATGAGATCCGCGGTCGATTTACAGGCAGAGTCATGACTGTTATACCCCCAGTGGTCGTTCATCGTCATGCAGGTTTCCCAGTCCACACCGGGGAGCCCGGTGGCGGGGATCTCCTGTTCGGGCGTTCCAAAATCGCCGGCGAATTCCCCTGCCTTCGTAAATCCCTCCAATCCGGACCGCCCCGCCCCCACCCTGTTGTTCACAATGATGGAGGGTTGAAGAGAGCGGACATACGCGTACAGATCCTTCCCTTCGGCGGTGTTCCAGGTTGATTCCCATTCCCCGTCGAACCAGAGCACCCCGATCGGCCCGTATGCCGTAAGGAGTTCGCGGATCTGGCCCTTCAGGTACGCGACATATCTCCGGAAGTCGGCTCCTGAGTCCAGCCTGTCCGTCTCCCACTCCCTGCGCGGCAGGTAGTCAGGGTGATGCCAGTCCATGATGGAGTGGTACCAGCAGATCCGGATTCCCTCTCTCCTGCACGCGTCCGCGAGCGCCTTCATGATATCCCGGTGGAACGGAGTCGACATCACGTCGAAGTCCGTCAGGGCAGAATTGAAGAGGGCGAATCCGTCGTGATGTTTCGTCGTTATCACGATGTACTTCATCCCCGCCGCTTTCGCGGTGCGGACCCATGCAACGGGATCAAACCGTGCGGGGTTGAACCGGGAAGTGAATTGTTCGTATTCGCGCAGAGGGATCCGGGCGCTCGTGCGGATCCACTCACCGTAGCCGTTGTTCCCCTTCCATGAACCCGCCGGGACGGCATAGAGTCCCCAGTGAATGAAGAGCCCGAATCGCGCTTCCTGCCACCATGCCATGCGCGCCGCATGTTCCCCGGCGGACTCGCCGGGGGGAAGCCCCTGCGCCCGGCACTCACACGTGACACACAGAGCAAGGGCGACGATCATGATGGCAAAGAGGACCAGCCGCGGCGGTGCACAAGGAGGGGACACTAAACCCCGGGGGGCGGATCGGCGGCGGTGGACGTACTTGTTCAAGGACAGGTCTGCGTGAAATGTGGGGGGTAGGGGTGAGCGGGATAAAGTTAGCGAATCCCGGCGAAGAAATCAATTCCGCCTTGCGAGTCTGGGGGGCGTCACCTATCTTTTACGACCACATGTCTCCACACTATCGCCAGATGCGTTTCGTACCTCTCACAGCCGCACTCGTGCTTCTTGCTTCCGTTGCACGCGGACAGAGCATCGATTGGGCTGAGGTCCATGCCAGGACGGTCCGCGGCATCGACCGGTTATACAACCTCGACATCCCACAGGCCTCCTCGACGTTTGACAGCGTGCGGCGCATGGCGCCGGGCGATCCGCGGGGATACTTCTTCGGCAGCATGGTGCACTTCTGGCTCTACACGCTCACGCGGAGCGACAGCGAGTACACCTCGTTCCTCGCGGCCTCGGAAAACGTGATTACAGTGTGCGAGAACCTTCTGGATCAGAACGAAGACGACGCCATCGCCCGGTTTTACCTCGGGGGGATTTACGGCTACCGTGGGCTCGCCCACCAGGCAAACAATTCGCTGCTCAAGGCGGTGACCGACGGGAAACGCGGCTACTCCAACCTCCGCGAAGCCGTCGAGAAGAAGCCGGACCTCTACGACGCACAGATGGGATTCGGGTTGTTCAGTTATCTCGCGGGCAAGGTGCCGCGTTCCCTCAGGTGGATCATGACTCTGCTTGGCTTCCAGGGGGACATCGAAGGGGGATTGCGCATGCTGAAGGCAGCGGCGGACAACGGGGTCTATACACGGGGAGAAGCGAGTTTCTTCCTCGCGCAGTTTCTTTTCAGCGAACACCGGACCGATGAGGCATTTACGTATCTTGGCAGGCTCGTTGATCGCTACCCGGACAACACCCTCTTCCTCCTTCTCCAGGCGAACTGGCTTTCACGGAGCGGGAAATTTGACGAGGCGCTCCTGGCGGCGAAAAAGGCCGCCGCAATCAACGTGCGGAAAAACCTCCGCTATGGCGAGGAGTTCGCGTACAGCACGCTCGGCGGTCTCTATTACACACGGAACGACTTCGGAAGTTGCCGGGAGAATTTCGAGAAATTCATCGCCACGGTGAAGAACCGCGAATACATATCCAACTGGATGTACTACCGGCTGGGTGTTGCCCAGGAGATCACCGGCGACCGCACGAAGGCGGTCCAGACATACGCGGCAACCGCCAACATCTCCGATGCGGAGCGGTCGCGTGACAGGTTTTACTACCGGCTCGCACATGACAGGATGCAGACGGCGATGACCGACGCGGACATCGCGGAGATCATGGGAGAAAACGAGCTCGCGCGCAAGAGATACGAGGAAGCGCTGGCGCTGTTCGAGGAAGCGATACGGAAGGACCCGGCGGACGCCGATCTTCAGGCCCGCGCGCTCACCGGGATCCAGCAGGGACAATTCGAGCGGGACCGGTTCGAGGAAGCCGTCGGGACCGGGCTCCGGCTTGTCGCGCTCAACCCGCCGCACGAACGATGGCTCATCCCGCACGGCTACTTCCTGCTCGGCCGTGCCTATGCGAGGCTCGGCAAGACGGCGGAAGCAAGGAGCGCCTTCGGAAAAATCAAATCCTACGCCGATTACGATTTCCAGTCGAGTCTTGAGGACCGGCTGGGTGAAGAACTCTCAAAACTACCACAGAAGGGAAATCCATGAGAATCCTTCGTGTCGTCGCATCCATCCTGCTCTGTTCTACAGCATGCGGGGGCGGCCGTTTCGTCGTCACGTTCCCCGGGACGCTCAACAACGATCCGCTTGACGGCCGGTTGTTGCTGATGATCTCTGCCGACAGCACGCAGGAGCCGCGCTTCCAGATCAACGACGGCCTGCGCACCCAGCTGGTCTTCGGCATCACGGTGGACGGCTGGAAACCGGGCGTCCAGGCGGTCGTGGATGATGCGGCACCGGGGTTTCCCCTGCAAAGCCTGTCGGCCGTCCCTGCCGGAACGTACCGGGTGCAGGCGCTGCTCCACAGATATGAGACCTTCCACAGGGCGGATGGGCATACGGTGAAGCTCCCCATGGACCGGGGGGAAGGCCAGCAGTGGAATGCGGCCCCGGGGAATCTGTACAGTATTCCCCGCACACTCAGGATCGATCCGTCAACGGAGGGTACCATACGTATCGAACTCGACCGGGTCATTCCTCCGATCGAACCACTCGCTGATACGAAGTACCTCCGGCATATCCGGATGAAGAGCGAACGCCTCTCCGCATTCTGGGGCCGGCCGATGGAACTCGGCGCCACTGTTCTCCTCCCGCACGGATGGGACGAGCATCCGGACGCCCGGTACCCGGTCATCGTGTATCAGAGCCACTTCTCCCCGACGTTTGACGGTTTTCGCGAGGCGCCTCCGGACCCCAACCTCCCGCCCGTCTACAGCGAACGGTTTCACATTGAGGGGTATAACCGGATCGAGCAGGAGTACGCCTACAAATTTTACCAGGAGTGGACCGGACCGGGCTTTCCCCGGTTTATCATCGTTCAGATCCAGCACGCAAATCCGTACTACGACGATTCGTATGCCGTGAACTCGGAGAACCTCGGGCCGTACGGCGATGCAATCATGAAGGAACTGATCCCCACCATAGAAAAGAAGTTCAGGGCGATTGGCCAGGGGTGGGCGCGCTTCACGTACGGCGGGTCGACCGGAGGGTGGGAGGCGCTTGCCGCACAGGTTTTCTATCCCGACGAATTCAACGGGTGCTTTGCCGCATGTCCCGATCCCATTGATTTCCGCTCGTACACGATCGTGAATATCTATGAACACGAGAACGCGTACTTCGCAGGGAGCAGATGGAAGAAGACGCCGCGGCCGGGGACGCGCAATGGCCAGGGCGAGCTGATGACGACCTTGCAGGAGGAGAACAAGCTGGAGTACGTCCTGGGCCCTGACAGCCGTTCAGGCGGACAGTGGGACATCTGGCAGGCGGTTTACTCGCCTGTGGGAACAAACGGGTATCCCCGGCCCATCTGGGACAAGCTCACCGGTGTGATCG
>JBGPYM010000036.1:0-16966 GCA_041493205.1 Bacteroidota bacterium
CGGTTCGTTGACCGGGTGCAGGAGACCCGCACGCCGCTTGTCATATGCCTGTTCGGCACCCCGTACATTGCAACCCAGTTCCCTGCGGCACGTGCGATCCTGTGCGCCTACGGTGACAACGAAGATCAGATGGAGGCGTCTGCGGAAGCGCTCTTCGGAGAAATTCCCCTCCATGGGAGGCTCCCCGTGACAGTGAGTGGGACGATGCCGATCGGAACGGGGATCGAGCTTCCCCAGAGCCAGCTCCGCCGTGACGATCCGGCGGCGGCGGGGTTCAGTCCGGAAGACCTGGCGCACGTGGATGATATTGTCGAACATGCCATCGCCGATTCCGCCTTCCCCGGCGCGCAGGTGGCGGTCATCAGGGGCGGGATGCTGATCTACAACCGTTCCTTCGGGTCTCTTACCTACGGCGCAGGCGCGCAGCCGGTTGACGCGGCAACACGATACGATTGTGCCTCGCTGACCAAAGTCGTTGCCACGACCACGGCGATGATGAGGTTGTACGATTTGAAGAAATACAACCTCGACGATCCGGTGGGAGTGTACCTCCCTGAATTTTCGCGCAACGAGAAATCAACTGTGACAATCCGGCACCTGCTGCTCCACAGGGCCGGGTTTCCTCCGTTTCGTCAACTCTGGAAGATCTGCCCCGACGCGCACTCGGCGATCGACTCCGCCCTCGCGACACCCCTCGTGGCGAAGCCGGGCGACTCAACGATCTACTCCGATCTGGGCATGATCGCGCTGGGCAAGCTCGTGGAAAAGTTCTCCGGGATGCCGCTCGATTCTTTCGTTCGGCGTGAAATTTTTGACCCGCTCCATATGTGCCACACGGGGTTCAGGCCGGATACGACAGTGCGCGAGCGGATCGCCCCGACGGAACTTGACACGGCATGGCGCAAGAGACTGGTGCAGGGGAGCGTGCATGATGAAAACGCTGCGCTGCTCGGCGGAGTCGCCGGTCATGCCGGACTCTTCTCCACCGCCTCCGACCTGGCCGTCTTCATGCAGATGCTCCTCAACAGGGGAGTCTACGGCGGGAGGAGGTACATCAGCGAGGGGACGATCTACGAATTTCTCGCGAGAAAAGCGCCCGGACAGGAGCGATGGTTGGGATGGGATATGTGGTCGATGAGCGGGTCGTCGGGAGGCACGCTCCTTTCACCGTCGTCCTACGGGCACACCGGATTTACCGGCACGTCGCTCTGGGCCGACCCGGCGAGAAATCTGGCGGTCGTGTTTCTGACGAACCGGGTCTATCCGACGCGCGCCAATCTGCGCCTGTTGCGCATTCGCCCCGCTCTGCATGACGCCGTGATACACGCCCTTCAGAGCGCCGGCCCGGGGGAATAAGATGGCGGCCGAACCGGTCATCACTGTCGGCATCGTCACCGGGCACGTGCTGGAGTTTCATTTCCCGGCGGTATTCAGCGCGGACGCCGGGACCATGCGCCTGGAGGGGAACGCGCGCGCCTCGCTCTCCGGATCAAACATCATCCTGGAATGCGGCGCCGCACGCATGGAAAGTTCTTCCGCGATCCAGATTGCGCCCGATGGGGGAGCCGGCACCTCCTTCGTCGTCCGGGGCGTTACGATTGGCCTGAAATTTCACTGGGAACGGAAAGAGGATCAGCGATTTCCCGGAGCCCTCCGGCTTGTGCCATCGGGAGAGGGGATCGTTGCGCTCAACGTCGTGTCCGTCGAGGAGTATCTCACCAGCGTCATCTCATCGGAGATGAGCGCCGGAAGTTCACGGCACCTGCTGGAGGCGCATGCCATCGTATCGCGGAGCTGGCTCCTGGCACAGCTCGACCGGTCCCGGGCGCGCAAAGCCCTTCCCGCCCCGCAGTATCCGCAGGTCGAGAGCGCCACACACCGCATCCGGTGGTACGACAGGGAGGATCACGAGCTGTTTGATGTCTGCGCCGACGACCATTGCCAGCGGTACCAGGGGATGACGAACGCATCGACGCCCGCCGTCCGGCAGGCGGTCGCAGCGACCCGCGGGACGGTCCTGATGGAGGGAGATGCCGTCTGCGACGCGCGGTTCTCCAAATCCTGCGGCGGAATTTCCGAGCCATTTGCGACTGTGTGGGAGCCGGTGGACCATCCCGCGCTCGTCAGCGTGGTTGACGCGGACCCGCCGGGACCGGTGCGCGACGTCAGCCGTGAAGCGGACGCCGGCCGCTGGATCCGTACTGCACCGCCTGCATTTTGCAACACGGCGGACCCACGGATCCTCTCGCAGGTCCTCCTGCACTACGACCAGGAAACGAAGGACTTCTACCGGTGGCGGGTGGAGTACCGGCAGGAGGAAATCACGGAACTCATCCGGCGAAAAAGCGGAATCGATTTTGGTCGCATAGTGAATCTCGTCCCCGTGCAGCGCGGGCCGTCCGGACGCCTGTGCCTCCTGACCATTCAGGGTGAAAAACGGACGGTGACAATCGGCAAGGAGCTGGAGATTCGGCGGACGCTCTCCCCGACCCATCTGTACAGCTCCGCATTCGTGGTTGACGCGCCGGGTGAACCCGGGGGAGTGCCCGAACGGTTCGTGCTGACCGGCGCCGGTTGGGGGCATGGCGTCGGCATGTGCCAGATCGGTGCTGCCGTGATGGGGGAGTCGGGGTACACCGCGGAGAAAATTCTCCGGCATTACTTCAAAGAAACGGAGGTCAGGTGTCTCTACTGAGAGGTGTGGCTGCGCTCTTCATCGGGGTCACGCTTGCGGGTGCTTCGGCATCGGCGCAGGTGCCGTTCATGCGGCTTATCGTCCCTGAATCGGACACGGTGCATGCGTCGTCCCCCGTCTATCGATTGTCCGCGGGCACAAACCGGGGCAACAGCGTGTCCCTCAACGGATCCGCGCTGAAAGTCTATCCTTCCGGAGCGGTCGCAGGGCTACTCAGCCTCGCCGTGGGCGACAACCATTTCACGCTCCGTGCAACGACCCCGGCGGGAGACACCGCGTCCAAAACCTTTCTGGTGATCCGGGACGCGCCGGTGGCAACATCACCCGATTCCGTCGTGATGATCGATACGGTGCTCGTCGAGCCATCAACCGATCAGTGGGTTGATGCCGGGGATCTGCTCGAAGTCCAGGTGAAGGGGACGCCGGGATGCTCGGCGACTTTCCTCGGCGGCCTCCCCATGAAAGAGCTCCCGCCGGCCGCGGCATCAGGGCTTCGCGGGGTCTATCAGGGCATGTACCGCGTCAGGCGGGGAGATACCCTCGCGGCACGACAGATCCCCTTCGTTCTCATCGACAGCATCCGGGGAAGGGCGGTATCGGTCTCACCCGGAAAAGTGTCGTTCATGGCGGAAGACTTTCCGCTGGTGGGGGTGACGCGCGGCGATCGTCCAGCGCTGGCGTTCGGACTGGGCGAAGACCGGCTCGGTGGCGCGAAAATGTCTTTCCTCGTGCCGGGCGTACGTCTCGCAATCGTGGGGAAAAAGAGCGGTATGTACAGGGTTGCGCTTGCCCCCGGCCGGGAGGCCTGGATCGCGGAAGAATCGGTCGACCTGCTCCCCCGCGGGACGCACCCGCCGGCAGCCCTGACAGGCAACTGGACGGTGACGGGGGATGCGCACTACGATTACGTGAACATTGCCATCCCCGAAAAACTTCCCTATGCATCGCTCCAGGAGGCGAACCCCTCACGCATACACGTCGACCTGTTCGGAGCATCGTCCAACACGAACTGGGTCATCCAGTCGCTCACCGCAAGCGAGATTACCAATGTCAGCTATGTCCAGCCCGGCACCGGGGTCTTCCGGATCACCCTGGAGCTGAAACACAAGCAGATCTGGGGGTATGACATCCGGTACACCGGTGCGGGACTCCAGATCAGGGTCCGTCATCAGCCCGATCGACTCAAGATCAAGGCCCTGACCTTTGCCCTTGATGCGGGCCACGGCGGCAATAACCTGGGAGCGCTCGGTTCCACCGGTGCGCTGGAAAAGGACGTGAATCTTGCCACCGTGCGTCATCTCAAGGCGCTCCTCGAAGACCGTGGGGCGCGCGTCATCCTCACGCGTGATACAGACACAAACCTCACCATGGGTGAGCGGGTACGGCGTGTGCTTGCGTCGCCCGCCGACATTCTGATCGCGGTCCATTCAAATTCCATTGGTGTCACGTCGGATCCCCGCGATACACGCGGCACGAGCACCTACTACAAGTATCCGTGTTATCGGCCGCTCTCGCTCGCCATTGTGCGTTCCATCCTGAAGTCCGGCCTCCCCCTGAACGGGAACGTCGGGGCATTCAATTTCTCGCTGAACAGCCCGACGGAGCTGCCGAATGTCCTCGTGGAACTCGCCTTCATGTCCAATCCGGAGGATGAAATGAAGCTCCTCGATGACGGTTTCCGGAAGGAGCTCGCGGAGAGAATTGTCGACGGGATCGACGATTTTCTCGACGCCTGCGATGAGTAATCCCGCCCTGCGCGCATGGAATGGGGACGATTGCGGCACGGTGCGCAGGATTGCCCTGGAAACATGGAAGGCAGCCTACGGTTCGTTTATCCCGGAGGCTGACCTGCGGGCGTATCTCGAGCGCCACTATGCCGACCAGGTGCTCCGCGAAAAGGTCGAAACCCCGTCGATCCGGGGCTTCATCGCTGCGTGGGATGGCGTCGATGTCGCCTATATGATCCTCTCCCTCTCCGTGCAGGAACATCGCTGTTATGTTTCCTCCGTGTACGTCCTTCCGGAATACCAGGGAAAGGGGATCGGGAGGGTGCTGCTGGCAGAAGCCCGGCGGTGTGCACGCGCGAACGGTCTCGACAGGATCTGGCTCGGGGTGATGGTTGATAACACCGCCGCCCGGACATGGTATGAACAGAACGGTTTCCTGTTCACGGAGCGGGCCCCCTTTACGATGGGGGGAACCACCGTTGAGCACCTCATTGGATACCAGATGATCGACGGAAAGAACTGAAGCATGGAATCTCCCTCAGCGGCCGCTTCGCGATCCCCCTGGTCCTGGGTGCCGACCCTCTACTTCGCCGAAGGGATTCCCTATGTCATTGTGATGACGGTCTCCGTCATCATGTACAAAAGACTCGGAATCTCCAACACGGACATCGCCCTGTACACGAGCTGGCTCTATCTCCCGTGGGTGATCAAGCCCCTCTGGAGTCCGCTCGTGGACATGTTCCGCACAAAGCGGTTCTGGATCGTCTCCCTCCAGCTTATTCTCGGGGGGTCGCTCGGCGCGGTCGCGCTTTCCATCACCGCCCCCGATTTCTTCCGGTACTCGCTTGCCGTGCTCTGGCTGGTGGCGTTCAGTTCCGCCACGCATGACATCGCCGCCGATGGATTCTACATGCTCGGGCTGGAAGAGCACCAGCAGTCTGCCTTTGTCGGCGTGCGGAGCACATTTTACCGGCTTGCGATGATCTCCGGGCAGGGACTGCTCGTCGTGCTCGCCGGCCAGCTCGAAATCAGTTCGGGCGGGCGGATTGCGTTCGCCTGGTCGGTCACGTTTCTCATCCTTGCCGGTATGTTTCTCGTCCTGTTCGTCTATCACAGGATCATGCTCCCCCGGCCTCCGTCCGACACGAGCATTCGCACCGAAGCTCCGCTCCGGCAGTTCTTCATTGTGTTCGCAAAGTTCTTCCGGAAGAAGGGCATCGGTTCGATTCTGGCGTTTCTTCTCCTCTACCGGCTCGGGGAGGCCCAGCTGATCAAGCTGGTATCGCCATTCCTTCTGGATCCAACCGCTCAGGGGGGGCTCGGGCTCACCACGAGCGAGGTCGGCATTGCGTATGGAACGGTCGGGATCATTGCGCTCACCCTGGGGGGACTCCTCGGCGGATATGTGGTGTCCCGGCAGGGGCTGAAATTCTGGCTCTGGCCGATGGTGCTGAGCATCCACCTTCCCGACCTGATGTTCGTATTTCTCTCGCAGACGCAACCCGCGAATTTTTCAGTCATCTGTGCGGCCGTCGCGGTCGAGCAGTTCGGGTACGGATTCGGGTTCACCGCGTACATGCTCTATATGATCATGGTTGCGGAAGGTGATCACAAGACCGCACATTTCGCCCTCTGTACGGGGTTCATGGCGCTCGGGATGATGGCCCCGGGGATGGTCAGCGGGGCAGTACAGGAATGGCTGGGATACAAACACTTCTTCCTCTGGGTAATACTCTGCACCGTTCCGGGATTCATCGCCGCGGCGCGCGTGAGGATAGCACCCGGATTCGGTGCAAAAAAGAAACCCGCAACGGAGGGTTCAGTATGAAGCGGAGAGTCAGAGAATCTCCCGAACGCCCCTTTACTGCATTCATCACGGATTCCGGGGGAGGAGGGCGCCCGGCGCTGGTGGAGCAACTTGCCGCCTCCCCGCTGGTGGGGCGCATCGTCCTCCTCAACCCGAAGGGAGCATCGCCCGTCGCTGGAGTTGCGACGATCCGGACAGACGCCGCGCAGTCGGGTGAGACAATCCGCCGGATCGCGGAAGAGACGGACACAGAGTATGTTTTCCTGGTGCTCGCGGAGTCAGGCATTGAGTTCGGAAGATTCTCCCTGCAACGCTTTGCGGACGTCGCCCGCGCGACGCGCGCCGGTCTCCTCTACAGCGATTACGTGGAATGCAGGGGAGTGGAACGGACACCGCATCCGGTCATCCAGTATCAGCAGGGGAGCCTGCGGGACGATTTCGACTTCGGACCTGTGATGGTCTTTGATGCCGGAGCCCTCCGGGCTGCCATCGGCCGCACACCCCGGGAATCGTACCGCTTTGCAGGTCTGTACGCCGCACGGCTCGGGATCGCCCGATCACGGAATATCACGAGGATCCCTGAACCTCTCTATGCCGTCACCGGCGACCGGCGAAAGCAGGACGAGAACCACTTCGCGTATGTCGACCCGCGTCATCGCGCCGTCCAGGTGGAAATGGAGCATGCTGTCACCGCGCATCTGAAAAAAATCGGCGCGTATGTTTCCCCGTTTGCGTCCCCGTTGAATCTCAACGAGGGGGATTTCCCCGTGCGGGCTTCGGTGATCATACCGGTCAGAAACCGGGCGGGAACGATCGGCGACGCGGTCTCCTCCGCCCTCCGTCAGAGCGTACCGTTCAGCTTCAATATCCTGGTCGTCGATAATCACTCGACGGACGGGACCACGCAGATTCTCCGCACATTTGCGGAGCGCGACGGGCGGGTGATCCACCATATCCCCGAACGGGAGGGGCTCGGCATCGGGGGGTGCTGGAACGAGGCCGTGCATCATCCGCAGTGCGGCAGGTTCGCAGTGCAGCTCGACAGCGACGACGTCTATGCCGACGAAACGACACTCATAAAAGTCATCGATACGTTTTACGCCGAGAAGTGCGGGATGGTGGTGGGGAGTTATCGGGTGACCAACATGAAGCTGGAAGAGCTCCCGCCGGGAGTGATCGATCACCGTGAATGGACGGAGGAAAACGGGCGGAACAACGCCCTGAGGGTCAACGGGTTTGGCGCGCCCCGCGCATTCTTTACACCGTTGCTCCGCGGGACGCCGTTTCCCGATGTGAGTTACGGGGAGGATTATGCCGTAGGACTCGCCATTTCCCGGGCCCATCGTGTCGGGCGGATCTACGAGCCGATCTATCTCTGTCGCCGGTGGGAGGGAAACTCCGATGCCAACATCGACATCACCCGGCTGAACGCTTTTAATGCCTACAAGGATACGATTCGCACGATGGAACTTCAGATGCGCCAGCGAAAAGCGGAGAATGCCTTGGGGCAACGTCGGGCGCCCAGGCGCCGGCCTGCCGCGGGGCGTTGAGACATGAGCCCTGCCGAACCAGAGAAGGATGACGTCGGGGGGCGCCTCATGGTGTTCCCCGGACTCTCGACGGTGAACATGATGCGCGAGCTTCTCCGCACGCAGAAGGAATCATGGCCCCGGCTCCGGGAGGGATATGCGGGCCTCGACAGTGTGACGTCCCGGCGAATGGAGTTTGAGGGCATCACAATCCGCCTCGTCTACAATCCTGCCCGGATCGTCTCGACGTCCGCCCCGGTGGATGAGCGCTCCGTTCGCGAGCGGAAATGTTTTCTCTGCACGGCGAATCTTCCGCCGGAGCAACGTGGCATTCTCTACGGGGAGGAACATATCATACTCTGCAATCCCTTCCCGATCTTCCGTGAGCATTTTACCATCCCCCACCGCGAGCACACGCCGCAGCGTATCAACGGTATGTTCGGCCGGTTTCTCGCGCTCGCCCGTGACCTGCATTCCCGTTACACAGTGCTGTACAATGGCCCGCGCAGCGGCGCATCGGCGCCCGACCATCAGCATTTTCAGGCCGGGGAACGGGGTTTTCTCGAAATCGAATCTGAATATGTGCGCCTGATCGCGGGAGGAAGAACGCTGGCCGGCGACGCAGATAACCGCGTGATTGCCGTGGATGACGGCCTGCGGCGATGGTTTGCGATCGAAGGCGGTAATCCAGGCCGGGTGAGCGCTTCGTTCGACGCTGTCGTCGTCTCCCTCTCGTCCGGCGCGCAGACCCCGGATGAACCGATGATGAATATTCTCACCTGGTACGCGGAGGGGAAGTGGAGTGTCCTGGTGTTTCCGCGCGCCAGGCATCGTCCATCATTCTATTTTGCGGAGGGTGACGCCAGGATCATGATCAGCCCTGCGGGAACCGAATGTGGAGGCGTCTGCGTCACGCCGGTGGAGAAGGATTTCGACCGGCTCACGCCGGAAACGGTGCGGTTGATGTACGGGGAAATAATATTTGCGCCGGACCTGTTCACGTCGGCGTGTGAGCGCGTGGAACGTTCCCTCATCGCAGCCGCTCACGGTGCGGGAACCGCTCAGTAGAGCATGTAGCGTGACGATCGCGCGCGGAATTCCCCCACGCCTTTTTTGAGCAATGGCGCGACATCCGCGTACTTCATCCTGCGCATGAAGAGCGTCCGTATACTGTCGGTCCCCGTCACGCGGTCGAACGTAGCAAGCCGCGATGGTTCTGCAAGCAAAAAGGGGTTCTGCGTCGGGTAGAGGTCGTTGTGCGCTTCCATAAACCGGAATTGCAGGCCTATCAGGTCTTCCGGCCCGTTCCCGGTGAAGTGGACCTGTACGCCGCGGAGTTCGGTCTCCTTGTCGCGCCCGTAGAACGGCCGGAACACCAGAGGACGGAAAAGAACTCCGGTGAGTCCGAGACCGTTCAGTTTGTCGGCAAGTGACTGCGGGTCGATCCAGGGGGCGGCATACACCTGGAACGGGATGGTGAAGCCGACCCCTTCGGAGATGACCCCCAGCTCGCCGAGCAAGCCGGCGCTCACGTAATGAGAGGGAGTGGATGATTCGGGAATGTGCGGAGACGTTGGAACCCAGGGAAGCCCCGTCGCCCGGAAATTCATCTTCCGTTTCCATCCCGTCATCGGGACGACGGTCAGCCGGCATTGCACGCCGTGTGCAAGCATGTGCTCGCCGTTCAGCATCGATGCGAGCTCCCCGCACGTGAGGCCGTACACATACGGCACGGGGTAGCTGCTCACAAACGATTCAAACCCGTGCGCGACGGGCGGCCCTTCGACGCGCAGCCCCCCGAGCGGGTTTGGCCGGTCGAGCACCATGAACCCGATGCCCGCTTCTGCGGCGGCTTCCATTGCAAGGCCCATGGTGCTGATGTAGGTGTACGACCGGCACCCGATGTCCTGGATGTCGTACACCAGGACGTCGATGCCGGCGAGCATTGCCGGTGTCGGCTTGCGGGTGTTCCCGTAGAGCGAATAGACCGGGAGTCCCGTGGTACTGTCTTTTGCCGCGCCGACGGTTTCTCCGGCAGCGTGATCTCCCCGGACGCCATGCTCCGGCCCGAACAAGGCGACGAGGTGCACCCCGGGCGCATGAAACAGGATGTCGATCGTGGACCGGAGTCTGGAATCGACGCCGGTGGGATTCGTGATCAGTCCAACCCTCTTGCCGGCGAGCCCTGAAAATTTCTGGTCGCGGAGGACCTCGATGCCGGTCTGCACGACAGGTTGCTGGGATGCTGCGGGGGACACCAGGGCTGCCAGGGCAAGTAAGAGGGCGAGAATCTTCATAGGGAAAATCCTTTGTAGGTGGCACCGCAGTTCCTCAAACATATCGTCACCCAGGCTGAAATTCAAGCCCGATTGCCTCCGAATGCGCTCTTTTGTATGTTGTAGTCGTCCGCCGTCTGGAAGATGAAAAACCTCTCAATTCTGGTCAACGCTGCACAGCATGCAAGCCCCCGGAGCGCCCGCGAGCAACGATTCGCTATGGCGCTTTCGCTCGCTACGGGGTTTCTGATGCTTGCGGGGAAAGTGTACGCGTATTACATCACCGGCTCTGCCGCCATTCTCTCGGATGCCGCAGAATCGGTTGTTCACGTCTTCGCGGTGGGATTTGCCGCCTTCAGCCTCTGGGTCTCGCAGAAGCCGGCAGACAGCTCACACCCGTATGGCCACGACAAGATCGGTTTCTTTTCTGCAGGCATGGAGGGCGGGCTTATTATCATCGCCGCGCTGTTCATCATCTTCTCAGCGGTGGAAAAGTGGATCCATGGCCTCTCGCTTGAGAACCTGACGCAGGGGACGTTGCTCGTTGCCGGCGCGGCGCTTATAAACGGCCTCCTCGGAGGCTTCCTGGTATGGAAAGGAAAACGCACCGGATCCATTATTCTCACGGCGAACGGCAAACACGTTCTCACGGACGTCTGGACGAGTCTCGGCGTCGTCGCCGGTCTTCTCCTTACCTCCATGACGGGGTGGCTCCCGTTTGATCCGCTCGTCGCGATCATCGCGGCATGCAACATCCTCTGGAGCGGCGGACAGCTTATCCGCCAATCCATCGGAGGTCTGATGGATGAAGGAGATCCGGAGGTGGAAGCGGCCATCCGGCAGGTGCTTGGCGAGGAGACCGCCGCCCGGGGTGTCTCGTTTCACAATCTCCGCCATCGCACGAGCGGGAGCTCTCTCTGGGTGGACGTTCATCTCCTATTTCCGCGCGGTGTGCCGATCGAGGAGGCGCACGCGCTCGCAAGCGCGGTCGAATCGGCGCTTCTCAAACGTCTTCCAGTGTCTCTCTACTTCAGCTCGCATCTTGAACCGATGGAAGAGCATGACGAAGCTCATAACAGGGCCGATGTGCCGCACCGCTGACCTGGTCTTTTCCCCGTTTTCTCCCCGACTCATTTCGCACTGCATTCCCGCTCAGGCCGTACCGGTCACTCCCAGACGAACTCTCCCCGCTCAAAACTCCAATCCTGGCCGAAAAACCCGGCGACGACCATCCCCTCTTCTCCGGCCGACAACATCGACGCGCGACCCACGATCAGATCGGGATATGCCACACCGGGCAGGAGATACGGCATTCTGTCTGTCAGCCGCATGCCGGTGATACCTGTGCCGGCAACGGCCCCGACAGACGCGGTGAAGCTTCCGGGCCGCGGTCGTATGACCAGGCAGGCAAGGTCGTCCCCTGCAAACCGCTTTCCAGCGACGGTAACGTTGCCGCGCGAAACCTGCACGGGGCAATCGCCGAGGAGCGCCGTCCATGCACGGTTCGTCGTCCCATTGCCGTACAGGACGACATTGCGCTCCGTCCCGTTGCGCGGTGCGTAGACGCTGTCCGCGACCACGTCGATCGACCCGTTCCCCTGGTACCAGAACCGCTCCGCGTCAAACCGCGCCTTTGCGAATGCCCACGCATTTTCCTCAGGGCTGCCCGCAGTGCCATACACGAACATGACATGGTTGCGGAAAAGGTCTTTGAACGTCCCGGCCCGGAGGGAATTTTTCACTCCCGGGGAAGGGGGGCCCCCCGCGCTCCAGGCATCGCCGGCTCTCCGGAGCCAGACTCTCCCCGTGCTGTCAGGACGCACGCCTGCTATGCGCTGGCTGTCGATCGTGACGGTGAACGGACCGGAAGAGTCCCAGGGTTTCGTGTCGAGGACGAGCCGTTCGACGTTGGAACTCGATCCCTCAATTCGGTTCATCCCGGGATCATAGCGGAGATCGATGATGCTCAGGTGAAACTGGCTGCGCTGTGCTTCGATTCTCGCCCAGTCGCACGCTGCAGAGACTCCCGGCCCCGGGGTCGCGAACACGACGTGCCGTATGCGCGCAGGCATGGGCCGTGCGTGCCGGGCAAAGAAGTCGAAGAGCGGAGCCCAATCAACGCAATCCGCTCCGGGCGCATCGGAAAGGTCCCACCAGTGGCCCGCACCCTGTTGCTCGTGATACACAAAGTCCCTGTGAAAGCCCTCAAGCTGCTTTGCCATCAACCGTGACTGGTCCGCCGGCACGTTGTCGTCCTCGCTTCCGTGAAGGATGTACACCCCCAGCCGTGCGTAATTAACGGCCATCGTGTGCGTGTCACTCGGCAGCGTTGCCCGCATCAGCATCTGTCGCATCGGCGAGGGGTTCACGATCGGTTCGCGGACGCGGTAGGTCCAGAAACTGAGCCAGCCGGCGCTTGGCCCGAGTGCGGCGAATTGATCGGGGAAAAGGGAGCCCAGGTGGTAAACGCCGTGTCCCCCCATCGAGTGGCCCGTCAGATAAATCCTGCTCTCGTCGAAAGCGTAGCGCTTTTTCACGAGCGCGAGCACTTCCAGCGCGTCCCAGCGCCCCCAGTCTTCCCAGTTGAAGCCGTACGGCCTTCTGTTCGTCGGCGCAACGATCATCCCCCATTGCTTCGGCGCGTAGGCCTGTGCCTGATTGATGGCCTCGACCGACGCGCCGTGGAGTGACAGGAAGAGGGCGGGGGAAGGAGCGTCCCCTGACGCGGGCAAGACCGCGTAGTACTGAACGCTGCTGTCTATGGCGCTGATGAAAGTTTCTTTCCGGGCATCCCGCGGTCCCACGACACGAAGCACGAACCCTGCAGTGTCTCTGATGTGCTCCATCCCGTCCCGGAGCCTCAAGATCACCGCCTGGCCTCCGCCCGCGGGCGGTGCCGGGTCGAACAGCGTGAAGGGAACTTTTCTGATGCTGAATGGAGGAACCGGCGGAAGCAGGGAGTAACGCTCTGGCTTTCCGGGGAGAGCGGCTCCGAGGAACCAGCCTTCCAGAGACACTCCGGAAGCATTGACAATAACAACTCCCGCGGGCGCACCGAAGGGCCACCCGGCGATGATATCCGGCACCGTCAGATCTTTCGTATTGATGAATGTTTCCGACCGCGGTGAAATGAGGCGTGCCTTGAACCGTCCCCGGCTGCAGTGAAAAATAAACTGATTGGTTCCTTTCTTCAGGCGCACGGGGAGGAGTGAGTAGTCGAACCGGGGCTCCCATGCCTCGTACGAATCCTTGTACGCGTACGGGTTGCCGGACCGGGGGACGCCGTTGACGTAGGCCATCGAGTTGCCCATCGCAGCGAGGAGCATCGTCGCATCGGCATCGAGGTCAATGCTCGTGAACACGTACCCTCCCTCGAGGGAAGGATGGTCAAACCATCCCGCCGAATCCGCCGCAATCTGTTCCCATGTACCGCTTGCCGTATCGTTGTAACGCATCGTCTCTCCCGCGGCGGGCGCACTCCAGGCACCGCGTACGAAGGCCGCTTCCACGGGGTCTTTGCGGGCAATGTTGTCGGGAAAACCCGGCGCGGCCCGGATGATGAGCGCAGAGCGGAAAAGAAGAGTGTCCGGAGGAGTGAGGCCCCCCGCAGCGCCGGAGGCGCCGCAGAAGAGAAGGAGCAGGGACCATCGTGTGATGCGCATGGCACGTGATCAGCTGGATGTGAGCGGAGGTGAGGCGTGGACCTGCAGATGTAAAGTAACGAATTCGCCCGCCCTTGACAATATACCCCATTGTCATCTATCTTGAAGGGACACGCGGACTTCGAAACGTCGCTCACCGCCGTTTTTCCCTTCCGTACTGCATTGCATAGATCATTGCCCTCGAGGCCTCATTGCTGATTGTCGCGGACAGAAACATTCCCTATGCCCAGGAGGCGTTCCGGCGCCTGGGAGACGTGGTTCTTGTCGAAACCGGGGCGATGATCCCGCGCGTTGTACATGCCGCCGATGCGGTGATCGTCCGTTCCGAGACCCCCGTCGGGTCGGCGTTGCTCGAAGGGAGCAAGGTCCGTTTTGTCGGCACCGCGACGATCGGCACCGATCATATTGACACACGCTATCTCGGGGCGAAAGGAATCGCGTTTGCGAGCGCGCCGGGCTCGAATGCGAATTCCGTGGCCGAATACGTGACCGCTGCCCTCCTGGTGCTCGCCGATCGGCGGGGGGGAGGACTTGCGGGACTGACACTCGGGGTGGTGGGCGTGGGGCATGTCGGGAGCAAAGTGGTCAATGCCGCCGGAGCGCTCGGGATAAGCGTCCTTCAGTGTGATCCTCCCCTTGGCCGCACGACGGGAGAGAGCCGCTTCCGCCCTCTGGACGACCTCATGGATGCGGATATTATCACGCTCCATGTCCCCCTGACCACGGAGGGCTCCGATCCGACGTACCACCTTTTCGACATCGAACGCCTGAAGCGGATGAGGCCGGGAGCGGTTCTGATCAATACTGCGCGGGGGGCAGTTGTCGATTCGGCTGCGCTCAAAGAGGTGCTGGCAGCCGGCACGCTCTCCGCCGCTATCCTCGATGTGTGGGAAAACGAGCCCGCCATTGATACAGGCCTGCTGCGCCGGACACTCCTTGCAACACCGCATATCGCCGGATATTCTCTTGACGGCAAGGTGAATGCCGTCCGGATGATGTGCGGTGCCCTGTATGGATTTGCCGGCGCCGACCCTCGCACAGTGCCGGAATTTCATCTGCATCCCCCTGCGATCGACCGTGTCACGCTTTCCGCCGCAGAGCAGGGAGGCGAATCTGTGCTCCGGACCATCGTTGCACACTCGTATGACATTCTGCGGGACGACCGGCGGCTGCGGGGCGTGGAGGCGGTCCCTGATGCGCAGCGCGGAAATTACTTCCGCGAGCTCCGGAAGGAGTATCCGGTGCGCCGGGAATTCCCCGCTACCACCGTGGTCCTCCCGCCGGAGAAACACTCTCTTGCGGGAACGCTCCGGCAGCTTGGATTCCAGGTCGAGTGCGTTGAGTTGCACCACGCATAACAACATCCGATCAGCTCATCACGAAGGAACATCCCATGCCCCTGACGATTCTGCCGGCCTCTTCCACGCAGTTCGATCTTCTCTCCCTGGGCGAATGCATGATCCGCCTCAGTCCTCCGGGCCATCAACGGATTGAACTCACGCCTGTGTTCGAAGCGTATGCGGGGGGCGGGGAATACAACGTTTCGTACGCGCTCGCACGATACGGCTTCCGCACAGGGTGGGTGTCACGACTGGTGGACAACCCCCTCGGCTGGTTCATCCGGAACCATGCGCGCGCAAGCGGCATGGACCTCAGCGAAGTGGTCTGGGTCCCGTATGACGGGGCGGGAAGGGCCGACCGCATCGGCCTCAATTTCACCGAGGTGGGCATGGGAGTCCGGGCGAGCGTGACCCTGTACGACCGCGGCCATACTGCCGTTGCGCACATGAAACCGGGGGATGTCGACTGGAAGCGGATCTTCGGCACGCGCAAGGCGAGGTGGTTCCACACGGGAGGCATATTCACGGCCCTCTCCGACAGCTGTGCCGCCGTCGCCGCCGAATCGATGAAGGCGGCGCATGATGCGGGGGCGATCGTCAGTTACGATCTCAATTTCCGCAGCAAACTCTGGCCGAGCACAAAGGCCATTGAGGTCACCCGGACGCTCATGCCCTCCATTGACGTCCTGATCGGCAACGAGGAGGATTTCCAGAAAGTGCTGGGGTTCGAGGTCGAGGGAACCGACGCACAGCTCACACAGCTCCCGATCGAAGGCTACAAGAAAATGGTGAGCAAAGTCGTGGGCGCATATCCGCAGCTCCGGGCGGTAGGCACGACGCTGCGGGAGGTCGTCTCCGGCCTCGTCAACAACTGGTCAGCGATCATGTACTACGACGGGAAATTTTACGAATCCCGCAGGTATGAAAATCTTGAGGTGGAGGACCGTGTCGGTGGGGGGGACGGGTTCTGCAGCGGGTTTGTGTATGGGCTCCTGCACGGCATGCCCCCGCAGGAATGCGTCGAACTGGGCGCCGCCCATGGGGCGTTGCTGCAGAGCACGCGCGGCGATACGAGCATGGTGACCATGGAGGAAGTGAAGCACGTGCGGGGTGGAGGAAGCGCCCGCATCAAGAGATAACAGTGTCGATGAATCAACGGAGAATAAACGTCCGATGAGCACATCAGAAACCTTGCAATCCATTCTGGACACCGGCGTGGTTGCGGTGATCCGCATGAAGGACCCGCAGCGGCTGGCAGCCGTCGTCGAAGCGATCCGCGTTGGAGGTGTGAAGTGTATCGAAATCACCATGACGGTGCCCGGCGCGGTGGAGATCATCGCTTCGATGGTCAAAAAGGCCCCGGCCGATGTGGTCATCGGCGCCGGCACGGTCACGGACCCCGCGACCGCCCGGGAGGTCATCCGTGCTGGCGCACGCTTCGTGGTTGGCCCGGTGTTCAGGCCGGAGGTCGTCAGCGTTTGCAAGGATGCTGGCGTGGTCGCAATGCCGGGGTGTTACACGCCGACGGAGATCCTCGCCGCCTGGGAAGCGGGCGCTGATATCGTCAAGGTGTTCCCTGCAACCTCCCTCGGACCGAAGTATTTCAAGGATGTCGCGGGGCCGTTTCCCCACATACGGCTGATGCCGACAGGCGGGGTCACGATCGACAACGTGGGAGAATGGGTCAAAGTAGGGGCGGTCGCCGTCGGCATCGGCAGCGACCTGCTCGATAAGAAAGCCATCGACGAGGGGCGCTACGAGGTGCTGACGGAGCGGGCGGCGCGAATGGTGAAGAACTTCAAAGCAGCAAAAACCTAGATGTATCCCCCTGAAGGGGCGGCCCCACGGGTAGCCCCCCCAAATAAAAAAATGGATAATGTTATTACAAAGTGGTTTTTTAAGGGGTCGTAGGGCATGGAGCAATCCGGTC
>JBGPYM010000151.1:0-7625 GCA_041493205.1 Bacteroidota bacterium
GTCCTCTTCGTGTACACCATCGGGATTCAGTCAGGGCCCACGTTCTTCGCTTCGTTCGGGAAACGGGCCTTCCGTGCCAACGTGTTTTCCTTCGGCGCCGTTCTCCTCGCCGCCCTTCTTGCGGCGGCAGGGCAACGCGCCTTTGGGCTCGACGGGCCGACTATGGTCGGAGTGTTCTGCGGGTCGCTGACCAATACGCCCGCGCTCGCGGCAAGCATCGAAGTCATTCGCCAGGGGGCCGGCGCGGCAGCTGACATACAGGCGCGGATAAGTGCCCCGGTTGTCGGCTACAGCGTCGCATATCCTTTCGGCGTCATCGGCGTGCTTGCCGGACTCTTCCTGTTTGGAAAAATGCGCGCTGCCCGGGGACGGGAAACACCGGCCCGTGATACCGGGGAGGGCGCCCCCGCGGGACCGATCGCGGCACGGACCTTCCGGGTGGTCAACCCCGGTGTGACCGGCAAAACGGTCTCTGCCATCCTCGGCGACGGCGCCGGACAGGGGCTTGTGCTGAGCCGCATGCGGCGGGGTGATACGACGACGCTCGTGTACCCCGAGACGACGTTCCAGCAGGGAGACCTGGTCGTTGGGGTTGGCGATGCGTCCGCGCTCGAGCGGGCCCGGATGCTCTTCGGCGAGGAGTCCCCGATCGCCATCCAGACCGAGAACCGGGAGTTCGATTTCAGAAGAATAGAAATCTCGGACAAGAAGGTGGTCGGGAAGGCGATCGCCGATCTCAATCTCCAACGCCTCCTCGATGCCACCATCACCCGCATCCGCCGCGGGGACGCTGATTTCGTTCCGACCGCAGACACGGTGCTTGAACGCGGCGACCGCGTTCGTGTGCTCACCTGGTCGGGGAATATTGACCGTGTCGCCCGGTTCCTCGGCGACTCCGTCCGGTCGAGCTCCGAAGCGGACTTTCTCTCCCTCTCCGCGGGGCTGGTTGCGGGTGTGCTCCTCGGCATCGCCCCGCTTCCCCTTCCCGGCGGCGGCACGTTCTCACTCGGGTTTGCGGGCGGTCCGCTCATCGTGGGACTGATCCTGGGCCGCATCCAGCACTCCGGGCCCGTCAACTGGGGAATGCCGTACGGCGTCAACCTCACGCTGCGCCAGCTGGGACTCGTTCTCTTCCTTGCCGGCATCGGGACGAAGGCGGGCGACGGGTTTCTCCGGACTGTCGCGGAAGGGGGGTGGATGTATATGGGAGCCGGTGCCGCCATCACGGCCGTCATTACGGTGTTTGTTCTCTTCCTCGGAGCGCGCGTTCTCCGCCTCCCGTCCGCGGCCGTCATGGGATTGCTCTCGGGGATCCAGACCCAGCCTGCATGCCTCGCCTATGCCAACGAACAGAGTGGTTCCGACGTGCCAAACGTATGGTATGCGTCGGTCTATCCGGTCTCCATGATCTCTAAAATCATCCTTGCCCAGGTCCTGGTCGGCTGGCTCCACGTGTAGAGCCCGTAAGGTTGTCTTTCAGCCGGCGGCTCGATATATTGATAGCCTTGAAGCCCAACCGTCAGAGACGAAGGACCGCGTGTGAGCATTGTTGAGGCCATTCTCCTCGGAATCATTCAGGGCCTGACGGAGTTTCTCCCCGTCAGCAGCACGGCCCATCTCACCCTCAGCGGCAAACTCCTTGGCATCGTTGACACCCATACTCCGGAAGCCTGGACGGCGTTTATCGCCGTCATGCAGCTCGGGACGCTGGCCGCGGTGCTCGTCTATTTCAGAAAGGAAATCGTGGCGATGACGGTGGCGCTCCTGCGTGACGTCCCCGCCAACGGTGGAGGAAAGGGCTTTGCCGGATATTCCGCAGAGAGCCGCATGGCTGTGTACATCATCATCGGGACGCTCCCGGTCGCGTTGCTCGGATACGCCGGCAAGCACATCATCGAGGGCGCCCTGACGAAAACCACCCTGGTCATCGTTGCAAGCCTCGTGACGCTCGCACTCCTCCTCTGGGTTGCGGAGAAACTCTCACGGCGCGTCCGGGGATTGCAGGATGTCACCTGGCGCGATGCGCTCATTATCGGTGCGGCGCAGGCGCTGGCCCTCATCCCCGGCTCTTCCCGCTCGGGCACGACGCTCACCGCCGCACTCCTGCTGGGGTTCACGCGCGAAGCGGCGGCCCGTTTTTCGTTTCTCCTGAGCATCCCCGCGGTCTTTGCGAGCGGCGTGTATGAGATGACGAAAATTCACGGGATGACCGACCTCGGAGCCGCAAACCTGGCGGTCGCCACCGTCGTTTCCGCAGTGACGGGATACGCCGCCATCGCCTGGCTGCTGCGGTTTCTGATCCGGAACACGACAATGGTGTTTGTATGGTACCGCATCGCGCTCGGCCTTCTGCTCACGATCCTGGTCATGCAGGGCATCCTCAAACCCTGAAAGGGCGGGCCTCGTGAATCCCCCTCCCGGCGCGTGGTCGACACGCCGCGTGACGCGCCTGGGCTTCCTTGCTGCAGCAGGAACCGCCCTCTTCGTCCTTGAATCGCTCGTTCCTCTTCCGCTCCCGTTTCTCAAGATCGGGCTCGCAAACATCTCCACCCTGCTTGCGCTCCTTGCGGGTGGCGTGGCTGATGCGATGGTCGTTGTCACCCTGCGGATCGTTGCGGGTTCCCTCCTGACCGGCTCATTCCTCGGACCGGCATTTCTGATTGCGCTGCCGGCGGGTGTGATGGCGGCGGCCGGCATGAGCCTCGTGCGGACCTTCACCGGACGCATGTTCGGCCCGGTGGGACTGAGTCTTGTCGGCTCATTGCTGCATGTCGTGACGCAACTTGCGGTCGTCGCCCTCCTCTATGTGCGCAATGGCGCGCTGGTGTCGCTCCTCCCGCTCCTGCTCTTCACGGCCCTCATCGGAGGAGCGGTCGTGGGGTTCGCCGCCGGACGCCTCCTCCCGGCCCTGACAGCATCCGGTCTCGTCGCGCAAGAGAACTCCGCCGGGGTGGGAACGCGCACGCGGGTGGCCGACAAGATCGCTCTCGTCACCATGACCGCTCTTATTGCGGCCTCATTTGTCCTGCCGGGCGGTCCCCCCGGTGGGACAGTCCTGGTGCAGGTGAACGACAAAACTGTGGCGCGGCTTGACCTGCGTACCGACAGTGAAGTCACCGTCGCCGGATTCATTGGGTCGGTTCGCGTTCAAACCCGGGAAGGGAAGGTCAGGGTCGCAGAAGCCGGGTGCCCCAACAGGATCTGTGTACGCACCGGATGGCGGAACCGTGCCGGCGATATCATCGTGTGCGTCCCCAACAGAATGGTGGTCCGGATCCTCGGCCAGGAACCCGCAGGAATCCAGGGCGTTACCGGCTGACTCTCTTCTGGCAGCTATGATCGAACTCCGCAATCTCACATATCGCTACCCGGGCTCGCAACGGAACGCCCTCGACGGGATTTCCCTCACAATCCCCGGAGGAGAGTTCGTTGCAGTCATGGGCGCGAACGGATCGGGAAAGAGCACGCTCGCACGCTGCCTGAACGGGTTGCTCTCACCTCTTGGGGGCGAGGTGCTCGTGGACGGCAAGCGCGCCGGGAACGATGGGGAAGCACCGGGCAATGGGCCGGCCGTCGGGATGGTCTTTCAGAACCCCCATGCACAGATCACCTCTCTCACAGTGGAGCGCGAGCTCGCGTTCGGACTTCAGAACATGCGCCTTGCGACTCCGGATCTCCGGTCACGTGTGGAGGAACAGCTCGTCGCGTGGGACCTGGCCGGGTGCCGCAACGACTCTCCGCGTTCCCTCTCTGCCGGTGAGCAACAGCGGCTTGCTCTGGCAGCGGTCCTGGCAACACGTCCTGCGCACCTGATCCTGGACGAAGCCACGTCACTGCTCTCGCCCGCTTCGCGTGTGCGCCTGCTGAACGCCGTGCAGCACGACAGGGAGGCCCGCGGAACCGGTGTCCTGCTCATCACCCAGTTTGCACGGGAAGCCCTCCAGGCCGGTCGACTCATCGTCCTCAAAGAAGGCCGCGTGGCAATGGACGGCCTCCCCGCGCGCCTCTTCACTGCGGCGGGGGAAATGGCGGCGCTGGGTGTGCGTGTCCCGCTCCGGTATGCATCCGGTGCCGGCCTATGACCTTTCAGATCGACCATGTCTCCTTTTCGTACAGGGAGAAATACCGGGGTCCATCGAAGGAAGTTTTCCGCGATCTGACGCTCGCGATCCGGGACGGCGAATGCGTCGTCGTGCTTGGCCGTGAAGGGTGCGGGAAATCAACGCTGTTGCTTCTCCTGGACGGACTGATCACCCCGGCACGCGGCACGGTTCTGATCGGGGGAAAAGACCCTCATACGGATGTGCGACACGGCAGGGATGTCCGCAGAAGAATCGCATATGCATTCCAGTTCCCCGATGAACAGTTCCTCCAGGGAACCGTGAGGGGCGAGTTCGCAGACTTTCTCACGGGCCGCGGTGTGCCGGTTCACGAGGTGCCTGTCCGGATGGTGTCGTCGCTCTCGTTTGCCGGACTCGATCCCGCGACAGTGCCTGCCCGGTCCCCGTTCACGCTGAGTGCGGGAGAGTCCCGCCGGCTCGTGCTCGCACTTGCGCATGCGGCGCGGCCTGAGGCTGTTCTGCTCGATGAACCGAGCGCCGGCATGGATGCCCTGGCGGGTTCTTGCCTGGTGGAGTTTCTGCGCGACATGAGAGACCGGAAAGCGACGGTGGTCATCGCGACGCACGACGTGGATCTTGCGGCGGAAGTTGCAGACCGTGTCGTGATTCTGGACAGTGGGGGTGTCGCGGTGGAGGGGGATGCCTCAGAGATCCTGACCCGGGGGGCGCTCCTGGAGAGCTACGGATACGAGCTCCCCGAAACGGTGGCAAATACCGGAGGCCGCCGGCGTGGACATTGATGCTCAGATCAGGTGCGCAAGGGCCGCAGCCGTGATCGCGACAATGCAGAGCAGCACTCCCGCATCCCGGAAAGGCATCCGGAGCTGACGGAACGGCGTCCGTGCCGAGGAGGGGGAATACCCGCGTGAATCCATCGCCTCCGCGAGGGCGTCTGCATTGCGCAGTGCGACTGCGAATAACGGGAGTGCGGAGGCCGACGCGGCTCTGATACCGGCAATGATGCCGCGTCCGTCGTCACCGCCGCGGGCGCGCCGCGCTGCGTGGACGCGGCGCGCGCTTTCTACAAGGAGCGGGAGATAGTTGATCGTGACAACGCCGACCGCGATGAGAGGGCGCCCCCGCTTCGACGTCCACTGTTCAACGACATCCATGAGTTCATCCAGCGGCGTCGTCAGCATGATCATGGACCCTGCCCAGAGGACGATCAACAGCCGGAGCGATTGTGACGCGCCCGCCAGGAGCCCTTCCCTTGTGAAATACAACCCCGCTCCTTCGGCGATCACCGATCCCGGGAGCGTCAGCGCGTTGACGGCGAGAATCGCGAGGAGAAACCAGCGTGTCTTCCATGCCCTGCGGGCAAAAGTTGAGGGCGGGACCCTTGCGACAATCGTCCAGAGCGCCAAACCCGCCCCGGCTGCCGCCGCAAAGGCGATGGACGTCGGCGCAAGGACCCCGAATGAAATGCAAGCTGCGCTCAAAATCTTCGCCCGCGCGTCGTTCACGATTTTACTTTTTCATTGACTGAGTGGTGCGAAATTTACAAATTGAATGTCTCAGGTGACACTCCTCCCTCCCGACCTCAAGTGCTTCAGCTCACATTTTTCATGAGTGCAAAGTGATTTAACGCACAAAACTAGTCCGTACTGTTGTCTAGATTGAGACACGTAATGTCACTAAGTATCATAATATCAAGAGAATGTGAGGATGCGTAGCGTGACCGCCGAGGATGACGAGCTGCAGGGACTGACGCCCGCAGAGGCGTTCAGAAGGGCGAAGGTGGACCATTTTCTCCAGCATGCCCGCGATTACATCGAGATGGGGAGATATCTTGCGGCCACGAAGGCGCTCGATACGGTCTTTTCTCTTGACCGCGGAAACAAAGACGGTGAGGAGATCAGGGCATCGCTCGACGAATCGATGTCGCGGATGTTCAACAGGTCGAAAAACGGGGGCGTCTCTCCGAAGGGAGAGGACGTGCAGCCCGGAAGACTCCGCCGGATGGAGCTCGTCATGGTGGTCGACCAGGATGAACGCCTCCTCGCCTCGCTCACCTCGACGCTCCGCCGGTACGGGTTCATGGCAATCGGCGCTTCAAGTTATGAGGAAGCCGTTGAATCCTACTCGAAGGCAAAGCCCGACGTGGTCATTTCGGAAGTCAACTTCGAGACCGGACCCCGTGGATTTGATCTCTACCTCTGGCTCAAAACCAACGTGCCGCAACTGAACCATCCGTTCCTGTTCCTTGCAACCCGCATCGACCGTGAAACGCTCATCGCGGGAAAGCGGTTCGGGGTGGATGATCTGATTATGAAGCCCGTTGACGACGACGTGGTCATTGCTTCAGTTATTAACTGTCTTTCCCGCAGAAAAGCCCAGCCGGTGCACTCCTGAACGGGAGTGCATCGGTACGCCTGCCTTGATTTTACCCCGGTATCTCTTTACCTTGACTCATCCACCGGAAGTCCAGACCCCCCATGACCGGGCATGCCCCTCGTAACCTTGCGTACGGTGCCGGCTCACCCCCCTCCTCAGGAGTGGTATGATGGGGCAGGAGCGGGGGGTGGTGCTGATGAGCGGCGGCATGGACAGTTGCGTTACCGCTGCCATCGCCCGGCGCACGCATGATCTGTACTGTCTTCACCTCAACTATGGGCAGCGGACAGAATCCCGCGAGCTCAAAGCGTTCACTGACATAGCCGACCACTACGGCGCCCGCCGGCTGGTAATTTCCATGGAGCACCTGACGAAAATCGGCGGCTCCAGCCTGACCGATCCGGCCCTCCCCGTCCCTCCGGCCGACCTGACCAGAAAGGACATCCCGAACTCGTACGTCCCGTTCCGCAACGCGAACCTCCTTTCGGTTGCCGTCAGCTGGGCGGAAACGATCGGGGCATCTGCGATTTTTATTGGAGCGGTCGAAGAGGACTCCTCAGGGTACCCAGACTGCCGCCGCGTATTTTTCGATGCCTTCGAGGCGGCTGTCCGGGCCGGCACACGACCGGAGACCAGGATCAGTCTCGTTACTCCCGTCATCGGTATGACGAAAAAGGACATCGTGACAGAGGGCGTGAGGCTCGGGGCGCCGCTCCACCTGACGTGGTCCTGTTACACGCGGGAAGACGTCGCCTGCGGGGTCTGCGACAGTTGTGCCCTCCGCCTCCGTGGCTTCCGGCAGGCGGGGGTGAAAGACCCGATCCCGTACGCTACTACACCCGAATACATCTAGCAGTAGCACCGGCGTCCCTGCCCGTGGCCTTTCATGTATCTTGTTTTTCTGGAATGCTCTTGTACCAAATGAAGGATAATCCATGAAATCCCTCCAAGACAGCCTGACCGCCCTCGTCACCGAAACCTCAGTCAACCTCCCGCCGGACGTCCGCCGCGCCCTCACAAGCGCGATGAACACAGAACGGCCCGGCACCCAATCGGCCCTGGCCCTGGATACGATTGCGATCAACGTCGATATGGCCTGCGACACGAAAGCGCCGATCTGTCAGGACACAGGCATGCCCACGTTTGAAATCAAAACTCCGGTCGGCACAA
>JBGPYM010000288.1:0-3642 GCA_041493205.1 Bacteroidota bacterium
ACCAGGGGCTTTCGGGATACGATGAGCGCCGTCGTTGTCTTCCGCCCCTCCGAGAATCTCGTCCGCACGTTCCGGTGTACCGTTGCGCCGGAGAGCGTCACGCGTATCACCCTGCAGAAAGGGGCATTCGTCGCCACGCGCGGCCGCGCCCTGCTTCGTTTCAGAGAGGATCGCACCGACATCCCTGCTGCCGCACAGCTTCCCCAGGATCTCGCTCTGGCCCGCCCGTCGCTCCGGGCCGGACTGCGCGCGCTGCAAGGGCCAGGGTATCCCCTGCTGCCGGGCGGGGAGGCCCTCCGCGCGAATCCTCAGGCATCGCTTCTCACCGACGCCGAGGATCCCGCGTTCGACGACACCGCGCACTACTCGTATCCGCGAAGCGTCCATTTCGTACCGGGCTCGTTCGATATACGCCGGTTGACGGTGACGTTCGACTCGTCGTATGCGTATTTCACACTCAGTTTCCGCGCCCTCTCCGATCCGGGATGGCACCCCGAATACGGATCGCAGCTCACCTTCGCCGCCATTGCAATAGACACGGACGGCGTCCCGGGTTCCGGAAGCCGCGCCGTCGGACGGAATGCTTCATGCACTCTGCCCGGAAACATGGGATACGAACGGGTCATCTACTGCGGGGGAGGGTACCAGGTGGAAGATGCGGAAGGAAAAATTCTTGCGGCATACGTTCCGTCGGATGCCGACAGATTCCGGCCCATGGGGAACGCGGCGACAGGATTGATCAGATTTTCCGTTCCCCGCGCGATTCTCGGATCCCCTTCCCCTGCCTGGACGTTCACGGTCCTGGCTGGAGGTCAGGACGACCACGGGGGATCGGGGCTGGGGGAATTCAGAACCGTTCTCCGCGAACGGGGGGAATGGAACGGCGGCGGCAAGTCTGATCCTGCCGGTCCGAACGTGTACGACACACTGACGACCGGCTCACACCGTTGATGCGGGAAGGGCGGACGCTCCTCCCCCCTCCTTCACTGCTGCCACCGAAAGAGCGGCAACGAGCAGGGAAGCACCCCCCAGCGCCACGGCATTCATCGGGTTGTTCCCGAAGGCATGTTTCATGAGGAGTCCGAGCCCCAGCGAGGCAAGGATCTGCGGGAGGACGATGAAGAAGTTGAACACACCCATGTAGAAGCCCATCTTCGCGGCCGGGATTGCATTTGCGAGCATCGCGTAGGGCATCGAGAGGATGCTCGCCCACGCGATGCCGACAAGCACCATAGCGCCGAGCAGCAGGTATTGCTGCGGGAAAAGGAACACCAGCATCAGCCCCACCCCTCCGGCGGCCAGGCAGGCCCGGTGGATGGAGCGGGCGGAAAACCTCTTCACGAGCGCCAGCAGAACAAACGAGAAGACGAACGCGGTACCGTTGTACACCGAGAAGCAGACCCCTCCCCACTCGTTCCCTTCCAGATACGACGGTGACCCCGGGACCCCCCCGAAGACGCGCGTCGCAATTGCGGGGACGAAGTAGATCCACATGCAGAAGAACGCGAACCAGGTGAAGAACTGCACCACGGCAAGCTGTCGCATCGTCGCCGGCATGGAGACGATCCCCCGGAGAATCTCCCGGAATGCGCGGCCGGCACCCTTCGAAGACGCCTTCATCGCACGGAACGCTTCCAGGTCCTCCGGCGGGTACTCACGGGTCGACATGATGGTGTACAGGACGGCCCCGAGGAAAACGACCGATCCCACATAGAAGGAAAGCTGTACCGTGCGCGGGATCGCGCCGTGGGTGTCGCCGCCTCCTACGCCGAACCAGTGCGTCAGGACGTAGGGTAACGATGAGGAGAGGACCGCGCCGAGGCCGATCAGCAGGCTCTGCATGGCAAACCCGGTCTTGCGCTGATCCTCGGGGAGCATATCCCCGACAAACGCGCGGAACGGCTCCATCGTGATATTGATGCTTGCATCGAGGATCCAGAGAAGTCCGGCCGCCATCCAGACCGACGGGGAATTGGGCATTGCGATGAGGGCGAGGGTCGCCAGAAGCGACCCGACGAGAAAGAAGGGCCTCCGTCTCCCCAGCCGGTTCCATGTCCGGTCACTTGCATATCCCACGATGGGCTGCACGATGAGCCCGGTCAGCGGTGCGGCAATCCAGAGCCACGCTATGTCGTCCTCACGCGCTCCGAGGTACTGGTAGATCGCGCTCATATTGGCCATCTGCAGGCCCCAGCCGAACTGGATGCCGAAGAAGCCGAAGTTCATGTTCCAGATCTGCCGCGTGGAGAGCTGGAGTTTCATTGGATTCCTTCGCACATGTGATTCATCCCTTGACGCTTCCCAGCGTGAGACCTGACACCAGCCATCTGCTCAGGGAAAGAAACAGTATAACGACGGGTATCGTCACGATGACCGACGCTGCGCCATACAACCCCCATTCCGACCCCATGTTGGACTCAAAGGACTTGAGCCCGAGAGGCAGAGTCCAGAGTTCCGTCTCCTGAAGCACCTGTGCAGCAACGAGGTATTCCGTCCACGCCGCCATGAACGAAAACAGCGCCGTGATCACCAGGGCGGGGGCGGCAAGCGGCAGGATGATCCGGTAGAACGTCTGAAACTGGTTGCAGCCGTCGATTCTCCCCGCTTCCTCCAGGCTGACCGGGATGGTATCGTAGTATCCCTTCATCTGCCAGATGCAGAACGGGAGGGCCGTCGCGGAATACATGATCACGATCCCGATGTAGCTGTTGATCAGGTGGAGATTCACAAGCATGATATACATCGGGAGGAGCAGCATGGTCGCGGGGAACATCTGGGTGACGAGCAGGCTCAGGAGTCCGGCCTTCTTCCCGATAAACTGAAAGCGCGAGAACGCATAGCCGCACGTGGATGCGAGGACCACGCCCGTGATGGTCACGACCGCAGCAACGAACGTGCTGTTGAACATCCAGAGGAGGAACGGCCGGCCGGTGAACAACGACCGGTAGTTTTCAAACGTGGCGTTCGCGGGCACAAGCTCCAGCGTTGTGGAAAGGAGGCGGTCTGCCGGCCGCAGGGAGATGGAAACGATCTGCCAGACCGGAAAAAGTGCGATCAGGGAAAAGAGGATCAGAACCGCATAGCTCCCGGCCAGCCGGATTCCCGTACCCTTCTTCTGTGCGCTCATCTGATCCGCTTCTCAGGAATAGACATTTTCCGTCGCTTTCGCTTTCCGCATAAACGTCAGGCTGAAGATCAGGAGGATAACGAATATCACCATCGACAGAGCTGCCCCATAGCCGTAGCGGTAGAAATTGAATGCGGCCTTGTACACGAACGAGACGAGCAGGTGCGTCTGGTCGGAAGGCTCACCGGAGTTGCTGACCAGCCAGACAATATTGAGGTTGTTGAATGTCCAGATGGTGCCGAGGGTGATCGCCGGCACCATGACCGGCCGGATGAGCGGGATCGTGATGTTCCTGAGCTTATGAAGCCATGATGCCCCGTCGATATCCGCCGCTTCGTACAGGTCGCGGGGAATGCTCTGAAGGGCCCCCAGGGCAATGACCATCATAAACGGAAAGCCGAGCCAGACGTTCGTGATGATGACCGCGCAAAAGGCCTCGAGCGGCTGCTTGAGCCATTGCACGCCCGGGAGGCCGAACCATTGCGTGAGGATCTGGTTGATGGCGCCATATTCAT
>JBGPYM010000298.1:0-3488 GCA_041493205.1 Bacteroidota bacterium
CCTTTCAATGGGGTTCCCGTGAATGACTTTCAGTCCTTTTCGCTTCCGACGATATTCCGGCTGGGGATTGCCACCGACCCCATCGTGACGGACGACCACAGGCTCACAGCGTCGGTCCAGCTCAACCACCCCAATGATAATGCCGAACACATCCGGCTCGGCGTGGAATACGCCTTCCAGAAAACATTCTTCCTGCGCGCAGGGATCAAGCGGACCATCGGCCAGCAACTCCTTGGCGAAGACGCAACCTCGGAGGAAAATGTGACCTTCGGGGCGGGTGTGCTCGTTTCCCTCGGCTTCACTGTCGCGGGCGCAGACTATGCCTACGCGAATTTCAACAGGCTGGGATCGGTACACCGGCTGAGTGTTTCGATGACGTTCTGACCAATGATGGCCCGACGACACATAGCGCTGCTCGCAGCCGGACTGGCGGTCCTCGCCGGATGCCAGGAGAAATTCGACCTGGCGACGCTGCCGCAACAGCCGGGGAACGTGATCGATACGTCCTACGTCGGGATCTCCCCGCCGTTCACCGGGTATGCCGGCGCAGAAGATATCATGATCGGACGGGACCAGCTTCTGTATGTCGCGGACACGCGGGCGAACAGGATCGTCATGCTGAACAGGGCCGGAGGAGTGATGAGCGAGCGTACCATGCTTCACCCCCGGTCGATCGCACAGGATACACGCCTGGATTTGCTTGTGGGAGGAGAGGTCGTCGCTGCAAACGGTGATACGGCAGGGGCGCTCTTCCGCATTCATCTGGTCTCCGGCGATCCCGCCATTGCCCACCGGCTCGATCGTTCGGCAATCGATACCGTGTGGCGGGAGCTTGCCCACCCCGTGCGCCGGTTCCCGGGACTCATCGTCTTCGGGGACAATGAGTACCTCGTGGTCCGGGATGGACCGGAGAACGGCAGCTTCATTGATCCGGATGCACGTATCCTCTGGTTCGACGGTACCGACCGGTTCATCACACCGCTCTCCGCTGTCAATACCCGCGTCGGCAGTGGCATCGAGGATATGAATCATCCGACCTCGATTGCCGCGTTCCCGGGCGTGCGTGACTTTGTCCTTGGACAGTCCTCGGAGGGCGTCACCTACGGAGCGCTCTGGTTCACGTTCTCCCTGACGTCGGACTTCGAAGGATGGTTGCCGAGATTTGATCCGGCCCGCCCCGAGGACTTCAGCGTCGATTTCATCCGCCCCAACCGGTTTCTGCTCCCCGAAGCCGTCGCCGTGGATCCCGTGCGCCGGGACGTGTTCGTGGCCGATGCGGGGCTCGACAGCGTCTTCAAGTTTAACAGCCGGGGTTCGTTCCGCACGGAATCATTCGGTTTCGTCCGGAGCGGCGGGGCCATGCGACGCCCCACCGGACTCGCGTTCTTCGAAAAAGTCCTTTACGTGCTCGATGGTGATACAGGCAATATCCTCCGCTTCCGGCTCGCCTCCGACGTCCCGCGCTGATTTCCCCGCGCCGGTTTCTTGATTTTCCCTGCCGAAACCGCTACTTTATCCTGCTACTGTGTTCTCTTGTTCCACCCTCGCATGTTCTCACCCCCGATGCGTCATCGCGTTGCGGTCCTTATTTCCCTGCTCCTCCTTTCGCCGGCCGCACTCCCCGCGGCGGACGCCGGAGAGACACAGAGCGTCCGGCCGCTGTTTGACGATGCACGCTCGCTCCGCGTTCGCCTCCCGTTCCATCATCAGGTGAAACGTCCCCGCGTCGCCCTCGTGCTGAGCGGCGGGGGAGCCCGCGGCGTTTCGCAGATCGGCGTCCTCCGTGCCCTGGAACGGCACAACATCCCTGTCGACTTTATCGCAGCGACCAGCATGGGGGCGATCGTGGGCGGACTCTATGCCTCCGGATACAGTGTCACCGAGATCGAAAGTCTCGCCCTCCAGACCAACTGGGATGAGGTGCTTTCGCTGAGCGGCGAGACAAAACGGACGGAGATGTTCGTCGATCAGAAGCTGGCAGGGGACAGGAGCTTTATCGCGGTCCGCTTTGAGGGATTGACCCCTGTGATTCCCTCTTCGGTCTCGTCGGGCCAGCGCCTGACGGACTTTTTGAACACGCAGACCCTTCAGGCGCTCTACCATCCCTTCCCGGATTTTGACCACCTCAAGATACCGTTCCGGGCGGTCGCCACCGATCTCATCTCGGGACGCCGGGCGGTGCTCTCCGATGGTTCTCTGGCGGAAGCACTGCGGGCCAGCGCAACAGTCCCCCTCCTTTTCCGGCCCATCGAAAAGGACTCGATGCAGCTTGTCGACGGCGGACTGGTCTCCAATATCCCGGTCGATCTTGCGCGGGAGGGAGGATACGACCTGGTGATCGTCGTGAACTCCACCAGCGGGCTCCGCACCGCCGATGAAATGAAAGCCCCGTGGCAGACGGCGGACCAGATCATGGGCATCATGATGAAAATGGTCAACGAACGCCAGCTCGCGGGCTCCGATGTGGTGATCACCCCCCTCGTGGGGAAGCACCTTTCGTCGGATTTCCACGGCCTGGACACGCTGATCCGGGCCGGTGAAGTGGCGGCGGAAGAGTGCATGCCTGCGATCAAAGCGCTCTATGACGCGCGCCGGACCGGCATTCCGGCGGAACGGGGGACGTTCGGCAACCCGCACGCGCCGCTGGTGGTGACGTTTACGGGCGGACCGCTTCCGGATTCTCTCCGGCGGACGATCGAAGCGGATGCGCAATGGCGGGACACGACCCTTGCCGGCGTGAGGGACCAGGTGGACCTGCTCTACGAGACCGCGGACTACCGGGATGTCGTTGCACACGTCGGATCGGACTCGGCGGCGCGCCGCGTGCAGTTTGTCCTCACGCCGAATCCCGCGCTTGCCGCCGTCGAATTCGAAGGGTCGCGGCTGATTCCTGATTCGACCCTTGCCGGAGGGTTCACTCCCCTCCTTGGAAAGCCGCTCAATGTCGATGCGCTGGAGCTGGCGCTGGAGAATGTCCTGCGCGTGTATCGTGGACACGGGTATTCGCTCGCCCGGATCGACACAGTTCTGTTCGACGAAACGGACCGGACACTCCGCGTCAGGCTCAACGAGGGAGTCATTCACTCCATCGGCGTGCAGGGGGGTGACCGCACGCGGGATGCGTTTGTCCTGCGCGAATTTCCGTTGGCCGCCGGAGACGTCTTCCAGATCGACAGGGCCCGCAGGGGGATTACCAACATCAACAGCACGACGCTGTTCGAATATGTTTATCTGGAGGTCGCCTACGACGCCCGCCGGCCGGTGATCACAATCCGCATCAAAGAACGCCCCTCGCAGCTGGTCCGTTTCGGGCTGCGTGCCGACAACGAGAGGAGTCTCCAGGCGCTGGTCGACCTTCGGGACGAGAATTTCCAGGGGTCCGGGATGGACCTGGGCCTGACGGTGGACGGCGGCGAGAGAAATATTAATGCGGTGCTTGAATACAAGGCCCGCCGCCTGTTCGACTCGTACCTGACGTTTGGACTCAC
>JBGPYM010000135.1:0-8280 GCA_041493205.1 Bacteroidota bacterium
CCAGCAAGAGGAACAAGAGGGTCATCCGGAACAGACCGCGGCAGCAACCGATGGGAGGACCATGCGCATGCATCAATATAAGAGCCGGGGCAGCCGGAATCAACCGCGCGCGTTGCTTCTCCACGGGGTTCTGAGTATATTGACGCGCCATGATTCCTGTTGACTCGCAGCCGCGGCGCATTGCGATCGTGCATGAATGGTTTACCTCAATGCGGGGCGGGGAAAAGTGCGTTGAGGCACTGTGCGAGGTTTTTCCCGGCGCCGATGTGTACGCACTGCTGCACGTTCCCGGTTCCGTTTCCCCCACGATTGAACGGGCGCTCGTCCGGACATCGTTTATCCAGCACCTTCCCTCCGCAGCAACACAGTACCGGCGTTATCTTCCCCTCTTTCCCCTGGCAGTGCGGGGCTTCGATCTTGCCGGCTACGATCTTGTGATCAGCTCCAACCACTGTGTGGCAAAGGGTGCGCGGACGCATCCGGGGAGCCTGCACGTCTGTTACTGCTATACGCCGATGCGGTACATCTGGGGACAGTATCACGAATATTTCGGAAAGGGGAGAGCGGACCTGGTGACGCGCATGGCGATGCGTCTCTGTGTGGGGCCGCTGCGCGCATGGGACGTTGCGACCGCTGCGCATCCGCATTACTTCGTGGGGATTTCGGAAAATACCCGCCGGCGGATCAGGGACATCTACCACCGTCCATCGGATGTAATCTATCCCCCCGTGGACACGGCGCGATTTCCCCTTGCGCCTCCCGGCGGGGAGTATTACCTCATCGTCAGCGCTCTCGTGCCGTACAAGGCGCTCGATCTTGCCATCGAAGCATTCAACAGGACCGGAGACCGTCTGCTGATCGTCGGTGAGGGTCCTGACCGGGAGCGGCTCGAGAAACTGGCGGGCCCCGCTATTTCGTTCGAGGGATGGCAGCCGGATGAGAAGCTTGCTGCATATTATGCCGGCTGCACGGGGCTGATCTTTCCCGGAGAAGAAGATTTCGGCATCGTGCCGGTCGAGGCAATGGCCTGCGGAAAACCCGTGCTGGCATTCGCTCGCGGGGGCGCTCTCGAAACCGTGATCGACCGGCCGGAGCTCCGCACAGGGAGATTGTTCGCCCAGCAGACCGTCGACGCGCTCCTTGAGGGGCTCAGAACCATGAAGGAAACCGAATTCGACCCGTTGGTGTTGAGGCGCCATGCCGAAACATTCGATCGAGGGCTCTTCAAGGAACGGATGAAGGAGTATTGCCTTACCCGGTGGCGGTCATTCACCGGAGAATCCCGTCAAGCGCATATGTAAGAAGGTGTTACCGGAACTGTTCGTTGACATTCCCAGCGGATTTCCGTATATTTCAAATCCAAATTTTCAGGGCTGTGCATGACCCAGGAGGGAACCCGGCGGAGAAAAGCGCCCCGCCTCTATAACGTGGTGGTGGTACCGGTGGAAGAAGGGGGCAAGACGCGGACGTTTCGCACGAGCCGGCTCACGATGGGGGCGCTCGTGCTTCTCGGTTTCCTCGCAAGCGTTGCGGTCACGCTGGCCATCCTCGTGTACACCCCCCTCGCGATGTACGTCCCGATCCCGAATCCCGGGCTTGAGGAAAAGTACGGCCGGCAGATTGTCGAAACGCAGCGCCGTCTCGCATCGCTCGCGGAAGATGTCGTCCTGTTAAAAGATTATAACGCCCAGCTCCGGAAGGCGCTCGGTGAGGGAGGCCCCCGGGACACATCGGCGGCGCGCAATCTCCCGCGGAGGGGAGAACGGATCGTCGAAGAAACGGCCCCGCCGCCTTCGGGGTTACAGCATGCGGGTGATCCGGACATCGGCGTTCCGCTGGACGAAGATCTGGGCGCGGACGCGACGACTGCGCACTACGCGATGGTGTCGACGGCAAGCGGCCCGTCCCGGGCCTCCTTCCCTCTGCTCACCCCCGTCGAAGGATTTGTTACGCAGGGATTTGATCCGTCACGGAATCATTTCGGCATGGATATCGCAGGTCAGCGGGGAACCCCCGTCCACGCGCCGGGGGACGGCGTCATCCTCTTCGCGGGCTGGACGTATGACGATGGAAATATGATTATCATTGCGCACGGCGGGGGGTATTGCACCGTGTTCAAGCACAATCAGGCGTTGCTGAAGAATGCACTGAGCGGTGTGAAGCGCGGGGAGCCGATCGCGCTGCTCGGTACGTCAGGGAAAACCAGTCTTGGCCCGCATCTCCATTTCGAGGTGTGGAAAAACGGGGTCCCGCAGGATCCCAACGAGTACCTTCTTGCGCCCGCGCGCACGCACTAGAAGTCGGGAGGAGAGTTATGGCTGACAGAAACCAGGCGACCACCACATTCAGCATCATCGGGACCGGGACCGTCATCAACGGCAATATCAAGACGGAGGGGAGCATCCGGGTCGATGGCAGGATCGTCGGCAACGTTGTGACGCAGTCGGATGCCGCCGTCGGTCTGAGCGGTGTTGTGGAGGGTTCGGTGGATGCACGGAATATCACGATCGCCGGGAAGGTGCTCGGCACGCTGACGGCAGCCCAGAAGCTGGTGCTGGAGAGCCGGTCTGTCATCCGCGGCGATCTGCGGACCGCCCGCCTGGTAGTGGATGAGGGAGCGGTTTTTGACGGCAAGAGCACGATGGCTGGTGCGCCCTCCGGATCATCTCCCGCGTCGCGCGAGCCGCGCTGAGGCAATGACCCCGGCGCCGGAACAACGGAAGAGCTGGGGGACGGTCTACGGACCATACCTGACGCTCGGGATTCAGCTGGCCGTCACGGTCATTGCCTTTTTTTTCATTGGCAGATGGCTGGACAGCAAGCTGGACACAGCCCCGTGGCTGATGCTCGCCGGCCTCGGGGTCGGCATCACGGGGGGATTGATCAGCTTCTTCAGGACCGTGATCGCGCTGGGGAGAAAGGAAGACAGCGAGGCGGAACAACGCCGGAAGGAATCGCAGAGTGAAAGGTAAAGGAGGGTTCCCTGTCCAGGTCGGCGTGGTGCTCATCGGTGCGGTGATCCTGCTGACGTATCCGCTGGCGGCCTGGGGAACGGCGGATATCCTGACGGCTGTTGTCGCGGGAGCGCTCCTGAGCACAGCCAATGTGCTCGCAGGGTATGCCGCGATCGAGTACTCGTTCAACAAATCGTACACGACGTTTGTCAAGGCCGTCATCGGGGGGATGGGACTGCGCATGGTGGTGATGCTCGGAGCGCTTGCAGCGCTCATCGTGCTCGGCGGGCTTCACCCCGTGGCGCTGACCTCATCGCTAATGGGCTTTTATGCGGTCTTTCTCATTCTGGAAATTCTCCATATTCAGAAAAAAATGTCACTTAAGAATCAGGAATAGCCCGGCGTGAACTTCTTCGTGATGCAGGACCATGACACGACCGTGCATGCTGTCGCGGACACGCTGCAGGCATCGGGGGACACCCTTCGGGCGGTGGCGGAGCATGGGGTCGCCCATGCAGGCGAAGAGAACCTCTTCACGGAGCTCCTCCAACATGTGCAGGATTCCCGGACACTGGAGCTCCCGTTCGGGCACGTGTCTCTCCCGGCGTTCACGCCCTTCACCGTTGCGGGCATCACGGTCGACATGTCCATCACAAAGCACGTCGTGTTCCTCTGGGTGGCGGCCGCACTCCTCTGCTGCGCAGCCGCGATCGTGGCTCGTATCAACGCGCGGCGCACTGTGCCGCGCGGGTTCGGGAATCTCATTGAAGTCTTCGTGGTCTTCATCCGGGATGAGGTGGTGTTGCCCAACATGGGACCCGCGGGACTGCGGTATCTTCCGTACCTTCTCACGACGTTTTTCTACATCCTGATCATGAACCTCCTCGGCCTGATCCCGTTCGGGGCTTCAGCGACGGGGAATGTATCTGTCACGGCCGGGCTTGCCATCATTGCATTCCTCATGATCCAGATTTCCGCCATCCGGGCCCAGGGTCTGGGTCATTACCTCGCCCACCTGACCGGCGGCGTGCACTGGTCCCTCTGGCCGATCATGATTCCGATCGAGATTCTCGGACTGTTTACGAAGCCCTTTGCCCTGTGCATCCGTCTCTTCGCCAACATGACGGGAGGGCACATCGTCATTGTGTCGCTGATCGGTCTGATCTTCATCTTCAAATCGTACCTCATTGCCGTCGCCCCGCTTGGATTTGTTGTCGGGATAAATTTCCTCGAACTGTTCGTGGCGTTTCTCCAGGCGTACATTTTCGTGATGCTCACCTCGCTGTTCATGGGGCTGGGCATTCAGGCGGGAGAATCCGCGCACGGCTCCCACGGACACACACGGGAGGGCACCTAGCCTCTGTGCCCCGGAATTTGTCTGAAAGCAGTTGCACCATCACAACCACTTTACTCTGAAGGAGAATCATCATGGATCCGAAAGCACTCGGGTATCTTGCAGCGGGTATCGGCGCGGCCCTGACGGTCATCGGCGCGGGACTCGGGATCGGCAAGCTTGCCGCCGCGGCGATGGAAGCGAGCGGGCGGCAGCCCGAAGTCGCGGGGCAGGTCCGCACGTCGATGCTGATCGCGGCTGCGCTGATTGAGGGCGCGACGTTCTTCGCCCTTGCCATCTGCATCATTCTTGCCACCAAGTCATAACGCGGAGAGACCGGCATGCTGGATGTCAATCCGGGACTGATCCTCTGGACCATCATCACGTTTGTCATCGTGCTGGTGATCCTGCGTGCCGCGGCATGGAAGCCGCTGCTGGCGGCGCTCACGGCGCGGGAAGAAACGATCCGCAACGCGCTGCGCGAGGCGGAAGACGCCCGCGTGCAGGCACAATCGTTACTGGAGGAAAACCGCAGGCAGCTCGCACAGGCCGAGGAGCAATCGCAGCACCTGATCAGAGAGGGGCGCGCGATGGGAGACCGCCTGAAGGCTGAAATCATCGAGAAGGCCAACAGCTCTTCCCGCCATATGATCGAGCAGGCGAAGGAGGAGATCCGCCGCGAGAAAGATGCGGCGCTCCTCCAGTTGCGAACGGAGGTGAGCGACCTTGTGGTGGCGGCCGCGGGGAAGCTCCTGGATGCGAATCTCGATACTCCGAAACAACACCAGCTGGCCGAAGCGGCAATCAAAGATCTCACGAAGGGATCCTGAGGCATGCGTAACCTCCGCGTCGCGCGCCGGTATGCGGTCGCACTCATGTCGGTTGCAGAATCGGCAAAACTGATTGATCGCGTCGCCGCCGATTGCGACGGCATTGCGGGAACGATCAGAGGCTCCCGGGAGCTCCGCCTCCTGCTGGCAAGCCCCCTGGTGCCGTCTGCAAAGAAGAAGGCGGTGTTTCATGCCCTGTTCGAGAAATCTGTTTCGCCGCTGATGCTGGGGTTCCTCGATCTGATGATCGCGAAATCAAGGGAAATCCACCTGGCGGATATCATCGACCAGTTTGCGATGCTGCGCGATGAAAAGCTCGGCATCGTCAACGTGGATGTGACGTCGGCCGTTGAACTGCGGCCGGCGGAGGAAAGCGGTCTTGCACAGGCGCTGGAGCAGTACACGCGTAAGAAGGTCCGCGTGCGCGTCACGCTGGACAAGGCAATCAGGGGAGGTCTCGTCGTCCGGATCGGGGACACGGTGCTCGATGCGAGCATCCGGCGACAGCTCGAGATCCTCCGCGAACGTTTCCGCGCCGGCGGCCCGCATTCAAGCTAATCCGGACTCACGAGGACAGGACTATGGCAGAAGTTAGACCAGACGAAGTCTCCGCAATTCTCCGCAGGCAGCTTGCAGGGTTTGAGAAGGAAGTTGACATGTACGACATCGGCACCGTGCTGCAGGTCGGTGACGGGGTCGCGCGGGTCTACGGACTCTCAAAGGCCCTGATGAGCGAGCTGATCGAATTTCCGCACGGTGTCTTCGGCATGGTGCTGAACCTCGAAGAAGACAATGTGGGATGCATTCTTTTCGGCGAGAGCAGCAAGATCATGGAGGGCGATACGGTCAAGCGTACGGGCCGTGTGGCGTCCATGCCCGTCGGCGAGCAGATGCTCGGACGCGTGGTCAACTCCCTGGGCCAGCCGGTGGACGGACGCGGGCCCATCGCGACGGAGAAGCTCCTCCCCATCGAGCGGAAAGCGCTCGGAGTCATTCAGCGGCAACCGGTCAAGGAACCGCTGCAGACAGGGATCAAAGCGGTGGACGGGATGATTCCGATCGGGCGCGGCCAGCGCGAGCTCATCATCGGCGACCGCCAGACCGGGAAGACGGCAATTGCCATCGATGCCATCATCAACCAGCGCACCACACACACGGAAAAGGCCGCGCGTGAAGGGGTCAAGCCCGTGTTCTGCATCTATGTGGCGATCGGCCAGAAGAGCTCCACGGTGGCGCAGGTCGTGGACAAGCTTCAGCAGGAAGGGGCCATGGAGTACACGACGGTGATCGCCGCGACGGCCAGCGATCCCGCGCCCATGCAGTTCATCGCCCCGTATTCGGGCGCAACGCTCGGGGAGTACTTCCGCGACAGCGGCCGGCATGCTCTGGTTATCTATGACGATCTTACCAAGCAGGCACAATCGTACCGCCAGGTTTCTCTTCTGCTGCGCCGCCCGCCGGGACGGGAAGCGTACCCCGGCGACGTGTTTTACCTCCACTCTCGGTTGCTGGAACGGGCGTCGAAACTGAGCGAAGAGCTTGGCGGCGGCAGCCTGACAGCGCTCCCCGTGATTGAAACCCAGGCGGGGGACGTCTCGGCATATATTCCCACAAACGTCATCTCCATCACCGACGGTCAGATCTATCTGGAATCAGGCATGTTCAACTCCGGCATCCGGCCCGCCATCAACGTCGGCATCTCGGTCTCCCGCGTCGGCGGCAACGCGCAGATCAAGGCGATGAAGAAGGTCGCGGGCCGGCTGCGGATTGACCTTGCACAATACCGGGAACTGGAGGCCTTTGCAAAATTCGGATCCGACCTTGACAAGGCCACGCTCGCCCAACTCCGCCGCGGGTCCCGCCTGGTGGAACTTCTCAAACAGGACCAGTACGTCCCGATGCCCGTGGAAAAGGAAGTCGTCGGTATCTTTGCGGGCACCAACGGTTTTCTGGACGAGGTTCCCCTCGAGGAAGTCAGTCGCTACGAGAAGGAACTGCTGGAGATGATGGACGTGAAGCACGCAGACCTGCTGCAGGCCATTGCCGTGAAGAAGGATTTGACCGATGAAATCACCGCGCAGCTGAAGACCGTGCTGCGGCAATTCACGGATTCGTTCAAGGCGACGGTGAAATCCTGAGATGGCGACTCTCCGCGAAGTCCGGAACCGCATCAGCGGAGTCCAGAAAACGCAGAAGATCACGCGCGCGATGAAAATGGTCGCTGCGGCAAAGCTTCGTCGCCGTCAGATGGCCGTCGTGGCTGCCCGCCCGTATGCCCGGGCGATGAAAGAACTCCTGGCCCACCTGTCGACCGGTCCGGAGGCAGCGTCGGCGGACCTCATCGCGCCGCGGGAAGTCGCTGCGGTGGCGATGGTGGTGGTGACCTCGGACCGGGGGTTCTGCGGGGCCTTCAACGGGAACATCCTGAAAGCCGCCGTAGCGCATGCCGGATCTCTCCCGGAAGAAGGGGGGGCGGGAAAACCGCTGAAGCTGTTCTGCGTCGGCAAAAAAGGGGCAGACTTCTTCGGCAAGCGGGGCTACGCCATTGCGTCACGACACCTGGGCGTGTTCACGTCGCCCGAGTTCACCCGTGCACAGGTCATTGCACACGAGGTGGTCGAAGGATATCGCCGTGGGGAATATGACAGGGTGGACCTTGTGTATAACGAGTTCAAATCGGTGGCACAGCAGCGGATCGTGATTGAACAGTTCCTGCCGGTCCCGCCTGAAGTGCCCCCCGTTGCCACCCGCCGGTCAATCGATTACATCTACGAACCCGGACGTCGGGAAATCCTGCTATCGATCATACCCCGTCACCTTGACTTCCAGATCTGGAGAGCCCTGCTTGAATCGAGCGCAGCGGAGGAGGGCGCCCGCATGGCGGCGATGGAAAATGCGACCGAGAACGCCAGCGAGATGATTGCAACACTCCGGCTCCAGTACAACAAGGCCCGCCAGGCCGCCATCACGAAGGAACTTATGGAGATCATCGGCGGCGCGGAAGCGCTCAAATAGTTGCTAGTTGCTAGTAGCTGGTAGGGTGGGCATTGCCCACCACACTTTAATCATAATGTAGTTGCCCGATTCATCGGGCGCATTCGATAGTCGCAAAAGTTGTCTAATACCTTGAAGGGGGAGAATCCTAATGAACGAGGGAACTATA
>JBGPYM010000252.1:0-4337 GCA_041493205.1 Bacteroidota bacterium
GGGAAAATTGAAGGTCCCGGCCGGGGCGGAGAAAGCCGTGACGTTTCATGATCCGTGCTACCTCGGGCGGTACAACGACGTGTATGACGAACCGCGCGCCGTGCTCGACGCTATCGGCGGTGTCCGCCGTATCGAGATGGGACGTTCCCGGGACCGTAGCTTCTGCTGCGGTGCCGGCGGGGGAAGAATGTGGATGGAGGAACGGGAGGGAAAGCGGGTGAACGTGGAGCGGACGGAGGAGGCGCTGGCGACGGGAGCGGCAGTGATCGGGACCGGGTGTCCCTTCTGCATGACAATGATGACCGACGGGGTGAAAGAAAAAGACGCTGCGGGAACTACTGCCGTCAAAGACGTTGCCGAACTTGTCCTCGAAGCGATCGAGGCCCGGGCATGAGCCGGACGCTCCCCCGCATCGTGAATGCCATTGCGCCGATCCGTGTCTGCGATGTCGGGGGATGGACGGATACATGGTTCGCCCGGCACGGCGCGGTCTTCAATATCGCCGTGTATCCCTACGTGGAAGTGCAGGTGCGCGTGGAAGATCACGCCGAAGGTGAAGAGCGGGTGACGATCGCGGCCGAGAATTTCGGGCATACCTACGCAATCAATCCCGACCGGGTGGTGTATGACAAGCACCCCCTGATTGAAGCTGCGATTGATGTCATGCGGCTTCCGTCAACCATGGCCCTCCGCATCAACATCTTCTCCGATGCGCCGCCGGGGGCTTCGACCGGGACCTCCGCAGCGGTGTCTGTGGCGCTGATCGGGGCGCTGGATGCGCTTGTGGGAGGCGACCTGGGGCCGCATGAAGTGGCGGGGCTGGCGCACTTCATCGAGACGAAGAAGCTGGGTCTGCAGTGCGGCATCCAGGATCAGCTCGCGAGCGCGTACGGCGGTATCAATTTCATCGCCATGCACGAATTTCCTTCGTCAACCGTGACGCCCATCCGGATTCCCAATCCGGTCTGGTGGGAGCTGGAACACCGGCTGGCGGTCATCTATATCGGGCGGCCCCACAGCTCGAGCGTGCTGCATACGAAAGTTATCGAAGGGCTGGGGGAGGATGCGCACGCGGATACACGGCTGGAGCGCCTGCGCGCCCTGGCGTCGGACGCCCGGAACGCCGTGTGTGCGGGGGACTTTCCCGCACTCGGGCGCGTCATGAATGAGAACACTGATATTCAGCGCGCGCTGCACCGCGACCTCGTATGCCCGAAAATGGAAGAGATCATCGCCATGGCGCGGGAATTCGACGCGCTGGGAGTGAAGGTCAACGGTGCCGGTGGCGACGGCGGCTCTCTGACGATCCTGACGGACGGCGAAATGTCCAAAAAGAGAACGATGCTCCGCACGCTTGCCGATCACTCCTTTACATCTCTTCCGGTCTATTTGTCCCGGCAGGGTCTGCGCGTCTGGTGACGCGCCTCCCCGGGCCCACATTCTTGTATCAGCAATCAGGAAAGCGAGTCACTCTTGGCACTCTCCATCGGGAAGAAAATCAGCGACTGGTTTAAAAAGTTCAAAGGCGGGAAGCCCACCATCACGCCCGTTGCCCCCGTCCCGCACCGGCCGGGTGCGCCGCGCGAGCGCGAGCGGGATCGCGTCAGAAGGGGCGTTCCCCCGCCGCAACGCGACCGGCGCGAATCGCGCCCCCAGCATGACCGGCCCTCACCCCGGGGAGATCGACCATCGCCCCGCGGGGATCGCCCGTCACCGCGGCCTGATCGTCCGTCGCCACGGTCCGACCGTCCGTCGCCGCGACCCGATCGCCCGCAGCGACCGCCGCGGGCACCACAGGGCCCTGCGCCGCCGCGGGCGGAGGCGAGGAAAGCCGAACTATGGAACCCCGCGGTCTTCACGGTGCCGCCCGAAGAAGGCAAGGTGCGATTCCAGGACTTCGACCTCCCGGTGGAAGTCATGCATGCAATTTACGATCTCGGATTTCAGTACTGTACCCCCATCCAGGCCGGCATCATGCGGAAAACCCTCGAGGGATTGGATGCAACTGGCCGTGCTCAGACCGGAACAGGCAAAACCGCCGCGTTCCTGATCACCATCCTGACCCATTTCCTGAAGAACCCGGCTCCCGAGCCGAGGAAGAAGGGAACGCCGCGTGCGCTCATCCTTGCACCTACCCGCGAGCTTGTCCTTCAGATCGAACGCGATGCGAAGGGCCTCGGGATATACACCCGTTGCAAGTCGATGGCGGTGTTCGGAGGCATGGACTATGTGAAACAGAAGCGGATGCTGGGTGAAGGTCCCATCGACATCGTTGCCGCCACTCCCGGCCGGCTCCTCGACTACAAACGCAAAGGGGACATCGATCTGAGCCGTGTGGAAATCCTCGTCATTGACGAAGCGGACCGTATGCTCGACATGGGATTTATTCCCGACGTCCGCCGCATCATCGAAAGCACGCCGATGAAGGGGAAGCGGCAGACGATGTTTTTCAGCGCGACGCTCACCCCCGAGGTGAACAGGCTGGCGGCGTCATGGACGCGGGATGCGGTCCAGATTGATGTCACGCCCCCCCGGGATATCACGCTGGCGACCATCGACCAGCTCGTGTACATCATCACGAACGATGAGAAATTCACTCTTCTCTATAATCTCATCACGAAGCTCAATCTCGAACGGGTGATGGTGTTCGCCAACCGGCGGGACGAAACGCAGTTTCTCAAGGATAGGCTTGCGACGTATGATATCAGCTGCGGGCTCCTCTCTGGCGACGTCTCGCAGGACCAGCGCGTAAAAACGCTTGAGGCCTTTCGTAACGGCAAGATCAAGGTTCTTGTCGCGACGGATGTCGCGGCGCGCGGCCTTCATATCGAGGGCGTCAGCCATGTCGTCAACTACACCCTGCCGCTCGACCCCGAAGATTATGTTCACCGGATCGGACGCACAGGACGTGCGGGCGCAAGCGGAACGTCCGTGAGCTTTGCCACAGAAACCGAAGCGTACGAGATTCCCGATATCGAACAGTTTATCGGCCGCGATCTCCCGGCAGTGCAGCCGGAACCGGATATGCTCACCCTTCCGCCGCCCCTTCGCGAAGGAGTTTCCGAGGCGCGTCCACGCCCACGGCATTCCAACAACCGCGGCGGCGGCAGTGGCGGGGGGAGGCCCCGCGGCCGGCGGAACGGCCCCGGCGGCCGTGGCGGGCGCAGCGGGCGGGGCCGGCCGGGAGGCCCTTCGAAATCCTGACGATGCCTCCTCACCATTTCGCTCAACACTAGGGACGCTGACCAATGACACGGCACATCACGATCGGGCTCCTTGCATTGTTCCTCATTGCAGCAGGAGTCTCCGCGCAGAAAAAAAGCAGGGGCGCGGGAAATAAAGAAAGCATCCCGGCGTCGGTTCTGGAAGGCCTGAAATTCCGCTCGATCGGTCCCGCCGTGACATCGGGGCGGGTTGTGGATTTTGCGGTCAACCCGCACGACCGGAGCCATTACTACGTCGCCGTTGCGTCAGGTGGTGTGTGGAAAACGACAAATGCGGGCACGACGTGGATCCCCGTGTTCGACAATCAGAAGTCGTACTCCATCGGCTGTGTCACGATGGAGCCCGGCAATCCCTCAGTGATCTGGGTGGGGACCGGTGAGAACAACAGCCAGCGAAGCGTCTCCTACGGCGACGGCGTGTACCGGTCTGAAGACGGCGGCAAGAACTGGGAACACATGGGTCTCGCGTCATCAGAGCACATCGGAAAGATCCTGATCGATCCACGCAATTCAAGCGTCGTCTATGTGGCGGCGCAGGGGCCTCTCTGGAATCCCGGCGGAGAGAGGGGACTCTATAAAACCACAGACGGCGGCAGGACCTGGAAGGCATCGCTTACGATCAGCAAGAACACCGGCGTGAGCGATGTCGTCATGGACCCCCGCAACGCCGACATCCTCTATGCGTCCGCCTACCAGCGCCGCCGTCATGTCTGGACACTGATCGACGGGGGTCCGGAATCTGCGCTCTACAAGTCGGTCGATGGCGGGCAAACCTGGAAGAAACTGACGCGCGGTCTCCCGTCGGAAGACCTCGGACGCATCGGACTGGCAATCGCCCCGCTCAATCCGGACGTCGTCTATGCCACGGTCGAAGCGGCAAACAAAAAAGGGGGCCTGTACCGGTCCACCGACCGCGGTGCCACGTGGGAAAAACGGGGTGACTATGTTTCCAGCAGCCCCCAGTACTACAGCGAAATCGTGGCAGACCCGAAGGATGTGGATCGCCTCTACTCGATGGACATGAACCTGAAGGTGTCGACGGACGGAGGCGCAACGTTCAAGAATCTCGGTGAAAAGCACAAACACGTCGACAACCACGCGATGTGGATCGAC
>JBGPYM010000095.1:0-10849 GCA_041493205.1 Bacteroidota bacterium
CACACCGCCCGCCACATTGACGAACACGTCGTACTGGCCGACATGCACACCGACTCTTTTCTCCAGGACGGCCAGGAGCATCTGCAGCCGCCGGGCATCGAACCCGGTCGAGCTGCGCTCTGGTACGCCGTAGCTCGCGGGCGCAACGAGGGCCTGGACCTCGACCAGCAAAGGACGTGTCCCTTCCATGCTCGCCACGACCGTCGACCCTGAGGCGCCGCTCGTACGCTCCGCCAGAAAGACTTCAGACGGATTGGCAACCTCGCGCAGGCCTCCGTCGTGCATCTCAAAAATGCCGATCTCATTGGTCGAACCGAAACGGTTCTTCATAGCCCGCAGAATGCGGTATGCATGATGCCGCTCCCCTTCAAACTGAAGGACGGTATCGACCATGTGTTCCACCACCTTCGGGCCGGCAATCACCCCCTCTTTGGTCACGTGCCCAACCAGGAACACCGGCACCCCCCGTGTTTTCGCAATGCGCATGAAGAGTCCGGTCGCTTCGCGCACCTGGCTGACCGTCCCCGGGGCGCTCTCGAGGTCGGGCCGGTACATCGTCTGAATGGAATCGACGATCAGCAGATCGGGGAGCGACCTCTCCAGAACCGCCTGAATGACTTCCAGGTTCGTCTCCGCCAGGAGGAGAAGCGACTCGGGCGGTTTCACCGCCAGGCGTTGGGCGCGCAGCTTGATCTGACTGACCGACTCCTCCCCTGTAATATAGAGCGTGGCGCAGCCGGCGAGGGAGGACGCCATCTGCATCATCAGTGTTGATTTCCCGATGCCTGGATCTCCCCCGACGAGTACGACCGATCCGGGGACGATCCCTCCGCCGAGAACACGGTCGAATTCTGGTATCCCCACCGCCATGCGGGGCTCAGGGGCCGCTTCCACATCCGACAGAGGGACGGGCTCCGCCGTGCCGTGCTTCAGCCCTGTGCGCGCGGTGCGGCCCGCTTTCGGCGCGAGTTCTTCGACAAACGAATTCCATGCGCCGCAGTTCGGACACTTGCCCGCCCACCGGGGAGATTCAAAGGTGCACGACTGGCAGACGTAGATGCTTCGATTTTTTGTCATCTGTGTACGATCAATATACCGCCGGTTGCTCTGAGATTCAACCGGGGGCGCTGTCTTGATTCTGCACGGGTGCATCGGTATATTCGATGGTTTCCAGTCATCATTGCCGGCATCCCGTTGCACCTTCGTACCGCGCTCACATTCTTCCTCCTCGCTGCTCTTGCGGAGACCGCTGCCGCGCAGAATCACTCCGCCGTTCCGCCAAAGCGCGAGGTGCGCGCCGTGTGGCTGACAACGACCATGGGCCTCGACTGGCCGCGCACCACCGACAGAGACGAGCAGCAAACATCCCTTCGCGAGATCGTCCGCACGCTCAAAAAATCGAATTTTAATACCATCTTCTTCCAGGCCCGCGCACGCGGGGACGCCTACTACCGGTCCTCGTATGAACCGTGGGCCGAAAATCTCACCGGCACCCTGGGGAAGGACCCGGGGTGGGATCCTCTGGCGTTTCTCTGTGCCGAGGCTCATGCCGCCGGTCTCGAGGTGCATGTCTGGTTCAACGTCTTCAAGGTGCGCGGGGCAGGCGCCGTCCCCGCCACCCTTCCGCCGCACCCTGCGCGAAGCCATCCTGAGTGGGTCATCAATTACGCGGGGGAAGGTTGGATTGACCCCGGAAATCCCGAAGCGCGTTCCTATCTCGTCAACGTCGTTCTGGAAATTGCGCGGAAATACGATATCGACGGATTCAACTTCGATTACTGCAGATACCCGGGACGCGACTTTGCCGACGGTGAATCGTACCGGCGGTTCGGAGGAGGGACGATCAGGGAAACGTGGCGGAAAGGAAACATCGACCGGTGGATCGGCGAGTGTTATGACCGGCTGACTGCTCTCCGGCCCATCCTCAAGGTCGGGGCTTCTCCCCTGGGGCTTGCCGTGCCGGCGGTAGACTCCGCCTCCGGCATAATGAATGAATACGCGCAGGATGCGTGCGGCTGGCTCAGAGCGGGAAAGATTGACTACGTCGCGCCCCAGCTCTACTGGGATATCGGATCAACCAATGGCGACCCCGATTTCGCTTCGCTGCTTCAGTCCTGGCAGGAACGTGCGTGCGGACGCCAGGTCTACGCGGGGATCGGCGCCTACAAACCGGACATCCTTCGACAGATCACTGCCCAGATTGACACCGCCCGCCGCGCCGGGGCAGCCGGCGAGTCGTTTTTCCGGTTTAGCAGCATCCGGAGCATTTCCATGCTGGGTGAGCGGTATTCAACGCCCGCCGCAATTCCTCCCATGCCATGGAAGGATGCGCTGGCCCCGCCAGCGCCGCTCACCATTGGTGTGAGCGAACTATCAACAAACGTGTTTCAACTGGAGTGGGTCACTCCGGCTCCTCCCTCCGACGGGGAGAGGCCGCATCATTATATTGTGTATCGCTGGCCGTCGCGCCAGATACCGTTCGACGATCCCCGGTCCGTGGCATCCATCACGACCCGCAACGAGACGGCGTATTGCGATACCGTTGATGCCCCGGCAGGGCCGACGTACTATTATGCGGTGTCGGCAGTCGACAGGGCGAACAATGAAAGTCTCCCCTCGCCGGTCTCCGGAGCGACTCTCGCCGAGTTTCTCGCGCTTAAGGGTAAACTTGCCGATGCTACCGCCCTCTCTGCGTCGCTCTCGAACCGGGGAGGCGCTCCCCGCATCATCGCCTACTCGCTCGCACGCAAAACGTCCGTGGAGCTCTCGGTCGTGCTGCAGACGCCGGGGAACCGGGATTCGGTGATCGCGCCGCTTGTCAGCGGCACGCAGGAAGTGGGGACGTACATCGTGGGAGTCCGCGACCTCCGGCTGGCACCGGGGCGCTACATGGTCCGCCTCAAGACCCTTGAGACAACGCTCGAACAGCCCATCGACACCGAGTAACGAAACTAACGCACGGCTACGACGAGCGTAAGACCGGGGAGGCGAAGGCGGTGCCGCCGTTGCGATGACGCGGACGCACACCACTCCCGCACCTCGTCCGGGTGATACGCGGTTCCGCCGGATTCGCTCAGGAGATTCAATCCAACCATCAGCGGGACGAACCGTCCCAGACCCGAGCCCCCCCGTTCACTCTTCAACTGGTCCAGAATGAACAGTTTCCCGCCGGGACGCAACGCCCCGAGCGCTCGCGCAATCAGGTCTCGATTCTGCTCGCCGGTGAGGCCATGAATCACGTTAAAGAGAAGCACACAGTCCGCCGGTGACGGAATCGGCGTGTGCAGGATGTCCCCTTCCAGCAGTCGTATCCTCTTCTCCATCGCAGCTCCCCGCACGAATTCTCCCGCAACCTGCAGCGCGGGACCGAAATCCATGACCACGGCATTGAGCCCCGGGTGCCGCCGGCAGGATTCGATCGCATACAGACCGTGCGACCCTCCGACATCAACCAGAAGCGAGGCGTCGCTGCGGAGACGGATATTGGGCATCACGACGGGCAGCACGAGGCGCGCAAGGTCCCTCATGGCCAGCGCATAGACACGCCAGTCCTCCGTGGAGAAGCCCTCGTAATACACCTTCGCAGGTTTCCCGTCCACCATCGCGGCCTCGACATTGCGCCACCGCTCATGGAGCGTCTCAAAATACCGGATGAGAAAGACAAGCGAGTGGGGAGAGTCCTTCAAGAGCCATTTTCTCCCTTCCGGCGAGAGGGCATACCCGCCGCCCCGCTTCACAAGGTAGCCGGCCTCCACGGAAGCGTCCGCGACCAGCGCTGCGGCCTCGGCGTGCAATCCCGTCTCCCTAGCCAGGGCGTCACACCCGCGCGGACCTTCTGCGAGTGCCTCGAAGAGCCCCCGGCGGACTGCAATGGCAAGGACGCGCCCGAAGAGCACGCCGCCGAAAGCGTCCATGACAGGAAGCGGGAGAAGATGCGCACGGCGCAGCAGGCGTTCGGGGAGAGTGAGGCGGATGATCATGACAGGTGCCCTCTGCCTGGCATCGGGGCGATGCGTGCTTACCGCACGCCGAGGGCGTCAACCAGCCAGAGGCTGAGCCAGGGGACATAGGTAATAATGATGAGCGCCACCAGGAGGATCCCGATATACACCAGCGTCGCGCGCACGACGGTGAACACCGGTTTTTCGAACCGGAGGCTGGAAATGAAGAGATTCAGTCCCACGGGGGGAGTGAGGTAACCGATTTCAAGGTTTGTTAAAAAGATGATGCCAAGGTGCACCGGGTTGATCCCGTACGCCTCCGCGATCGGCTTGATCAGCGGAACGACCACGATGATGGCCGAAAAAATATCCATCATCATCCCCACAATAATCAGGAACACGTTGAGCACAACCAGAAACATCGTGGGGCTCTGGATGAACTCCTGGGTCATTGCGAACAGCTTGTTCGGCACTTCCTGGTCGATCAGGAAGTTGGTGAGCCCCATGGCAACGCCGATAATCATGAGGACCGCGCCGACGAGGGTCATGCTGTCCCGCATGACCCGCGGTATATCGGAGAAGAGCTTGAGATCCTTGTAGACGAACACTTCAATGATCAGCACGTAAAACGCTGTGACCGCGGCTGCCTCCGTTGCGGTGAATGCGCCGGAATAAATCCCGGCGATCACTACCACGGGAAGCGGAAGTTCCCAGGCGGCACCTCTGAACGCTGACCGGACGTTGGACCAGGTGAAGGCGTGCCGCGGCAGATTGAACTTCTTCCCCTGACGGATGCAGTAGATTGTCAGGATAACGACCAGCAGAATCCCCGGCAGGAGCCCCGCTGCGAACAACTTGTCGATGCTGATCGATGCCACCAGCGCATAGAGAATAATGGGAAGGCTCGGTGGAAAAAGGAGGCCGAGGCTCCCTGTCGTTGTGATCAGCCCAAGCGAAAATTTCTCCGGATAATTCTCCTTCAGGAGAATCGGATAGAGGAGTCCGCCGAGCGCGATGATGGTCACGCCGGAGGCGCCGGTGAACGCCGTGAAGAGTGCGCTTGTGACGAGGGCCACCACCGCCAGCCCCCCGGGAATGGTGCCGAAGATGGATCGCGCGAGATTCACCAGCCGGATCGGCGCTTTGCTCTCCGCGAGCATGTAGCCGCTGAACGTGAAGAGCGGAATCGCGACAAGGGTGGGATTCGTGAAGATCCGGTTCAGGTCCACCATGATCACCGACGGATCGATCCCCTCCGAAGAGAAGGCGAGCATCGAGACCGCGCCGAAGACCGTGAAGAGCGGGGCACCCAGCAGGGCGATCAGCGTAATGCCGGCGGCCAGAAGGATTGTTTCCATGCGTCAGGCTTTCGCCCGTGTGCGGCTGAACGCCATGATCCCGCTTTCGAGGGCATTCAGGAAGAAGTGCATGCAGAGCAGGAGATAGCCGGCAGGGATGATCGCTTCCGCGCCCCATTGCGGAATGCCGAGGAATAGCGTGCCGCCCGCCTCCTTCTCGCTCATGACCAGTCCCCACGCGGCGGCGGTGAGATAGTAACAGACGACGGCGCCGAAGGCATTGGTCGCTGCTTTGATGGCATGCCGGATGCGCTCGCCGATGAATCTCGTCAGCGCGTCAATGCTGATGTGCCGGTCGCCGCTTGCCGCAAGCGCCGCCCCTGTGAATCCCACCCACATCACCATCTGCCGTACGAGCGGATCTCCCCAGCTGATCCCCGTGCCGAAAAAGTTGCGCAGGAGGACCTGAAGAAATGCCATGACGACCATGATGCTGAGGAACAGCACGAGGCACCACCCCTCGATGCGCGTGATCAGTCGTCCGAGAGACCGGAGCAGGTTCATCGAGCGGCGCCTTTGCGGGAGCGGAATTCCGCAAGGGATTTCTCCACGCGGTCGAGGAACCCCTGGTCGTACAATTTCCCTGCAAGGGCCTGCCGTGCCAGCTTCCCTGTTGCGGCATATTCCTTCAGCGTCACAGAGGAATTCACCTCGATCACCTGCAGTCCGTTTTTCTTCATGGTGGGGATTGCGTCGGCGTTCTCCAGGCGGCTCTTCTTCGTCAGCTCCGCCATGTACTTTCTCCCGTTCCGGAGCAGGATTTCCTGCAGGTCCGCGGGGAGCGCATCAAAGGTTTTTTTTGAAACGACCACGGCGCCGCATGCATCGGCCAGCGGCACCGACATCATATACTTCACCCGGGTGTTCCATTGCAGTGCGATGGCCGCATAAGGGGAGATGTACACGCCATTGATCAAGCCGGTCTGCAATGACGTCAGCACATCCACCACGGACATCGGGATGGGATTGATGTTGAACGCCTTAAACGTCGCCTCCGCCACCACGTCCCCCTCCCACATCCACATCTTGACTCCGTTCATGTCCGCAAGCGTCCGGACCGGCGTGTTCGAAAACACATAAACGAATCCCACCTCCGCCCAGCCGAGCAGTACGTAGCCGTTCTCGCGGAACGCCTGGTCGAATTCAGGGTCGAACGCATGATACACGTAATCGACCTCGTCGTAATTCTGGAAGAGAAACGGGGAATCGAGAATGCGCACCTTCGGCGCGATTTCTCCGAGTCCGACACCCGTGAATCCGGCGCTGTGAATCTGACCGAGCCGGATCTTCTTGATGACGTCCTTATCCTCTCCCTGGACGCCACCGGCGTATATTTTGAATCCCAGGCGGCCATTGCTCTCGGCGCGGACCGCCTTGTCGTATTCCCGCAGGACGTTCGTCCAGGTGCTCCCCTCGGGGGCGATCGATGCAAACTTGATGGTATACTGCTGCGCGGCGGCCGGGGAGGCGAGCGCGGCAACCAGCACGGCACAGGCAAGGATGAGGTTCTTCACGATGTCTCCGGGGGTGCGTGATGTGGTCAGAACAATTCCGATTTTCTGGCCAGGAGCGCTTCGGCTTTCCGCTTGGCGACCGCGTTGCCCAGGCGGAATGCAGGAAGGGCATCCAGGGGGGTTGCGCGTATTTTGGTCAGCAGCTCTTCGAACAGGGCTTCGTTCTGTGTCTGCACGGCGTACGAGCGGGCGTAATACAGATACGTCAGAAGGAAGGTGCCGCCGTTGAGCCGGAGGGCGGTTTCAAAGTGCATACGGGATATCTCGGGGTTGCCGCCGAGCATTCTGGGCCTGCTGCCGTACAGCGTCCCGAGAAAGAGATGCGCACCGCCGTAGTAGTAGCCGGAATCGGTGCGGGCAACAAAGTCCATCATCGCTTCCGCACGCGGCAGGTCGGCGAGCGCTGCCGGATCGGTCAACGAGAGCTGGATCGAGCCCCCCCATCCGAAGGCTGTCCAGAACACGCCCGGAACATCGTCGATGTCCCGCCGCGCAAGTTCCGCCCGGAGATCATCCGGCGATCCGTCGAGGGCGCGCGCAAGGCGTTTGTCCTGCCGGAGGATGCGGAGCCCGTAATCGCGCGCGCGGAGATAGAAGCCGCGCGCGCGGGCGTCGTCCTTCCCCTCGAGAAATGCGAGCGCATAGCTGGCGTATCCCTCGCTGGCAAGGCGGAGGAGGCGGACATCGTCCGGCGAGTTCTTGATCAGGACATCGAGGAGCTTCAGGTTTCCGGGGAGCGCCTGCTCGGCAAAGTCGAGGTCGTCCTCCGACGTGAAAGCGTCGAAGCCTTCGTCCACGATTCCTCCGACGGTCGAGACTGCAATCGTGCGGAAGCATCCCGGGAACACCAGCAGGGCGGCACAGCAGAGGAGGACAGCGGATTTCATTCCGGATTCAGTTCCGATTGTCGCGATGCGGGTCAATATAGAGAAAAATACGAAAAGAGTCCACCGGGGCGGCTTTGCAACTCGGGGGGAAATGCCGTAGTTTTCATCATGCGCATTCTCGTCGTCGAGGACGAAAAGAAGGTCGCCCGCTTTATTCAGCAGGGGCTCGAGGAAGAAGATTACGCCGTTGACACCGTGCACGACGGACAGGAAGGCCTCGGCATGGCCCGGACCGCCGAGTACGACCTGCTCATCGTGGATGTCATGCTGCCGAAAATGTCCGGCATCGAACTGACGCGGGGCTACGGGGCGGGCGGGGGCGGAGCGCCGATTCTGATGCTCACGGCAAAGACAACCACGGACGACAAGGTGGCGGGGCTGGACAGCGGGGCCGACGACTATCTGACCAAACCGTTCGCATTTGCAGAACTGCTTGCGCGCATCCGCTCGCTTCTCCGCCGCGGCACGCTGGAAAAATCGACTGTGCTCACGCTGGCGGATCTCGAACTGGACACCGTGACGCACAAGGCTCGGCGCGCCGGTCAGGCCATCGACCTCACGGCCAAAGAATATGCGCTGCTGGAGTTTTTCCTCCGGAACAAGGACCGGGTGCTCAGCCGCACCATCATCTCCGAGCACATCTGGGACTACAATTTTGACACCGGCACGAATCTGATCGACGTGTACGTCAACCACCTGCGGTCCAAGATCGACCGCGACCCCTGGCCGAAGCTGATTCGCACCGTTCGCGGGGTTGGCTATGTCATGCGGGAGGAGTGATCCGTGAAGATCCGCATGCAATCCATCCGCGCCCGCCTGACGCTCTGGTACACCCTGCTCGTGCTTTCCACGCTGCTGCTCTTCGGAGCGATTTCCTACATGTTCACCAGCAAGACCCTCTCCGAGAATCTCGACCTCTCGCTGAAAAACGAAGTCCGCTGGGTCAGGGAATTCATCCAGCCGCAGGCAGGCAAGGTGCGGCCGGGGAGGCGGTCAATCGATACGATGATTCGGAAGAAAGCGGGGCAGATGCCCGGGGCATCCGGCGAGGCCGATCGCGATACGACGGAAGAGGCGGATGAGATCTGGAACCAGATCTTCAAGCATACCCTGCAGAGCCCGAAGAAGACGTATATCCAGTTCACGGACCGCCGCGGGACGGCCATCTACCGTTCCTACAACCTTGGAACGGACAGCCTGGTGTTCACCGACACGGTTGGAATGAACGCGACCGTCCTCACGACGGGATGGCTGAACGGGGAACCGATCCGCATCGCGCTTGCGCGCGACAAGGACTACACCTATCTCGTCGGGTACCCGCTCCAGGAAGTGCGCGAACTGCTGCAGAGTCTGTACTGGATCTTCCTCGTCCTCGCGCCCCTCGCGCTTGCCGTCGCGGTCTTCGGCGGGCTTGCGCTCGCAAACAAATCGCTTTCGCCGGTCAACGACATCGCCACCCGCGCGCGCCGCATTACAGCAGAAAATCTCGATCAGACGCTCCCGGTCAAAACGCCCGACGATGAAATCGGGCGCCTGACGCTTACCATCAACGAGATGATACGGAGGCTGCGTGATTCCTTCGCGCAGATCCGGCAGTTCTCGGCTGATGCATCACATGAGCTCCGTACACCCCTGACCATCGTGCGGGGAGAAATCGAGCTTGCCCTGCGCAGCTCGAAAGCGCCTGAAGAATACCGCCGCGTCCTTGAGAGCACCCTGGAGGAAATCCTCCGCCTGACATCGATCATTGACAACCTTCTGACGCTGGCAAAGGCGGACCAGGGGTTGTACCGCGCTGAATTCTCCGAGGTGGACCTGAAGACCCTCGTGGAGGAATTGTATGAAGACAGCGAGATCCTCGCATCAAGGAAGCATATTCATGTGACGCTGGAAACAGGCGCGTCGATAACGATCGTGGGGGACCGCGGGAGGCTGCGTCAGTTGTTCCTGAACCTGATCGACAACGCGATCAAGTATACGCCGGAAGGGGGAAAGGTCACGCTGGCGGTATCGCGCCAGGACGGTGTTGCAGTGTTCCGCGTGGCGGATACGGGGGTAGGGATCCCCGCGGAGGATATTCCGAGAATCTTTGACCGGTTCTACCGCGTGGACAAGGCCCGATCACGCGAGATGGGAGGTACGGGACTCGGGCTCTCCATTGCAAAGTGGATCGCCGAGCTCCACCGGGGCAGCATCGACGTCGCAAGCGATCCGCACACAGGCTCGGTGTTCACCGTGAAACTGCCGATGAACTAGGCCGCACCTTAGAAGTCCGTGCCGAGCGAGAAATAGTATTTCGGCTGCGAGAACCCGTCCACGTACCACGCCCAGGCGACGTCGAATCGGACCAGGAACGCCAGGAAGAAAATGCGGGCGCCGGTCCCCATGCCCATGAGCAGGTCGCGCGCCACGGTCGTCCCCTGTGCATTCTTCGTGAAGGCCACGTAGTCACGTTCCTTGTTCCAGGCGGAGCCCGCGTCGAAGAATATCACGCCGCCGAGGCTCTGGAGCCCGATCGGCAGCGGCCCTGCCTGGAGAATGGCGAAGAGCGGATAGCGGAACTCGAAGTTGAAGAGTCCGTACCTGGACCCGATGGCCGCATTGTAATTGTAGCCGCGCAGGGGAAGACCTGCCTGCAGAAAGATGTAGTCTTCCGCATTCTGGAGCGGAATGTAATCTCCTTCAAACGTTCTGTTGATCCAGTTTTCCGTCCCGCCGATGATGAACTTCTGGGGATTTTGCCCGAAGCTCCCGCCTCCCGAGAACCTGATCGCGAAGCTGTAATTCCTCCCGAGCCGCAGATACGTCCGGTAATCCCCGGTGACGTTGAAGAAGCTGAGCCCGTTTGCTCCGAGGCGCGGCGTACCGAACAGGTTTACCTTGTAGCGCGAGCCGGTCATCGGCGCGATGTATCCCCAGAGGGTGTTGTCGTGCGTGAAACTCAGGCTGGGAAGCAGGACCGTGCGGTACTGGATGGGGTCCGACGCCACCTCGATATTTTCCCGGGAAATGTTGAACCAGCTCAGGCCGAACTCGATCCTGTTGAAGCGGTCGAACGGATAGGACGCGGAGGTATTCGCGCCGTAGGTCCTGAACCGGTAGATACTGCCGCCGTAAATATCGTTGATCAGCACGAAGCGCGCGCTGTG
>JBGPYM010000282.1:0-3839 GCA_041493205.1 Bacteroidota bacterium
ATCGGAGATCGGCACCGCCATCACCGGGACGATCACAAATCCGCTGACCGCGTCGGTCATAGCTCCGGGCGCAGTTGCCGGGACAGGCGGGGGATCCGGGCTCCCGAAGGATTTTGCGCTTGAGCAGAATTTCCCAAATCCGTTCAACCCCGCAACCACCATCCGGTACGATCTCCCCCGCGGCGCAAATGTGGTCATGGAGGTGTTCAATACGGCCGGACAGCGAGTTGCGGTGCTTGTCAATGAATCGTTGCCGGCCGGCATCCACCAGGTGACCTTCGACGCTCGATCCCTTTCGAGCGGCGCGTATTTTTACCGCCTTCAGGCAGGCGATTTCCAGGAGACAAAGAAAATGCTCCTCGTGCGCTGAGAATACGTGGGGGGAGACCGCCAGCAGTTCGGCGGCCTCTCCCAACTATTTCCCCTCATCGGTAAATAATTGTCGATTATCGATTGACAGTTATCGATTAGACTCCTCCCTCAAAATCCCCCGCTGTGCGCCAGCCAACACCCTTTGAGAGCCCGTTTTGAAACTCTGCGAAAGTGTCTTATATTGAGTCATGAAAATGACGCTGCTGCAGAATTTCGCGGATCGGGAATTCATTATTCCCCGTATTGTCAACTATCTCGGCAAAGCTTCGGTTGGCACTGTGGTCGTTTTGAGCTCAATTCTCATTGCGATTATTACCCTTGCGATCGGGTTTCTGAAGGGGAGTACAGGCATCATCGGGAGCGTCGCTCCGTTCTACCTGCTTCCGATTGGGATAGTGGCCTTGCGGGCAAACCGCTCGGCGGGGGTGGTGACCGGGTTGATCTGCAGCGTTGTCTGGACGATTCTCGACTTCCGGTACGCGGGCAAAATTTCCTACTGGCCGGAGGCCTGGAATATCCTCATGCGGGCCGGCATTTTCGTCATGTTTGCCCTTGCGCTGGCGCGCATTAAGTACGACATTCTGAAGGAAATACGGCTGAACGGGGAGCTTCAGGCAGCCATGGCGGAGGTGAAGCAGTTGAGCGGTCTTCTTCCTATCTGCGCCTGGTGCAAGCGGATACGGGACGACGACGGAAACTGGGAGTCGGTGGAAAACTACATTACGGTTCACTCGGATGCCGACTTCACGCACGGCATATGCCCGGATTGCGCCAAGCGGTACCACCATGCACCGGAGGCGCAGAATCCTACATAGTCAATTCGGGGCGTAGTCCCAATCCGCACGGGGTTAGCGAAACGCTAACCCCGATGCGGATTGAGGATCCCGCTACCGAGCTCTACTGAGTGCGGGACTAAACTCAGGCAACAGTGCGAGTGTGGATATATCTTCGGGGCGTAGCTCAGCCCGGCTAGAGCGCTTGGTTTGGGACCAAGAAGTCGCAGGTTCGAATCCTGTCGCCCCGACTCCCTCCGAATAACCACTGCAGTAGCACCGGCGTCCCCGCCGGTGGCTGATCTTGAAATGCTAGTAGTAGCACGGGCGTCCCCGCCCGTCAAACCTGGCCCGTCCCTGCCCGTCAAACCCGGCAGTGGCACCACCGCCGCCGGTGTCTCTTCAACCCGCTACTTCATCCCCTTCAGTTTCTCAAGGATCTTCTCCCCATTTGCATTCTTTGGATTGAGCTTGAGAGACCGCTCGTAATTCTCAATCGCAAGCTGCCGGTCGCCCCTGTTCATGTACCCCTCGCCGAGACTGTCGTAGACATTCCACGATGCAGGGTAGAACTCCACGTTGAGTGCGAACAGCGCAATCGCCGCATCATACAACTTCTCTCCAAGAAACCGGTACCCAAGATTGTTGAGCCGGTTTTCATTCACTGCGTCATCCTGGGGATTCCCCTTCCGGATCGAACGATATCCCTCGACCGCGTCATCGATTTGACCAAGTCGCAGCTGCTCAATCGGCGCGAAAAGTATGTTGTGCATGCGCTGGGCGGATGCGGTGCGGTCCGGAGAGCGAACGACGACAGAAGCGGCCCGGTCTCCCTCAGGCGGGAATGAATAGCGGGTATCCCTGTCGGTGCGTATGAACTCTGATGGCGTTACCGCAAGAAGCTGGAACTCCTCCTCCACCGATTCCCGTGCCGTGAGATGGTCTCCGTCCCTCCGCACAGTGAGGACATTGTCCGACCCGAGCCGGTACCTCCCGGTGGACTTGTCCAGCACTGCGGGGTTGAGTGTAATCACCTCGACAGGAGCGGGAAGGTAGCCATCCCATCCGTACTCTCCGGCAATGCTTCGAAGGATCTCTCTTATCAACGGCATCGGCCGCCCGTCGGAGTTCGTCATGATTGCTGCGCCATATCCTCCTTCACGTTGGGCGATGAGCATGCAGATGAACCCGGCATCCGCGCCGCCGTGGCCGTAATACGCCAACGTGCCATGCGTTTCCACGAAAAAACCGAGCGCCATGGAATCGCCTTCCGTGGTTGCCATGCGGGGCGTCACCATGAGTTTCGCCATCGCCGTGGAGAGGACTTTGTTCGACGCTCCTCGAGCCGAAAGCCCCGCCTCGATGGCGAATTTGGCGAGATCGGTCGGCGTGGTCCAGAGTCCGGCGGCTGCCATCTCCGGATAGATGTGCCGTTTTCCGGCGATGACATGACCGCTGCCGTCGTGTCCGGAAGCGGCGAGAGCAAGCCGTTCGGGAGACAGCGACTGTTCATACGAGCTGCTCGTCATCCCGATCGGCCCGAGCACCTTGTCCCGCATGATCTCTGTGAAAGGCCTCCCGGAAACGTCGGCCATAGCAAGCTGCATGATCGTAATGCCCCCTCCGGAATATCGCCACCGCGTCCCTGGTTCGAGGTCAACCCGGATAGGTTCGGTGTTGGCCGGCGCCACTCCGTCCAGAATCTGCACAACCGTTGGCACCGCCTCTCCCTGGGCATATCCGGGGAACCCGTGGATGGTCATCCCTGCATTGTGGCTCACAATTAATCGAAGAGTTACAGGAGCCTTCTTCGTGAGGTCGTTATCGAGCAGCTTCCACGACGTCAGATATTCGTTGATGTTCCTGTCGAGAGAGAGTTTCTTCTCTTCCACCAGGCGAAGGGCTCCCATGACGGCGACCGGCTTGCTGACCGATCCGGCAACGAAGAGCGTCCGATCGGTCACGGGTAATCCGGTGTCTACGTCCATCACGCCGTATCCTTTCGCCCACTGGATGCGGTTGTCTGAGAAGACCGCGACGCTCACACCGGGAACGTTGTAGAATTTCATCCTCTCAAGGATGTTCCAGGTTTTTCCTCCCTTGACGAGCACCGGAGTGACAAGCCCGTTTTCGACGCGGGCAATTCTTGACTGATCGGCGTCAGGTTGCGCGACGAGCGAGGTAGAGAACAGTATGAGGAAAACAGCAACAGACAGAATGCGGCGATGGATCATGGAGGTGCTCCCTGGTGGGTAAGGTGGGATGAAGATTGGATAAGGAGTATACACAAGGAGGGATTGAAAGGTTACGGAAGGTGAAAATTGCCGGTTCAAGAAATAAGAAGCCCGCATCCAGCGCCAGAATGGTCGAAATTGCTTCCCCGGAGCCAGATTGGTATATTCCATTCCGATCCTAAAAAGAATCCCGCCGATTTATGGCGGGATTGGCGACTCCGGGCCCGTAGCTCAAATGGATAGAGCAACAGCCTTCTAAGCTGTAGGTTGCGCGTTCGATTCGCGCCGGGCTCACTTCAACAGCATCATTTTCCTCGTTGAAACTCCCCCCGTCGTTGTCAGCCTGCAAATATAGACCCCGCTCGCAAGATTGCCCGGACCGAAGCGGGTCTCGTACACCCCCACCTCCCTCACTTCGTTGACGAGCGTTGCGACTTTCTGCCCGAGTATGTTGAATGCC
>JBGPYM010000057.1:0-14022 GCA_041493205.1 Bacteroidota bacterium
AGGCCGAGGCGGAAGCGCACCGGCTCCTCCGCAACCTGATCGGACACTACCAGACGCACGACCTGCCGACGATCCGGAGCCGCGTGAAGGAGCTTATCGGCTACCTGCACAGCCAGTATCCGGGCGCAAAAGACCCGCCGCATATCCAGTTGCTGAAGGGCATGACGCGCGAATGGGAAGTCGAGCTCCTCTGGGCCTACTTCGGCATCGAATCCTCCGCCATCTTTCCCCTGCGGCTCGGTTTCTACACGGGCGACATATTCTCCCGGGAGCCGGAAGTGCACCGGGATGTCCTCCCGATCACGGAAGTCATGGAGAAGGTCAGGCCCAATGTGGTGTCCGTTGCGTTCGACCCGGAAGGGAGCGGACCCGACACGCACTACAAGGCGCTGCAGGCGGTGAGTGAAGCGCTGAAAATCTACTCCCAAAAAAGCGGCGACCGGAATATCCGCGTCTGGGGCTACCGCAATGTCTGGTACCGGTACAGGATCGCCGAGGCCAACCTGATGGTTCCCGTGTCGCTCAATTCCATATCCATGCTCGATACGGCGTTCATGAATTGCTTCGGTTCCCAGAGCGCGGCGTCCTTCCCGAGCTATGAGTACGACGGACCGTTCTCCCGCCTGGCGCAGCGGATTCAGGTGGAGCAGTACGGCATGGTCAAGACATGTCTCGGAAAGGACTACTTCCTCAAGAATGACCATCCGCGCCTCCGGGCGGCGCGCGGCATGATTTTCCTGAAGGAAATGGAGCTGGAGGAGTTCTACGATATGGTGAGAGAACTGAAGAAGGTCACGGAGGACGCCCGCTGAGGAAGATTTTTCCTCTCATCCATCCTTCCCATCCCCTTCCTGCCCGTTTCTGACGAGGTTCCGTCGCAGTTGACTCACTGGCATATTCCTTGTACCATTGCAGGCAGGATCGATCGCTCGTTGGCACTGCGCGTCCGGGGTGAAGGGTGCAGGACCGCCGGTTGTCACACCATCGGGGAGGGTGATATGGATGCACTCGGGATGGAGATGTTCCTGTCGGGTCCCAACGATGCCGAACTCAGACAGTACCGGATCCTGAAGGAGTTGAAGGCGATCCGGGGCCACTTCGCACACAGCCGCCTCTATCCCCACCTCGCATCGCTCATCCGGCTCGCGGAAGACCTCGGCGATGTGCTTGAGAAGAAAGACGACCTCGAACGCAATTTCCCGCGCCGGCTCACCGGACTCGACGTGGAACACCATGCGCTTCTGTTTGATGCATCCGCCGAAGAGAGCTTCGATATCGACCAGGCGTTGGCCCTGGTCGCGTGGGCGCTTCCGCTGATCAGACAGGTGATTGAGGAGGGGATTGAGATCTACAACTTCGTGGAAGAACACATCGCCATCGAGGAGGTGGGGATTCTTCCTGCCTACCGGATGGAGGGATACTGGTTTGTTCCCGACCTCCACGCATCTCTCCTCTACGTGTTCCGGTATGAAGTGTCCCTGTTCTCCTCACCGCGTGAAAAATTTCGGGGTCTGAAAAGCGTCCTTCTTGAATCCATCGAAGAGGGGGTGGTGAAGCGTCCGCGCGAGTCTGTAAAACTGGCATTGCTCAAAAAGTATCCCGAGCTGCCGAACTCGGCGACCTACGAATGTGAGGTCGACCTGGAATTCCCCTATACCGAGACCGTTCTCCCCATCGCGAAGCGCAAGCTGATGGCGCGGCTCGTCGCCTGAACCGCGGCACACTCAGCCGCTCATCGCCGTGCCCGGACGGCCCCGTCCTACGGTGCCTGCACGCTCCGCACCGCCGCCGGACTCCCCTCCCCGCCCCGCAGAATAGGCCCTCAGGGCAACGTAGAGAACCATCACCGCACTGAGCGGCTCCTTGTACCTGCTCAACCCGAAGAAAATGAACACGACCGCCGCAACGCAAACCGCCAGCGCGATGATCACGATGGCGGCAGGGGAGCGCCTCCGCCCCTCGGTCAGCAGGAACCGGAATGTCAGGCCAAGCATCAGGTAATACAAAACTCCGTTCAGCAGATACAGCGCGTGGTAGTACACCGAATAAAACGCCTGACCGATGTTGGCTGCGGTGCGGTTGTGCGGGAACTCCGACCGGAGCGGAAAAATCAGCCGGCGTGCGTTCGTGTATGTCTCCAGAAGTCCGAAACTGTAGGCGTCCGAGTTGATGGTGCGGACGATCTTCCCGACTCCCCTCGTAAGCGTCCCGCCCGGCGTCGAAAGCATGTAGCGGAGCGCCTGCCCTGCAAGGAAACTGTCCTTCTGTGCTTCATTCCACCCCGCACCGCCGGCGTCTGCGACGGAGAGTCTCAACGCGGCAGACGTGTCGCAGTACGGATTCCACGTGACGGGCTGCGAGGGATTGTTCCCCACCGCAAGATTGAATCCGCCGTTATTGGATACCGGGACCGCTTTCCCCCATAGCAGATAGTTCCTGACCGTCCACGGTGTCAGCGCCAGGACGGCCCCCCCGATCAGCAGCGCGGCACGAAGGCGCCGCGACGGCCATCGTTCCGCGCGGCACGCCAGAATCCCCGCGACAAGCGGGATGATGTAGAGGATCCCCGGACTCCGCACGACCGCGGCAAACCCCGCAATGCACCCTGCCGCAAAAGGAAGCCATCGCCGGCCGGGATACCTGTTGGAGAGCAGCAACAGTGCGAATGCCGCCGTCCAGATGAGCCCAAACGGCCCGTCCGAAAGAGGGAGAAGCGTTGCCATCAAACGGTTCGGTGTCAGGAGGAAAAGAGCCCCGGCGAGGTTCGCATGGCGGACTTCCGATCCCAGGCTGATCAGGACCTGCCTGAGCAGGAGAGAGACCCCCGCGAGGAGCAGGAAATTCGTGATGAAGAACGCCCACGGCGATCTGCCGAGCACGAGGACGAACGGGACGAGGAGAAAGCTGTATCCGGGCGGGAACATCGCTGAAGGAGCAGTCCCTCTCCCGTACACCCCGAATTCTGCAATGTTGATCGCCCGGCCGAAATACTCGTCCCCTCCTCCCCACGGCACCACACGGGGATCGAGGAACCGGAACATGATGCCCGTCAGCAGCGCAGCGATCAGGAGGCAGACGCCGTACGCGCGGTTCGACATTCCCAGGGCGCGGAGCCGGACAGCCGGATCACCGCCGCGGAACAGGTATACCAGCACGAGTCCGGAAAGCAGGATGATCGGAAGGAGGACCCAGAAGGAGGGGATGTCGTTCAGATTTGAAATCGTGTCCATTGCCGGCGGAGAAAAAGAAAGAGCGCAGCTGCATGCTGCGCCCTTGTACTTCTACGGAGTGTGCTGATGCCCGCGGATCAGGTTCACCGGGCGGGATCGTCGACCTGCTTCTCCTCTTCGCTGTCCTCCGGTTCCTCCTTCGCGCCAGGCATGATCGCGCTGAACCGGAGGTCATCGGATTTCTTGTTCACCTTCACCTTGATGGTCGTTCCCTCGGGATATTTCCCCTTGAGCAGCTCTTCCGCGACAGGGTCCTCCACGTAGCGCTGCAGGGCGCGCCGCAGCGGCCGCGCGCCGAAGGAGGGGTCGTACCCCTTTTCGGCGAGGAACTCTTTTGCCGGTTTCGTCAGCTCGATCCCGATGCCCATGCCCTTCATGCGGTTCATGATGTCCCGCATCTGGATCCCGACGATGTCGATGATGTGTGACATTTCGAGCTGATGGAACACGATCATGTCGTCGATCCGGTTCAGGAACTCCGGATTGAACACGCGCTTGAGCGCTTCCTCGATCGTCGTCTTCATCGCACCGTAGTCGCCTGCGGCCGATTGCGCCCCGAAACCGAACCCGCCCGTGCGTTTCAGGTCGCGTGTGCCGATGTTGGAGGTCATGATCAGGATCGTGTTCTTGAAATCGACCCGGCGTCCGAGGCTGTCCGTAAGGATGCCGTCGTCGAGAACCTGAGCAGGATGTTGAACACATCCGGGTGCGCCTTCTCGATCTCGTCGAGCAGCACGACAGAGTACGGCTTCCGCCGCACTTTTTCTGTCAGCTGTCCGCCCTCCTCGTACCCCACATATCCCGGAGGCGCCCCCACAAGGCGTGAGACGGCGAACTTCTCCATGTACTCGCTCATGTCGATGCGGATGAGCGCGTCTTCGGTGTCGAACAGATAGCGCGCGAGCGCTTTGGCCATCTCGGTCTTCCCGACGCCGGTGGGCCCGAGGAAAATGAACGATCCGATCGGCCGGCGCGGATCCTTGAGCCCCGCCCGCGTGCGGCGGATGGCCTTGGTCAGCTTCACCAGCGCCTCGTCCTGCCCGACCACCTGTTCCTTCAGGATCTTGTCCATGTTCAGCAGCTTCACGGACTCGGATTGCGCAATCTTGTTGACCGGGATTCCCGTCATCATGGCGACGACGTCGGCCATGTGGTCCTCGGTCACCTCATGGATCGTGTCCTGTGCCTTGAGCTCCCATTCGCGCTTGGCGATCTCGAGGTCGCTCAGAAGTTTCTTCTCCAGGTCGCGGAGGCGCGCGGCTTCCTCGAAATTCTGATTCTTGACAACCTGGTTCTTCGATTGCTTGATCTTCTCGACTTCACCCTCCAGGTCCACGATCTCTTTCGGCACATAGATGTTGGCGAGATGAACGCGGGAACCGGACTCGTCGAGCACGTCGATCGCCTTGTCCGGGAGATACCGGTCCGTGATGTACCGGTCGCTCAGCCGGACGGCGGAGTCGATGGACTTGTCGTTATAATGAACGCCGTGGTGCTCTTCGTATTTGTGCTTGATGTTCCTGAGAATCTGGATGGTCTCGTCCACGGTGGTTGGGTCCACCATGATCTTCTGGAACCGCCGGTCGAGGGCGCCGTCCTTTTCGATGTACTGCCGGTACTCATCCAGCGTCGTGGCCCCGATGCATTGAAGCTCGCCGCGCGAGAGGGCGGGCTTAAACATGTTCGAGGCGTCGAGAGAGCCCGAGGCGCCACCGGCGCCGACAATCGTGTGGAGCTCGTCGATAAACAGGATGACGTCCTTGGCCTTCTCCAGCTCGTTCATCACCGCCTTCATCCGTTCCTCGAACTGGCCGCGGTATTTCGTGCCCGCCACCAGGGCGGCAAGGTCCAGCGTAACCACCCGCTTGCCGTGCAGGACGCGGCTGACCTTCTTCTGTACGATCCGCATCGCAAGTCCTTCGGCGATCGCCGTCTTCCCGACCCCCGGTTCGCCGATCAACACAGGGTTGTTCTTCTTTCTGCGGCTCAGCACCTGCGCGACACGTTCGATTTCCTTCTCGCGTCCGACGATCGGATCAAGCTTGTCTTCAGCGGCCAGTTTCGTCAGGTCATGCCCGAAGTTGTCCAGCACGGGCGTTTTTGATTTCTCGGCTTTCTTCTCGCCGGCAGCCGCCTGCGCGTGGGCGGGCGATGACGGCTTCCCGCTGATGATGTTGTCCAGCTCGCCCCGCACGACGTCATAATGGATATTGAACTGGTGCAGGATCTGCGCGGCGATGTTGTCGTCGTCCCGCAGGAGGGAGAGGAGCAGATGCTCGGTCCCGATCACGTCTGATTTGTACAGCTTGGCTTCGAGGTAGGTGATTTTGAGGACTTTTTCCGCCTGCTTGGTCAGGGGGATGTTCCCTATGGTCAGCGTCCCGCCCGAGGTCCGGACGGTGTCTTCGATGGCCTTCTTGAGCTTGTACAGGTCGACGCCAAGGTTCCGGAGAATCTTTACGGCGATTCCCTCCCCCTCACGTATGACCCCCAGGAGTAGATGCTCCGTGCCGATGTAATCATGACCGAGCCTGAGAGCCTCCTCCCGGCTCAACCGGATCACATCCTGAACTCTGTTGGAAAAATTGCCTTCCATCCCGGTCCCTTGGAATTGTTGTGAGTGGGGGGAAACGCCCCCGACCTACACATTTTACAACGTGCTCCCTCTTTGTAAAGGTTCCGTACGGCGGTCGGCCCCCCCCGCCACCAGTAAGAATATAAAGATTCACCGGGGGGAAGTCAACTGAGGGAAAATCGTGTGCCGTGGAAGCAACAATGGAAGCTACCGATAGATGAAGTAAATGCAGGTGAGAATCCAGAGGATGCCGTTGACGATAATGGGGCGGTCGGTCGTCAACGCCCGGGTCGGATTTTCGGCCTTTTCCCCCGTGTGGATGAGGAAGAGGTACCGGAAGACGCCGTAGATCACGAACACGGTCGTGTAGATAAGCTTGTCCGTCCCGAACACTTCCACCGTGCGGGGCGCGACGGTGTAAAGCGCGTACGAAATAACCGCCCCCGCCGCGGCGATCGTCAGCATCTGCTCGAGAAATTCCACGCTGTACAATTTCAGCACCATCCGCGGAGCCTCCGTGCCTCCCTCCCTGAAATTCATCAGCTCCCCCCGCCGTTTTGCCGACCCCAGGAACAACGAGATGAACATTGAGCAGAGCACAATCCAGCTCGAGACCTCCACTCCGATGGCATACGCACCCGCCAGCACGCGCAGCATGAACCCCGCCGCGATGATGAAAACGTCGAGCAGCATGACATTTTTCAGGCGGAACGAGTACGCGATGTTGAGGGCGAAATAGACCACGAGAAGGAGAATAAACCGGGTGCGCATGCCGATGCACAGGAGCGCCGCCAGGACCATCACGACCCCCAGAACAACGAGCGCACTGCGCACGCTCATATGCCCGGAGGCGATGGGCCGGTTCCGTTTCTCCGGGTGCGCCCTGTCTGCCTCGACATCGGCGATATCATTGAGGATGTAGACGGCGCTTGCGGTGAGACAGAATGCCAGGAAGGCCCGCACCGCCGCCACCACCTGATCGCCGACAAACAGTTCCTTGGCAAATATCAGCGGGGCGAAGATGACGAGATTCTTGATCCAGTGCTTCGGGCGGATGAGTGCTGCGGTTTGAAAAGGCATCGTGGGATCCGGGTGGTGCCTGATGCGCCGCGGGAATGGTCCGGTGACGAACCAATGTGCTGATTCATGCCGCCAATTGCAAGGATCACAGGCGGTTGTAGCTCCTCCTTTTTTTTAGTACCATCGGTCATGCCGGTCATTCTCCATCACGGTCCCGCCGCTCCGCTGCTCCCCTTCGACGAACGGGTGCGCAGGTCCCGCATGGACGGCTGTCTGGTGATCGTGCCGACCAGGCGGCGCATCCGGCACCTCACGCGCGGGATCATGCGGCTGGCACCGGGTGCGGTCGCGCCTGCACTCGCCCTCCATACACTCGAATCACTCTGCCGTGCGCTCTTTGCCGCGTCGCCCTCTTCCCGCCACGTTGTGGAGGGAGCCGCACAGACGCTCCTGTTCCAGGGAGCCGTGCAGTCTGCGGCAGAAACTCTCCGGTACTTCGTGCCGCGCAGCGGGAACAAAGACCTTCCGCGCGGGACTTTCGAGCGGCTCGTCGACGTGATCGTCAACCTCAAGGAAGCGGGCGTCACACCCGCGGACCTTGCAGAGGAGATGGAACTCTCCGGGGCCGATGAACGGCCGATGCTGGCCGATGTCGCATCCGTCTATGCGGCCTACGATGCCCGCCTCTCCTCGCTCGGCGTCGAGGACGTCGAGGGCATCGAGCGGGACCTCGCCGTCACGTGTTCCCGCGAGCAGTTCAACGCGACCTTCCGCCTGCTCTTCCCGCAGGTCGAAACGGTCTCCCTCGCCGGATTCGATGAATTCTCGGTGCCTGAAATCGGCGTGCTCCGGAAGCTCTGCGCGATCGAAGGCCTTTCGGTCACGATGATGTTTGACTACACCCCGGGAAATACCGAGCTCTTCGGTCACCTGGAAGAGAATTACCGGCTGCTCACCGGCCTCGGATTCCGCGAAGTCCGGGGCAAAGGGGAGGCAGCAGCAGCGGCGTTTTTCTTCGGGGCTGCGATGAAACCGCCCGATGCCCGCGCCGCCGCAGACCACCTGGCACGTTCGCTCTTCATGCGGGTGCCGCCTGCCGGTCAGGCCGATTGCACCGAACAGGTGACCGTGCTTGCAGCGCGCAACCGCGTCCATGAGGTGGAACTCATCTGCAAGCTGATCAAGCGGCTTGTCGCCGGGAAACCGGACCGCGACCTGAGCACCCTCTGCGTCGCGATGCGGACCCCGCAGCTGTATACCGACATCATGCGCGAGCAGTGTGCGCGGTACGATATCCCGGTGAACATCACCGACAGGTTCGGTCTCTCACGTTCCCCCCTTCTTGTCACACTCCTGGGCGTGCTGGCCATCCCGCTCCGCGGGTTCCGCAGGAAGGATGTCCTGCGCATTGCGGGGTCACCGTCTCTCTCAGTTCCCGTGCCGTCGGGTACGTTCGACCCTGTCAATCTGGCCGCTACCTCCGCGCGCATCCGCGCCACAGCCGGCTTCCGGGCATGGTGCGACCGGATTGACCGGGCCATTGCCCGGGAAGCTGCGAGGGAGAAAACAAGCGCGGGCGAGGAACTTCGCGCACAGAATGAAATCTCCTCACTCCGGAAAGCGAAAACCGATCTCGAAGCCCTCGAGCGTGTCCTCCGGCCCCTCATGGAATCTCTCACGCCCGCCGAATTCGAACGGCGGTTCCTTGCACTGCTCGATCTTCTGTCCGTCCCCCGGCTCCTGATCCAGCCCGCACTCCGGCAGGCGCCCGAACTCATGGAAAAGGACGTCCGCGCATACACGGCCTTGCGTGATGTCCTCGCCGATCTTACCGCGGTCAGCGAGGCACAGGGCGAGGCAGCGACGAAACTGCCGCTCCATGTTCACGCGGAACGGCTCCGGGCTGCCGTCGGCCGGGAACGGTACAACATCCGCGAACGGTTCGGGAGGGGGGTGCTCATCACCTCGATCGAAGAAACCCGTGAACTCCCGGTCGAGGTCATGATCGTCGCCGGACTCGTCGACGGTGAATTCCCGTCGGTCTACCAGCCTGAAGTGTTCTTCAGTGCGCACAGGCGGGCCCGGCGAGAGCAGCGGTCGGTCTGGGAGAACCGCTACCTGTTCTATCAGGCCGCAACAAACTGGACCGGGCACCTGTATCTTACCTATCCGCTCAGGGATGGCGAGCTGGACCTCGTCCGGTCGCCCTTTGTCGATGCTGTAAAAAAATGCGCGCTGGTGACGGCCTGGGAATCACCCGCGGACATTCCTTTTGCATCCGATATCGGCGCACCCGAGGATCTGCTCCGGTGGTACGGCGCCGCATCGCTGCACCCCTCCGCCGCACTGCCGGAACCTCCGCCCGAACTCGCCGCGGAGTGCGCGGCGGTCGCCGGGGGCGCTGCCATCGAGCAGAGCCGGGTCATCGGGCATGCACGCATGGAGTTCGAAGGATCAATTTTCGAGGCCCTTGCCGAAGAGGGCCGGCAGCGTCTGCTCGCCCTCAACGACCGGGTGTTCTCCGCAAGCCAGCTCGAGATGTACGCCGCCTGCCCCTTCAAGTACTTCGCACAACACCTGCTCCGCCTTGCCACCACGGGTGAACTTGAAGAGGAGCTGACCGCGGCGGAAAAGGGGTCGGTCATTCACGAAACCCTCTTCAGGTTCTTCACTTCACGGCGTGACCGCGGCCTTCCCCCCCTCAACCGCCTCGACGAGGATGCCTTCGCAGAGGCCGTGGCGGAAGTGCGCACGATCGCGCGCGAACAACTGGAAACCCTTGACATCCCCGACGTGTTCTGGGAGATTGAGAAGGAGCTGATCCTCGGTGGGGGAGGGGACGAGGGATTGTTGCAGAGGTTTCTTGAGTTTGAACGGCATCGGAAGGAAGATGTCCGTCCCGCATTCTTTGAAGTCAGCTTCGGGGGTACGCCCGGGGCGGGCGGCAGAAGCGATCCGCAGCTCTCCAGCCCCGATCCGGTTTCCCTGGGCGGAATCCGCCTGCGCGGAAAGGTCGACAGGGTGGAGTGCGGGGACGGTTTCTTCACGGTGGTCGATTACAAGACTGGGAGCGCCACCCCCGGCCTCAATGAGATCCGCGAAGGGAGAAGCCTCCAGCTCCCCCTCTACCTCCATGCAGTGGAAGAACTCCTGCGGGGCCGCGGGCTGGGGACATCCGTTCCCGCGGGCGGCATGTACTACCGCCTCCGCGACCGGGTCGATCTGCGGCCGGCCGTTGTTGCCGAGACCTTCCGTGGACGGGCGTTCCCGGCGGAGTCGCGGCACCGGCAGATCGTCGCCGATGAGCGCGCGCTGCGTGAGGTGATCGACGGAACACGAGCCGCTGCGGAACGCGCCGTTGCGGGCATGGCCCATGGCGAGTTTCCCCTGACCCGCCCCGAACTCGTGGACGAAATATGCCGCTCGTGCGATTTCCGCACGGTGTGCAGGATCCAGACACTGAAACATGTCACACCCGGAGGCCCGGAGGAGCAATGACCCACGCGGAACAACACAAGATGATTGTCGCGCTCATGGACTATGCACGGAAGATGAAGCGGTACGACCAGGAGGCGTTTGAAATGTTCGTGAAACGCGACAAGGACGATGAAGATCTCGACACAGTCTCGCAAAAGAAGCTTGCCGGCCTGTTCGAACAGTATGCGGCACCAAAGGAGGGGCGCTGGTGAAAGCAGCCGTCGTCACCCGGTATGGCGGACCGGAGGTACTGGTGATCCGGGACGTGCCGGTGCCGTCCCTCGCTCCCGGACAGGTCCTTGTCCGCGTCCGGGCTATCGGGCTCAATTTTGCCGACGTCTTCGGCCGGCTCGGGGTCTATCCCAACACGCCGAAGCCTCCCTTTGTCCCGGGGCTCGAGTTCTCCGGGGATGTGGCAGCCGTCGCACCGGATGTGGTGAAGTTCAAGGGGCGGGAGCGCGTGATGGGGTATTCCCGTCTCGGAAGTCATGCGGAGTATGTTGCCCTGAGCGCGCACTACGCAACCCCCGTCCCGCCCGCGATGTCATACGAAGAGGCGGCGTCATTCCTTGCCACCGGCATGAGCGCCTACCACGGGCTGGTCCGCCTTGCCTGCCTGCGGAGGGGAGAGAGGCTCCTGCTCCACGCTGCCGCAGGCGGGGTCGGCCTCGCTGCTCTTCAGATTGCGCGCCACATCGGGGCGGAAGTGTTTGCCACTGCGGGGACCGATGAAAAAGTTGAGGTCGCCCGCAGCTTCGGAGCTGCACACGGTATCAATTACCGCGAACGCGATTTCGCGGCGGAAGTGACACGGCTCAGCGGAGGAGCGGGGGTCGATGTGGTGATGGATTCCGTCGGCGGCGATGTGTTCCGGAAAGGGTGGCAGCTGCTGGCGGAGATGGGGCGCTACGTCCTGTACGGCGTTTCGTCCGTCACCGGCAAAGGCGCCATCAGCCGCATTAAGGCGGCCGCAGCGTTCTCTGTGATGCGCCCGATATTTCCCCTTTCCCTCATAAGCGCGAACAAGGGGATCTTCGGGTTCAACCTCGGTACTCTGACCGGCAAGGAGACGTATTTCGGAGAGGCGGCACGGGAAATACTGCGCTACTATGACGAAGGATTTCTCCGGCCGGTGATCGGCAAAAAATTCTCGTTCGATGAAATCGTCGAGGCCCATGCGTTTCTTCAAACACGTCAGTCAACAGGGAAAGTTGTGGTGAGCGTCACCGTATGACGCAAAGAAGAGCGTTCGATGCGGATACCGTTCTGGCAGCCTACCGGAGCGGTTTTTTCCCCATGGCAGAATCGAGGACCGGGCCCATTGCATGGTACTCGCCCGATCCGCGCGCCATTATTCCCCTCGACACATTCAATGTACCCCGCAGCCTCCGCCGGCAGTTGAGCCGCACCGACGTCACCTGCACGGTGAACGGCGCCTTCGAACGGGTCATTCGCGCCTGCGCGGAGCGTGGCCCGGATTCCGCCACCTGGATTTCGGAGGACATCATCGGCGTCTATACCGATCTCCACCGGAGCGGGATTGCGCACTCCATTGAAACGTGGAGACAGGGGCTCCTCATCGGGGGGCTCTACGGCGTCGCCCTGGGAGGGGCGTTTTTCGGGGAATCCATGTTCAGCCGCGAAAGCGATGCCTCGAAATTCGCCCTGGTCCACCTTGTCCGCCGGCTCCAGTCACTGGGGTTCCTCCTCCTTGATACGCAGATTATGAACGACCATGTCCGCCAGTTCGGCGCCGTGGAATTGCCCCGCGATTCCTACCTGGATCTCCTCTCCCGCGCAATCAGCCTTCCGATGAAGTTTGTCGGGTAATCGCAACCGCTTGATTCTGTTTGGGTTATCACGTCCGTCACGGCCGGAATGTGATTTCGCGCGTGAGGCAGAACACACTTTCGGTACCCTGATCTGTCGACATTGACGGGTGTACATGCTTCTCGTAAACCCCTTCCTTTGCCGCGCGGGGATCCGCCGCGGCTGAAGCATACAAAAAAGCCAAGGAGACCAGGTGTATGCTCACCCCCCGAGGGCCGCATAAGGTTGGCAGACTCACGGTGACGTTTGTGCCCACTGCCGATGAGAGATCCTATCGGCACGTGCCATCGACGTTTAGTGCGGCACACCGATCGTATGAATGGCGAAAGGCGGATTCGCTGAACTACATGATTGTCCCCAAGAGTATTTCCCACGCGCGGATCGAAGTTGATGTATTCGTCAACGCAGGGAAGAAGGGGAAACTGCAGCCGAAAGTCCTACAGAAGGCGGTCCAGGAGATCGTCAGGGGAAAAATCGAATCGGAGTGGAAAGGACTGAAACTCGGCGCCGTCGGCAGACCGACATCGGGGCATCCGCCGCACAAGTCCCTCGTGCGCGGGTCCATCGAAGACATCCTGGGTGTCGCCCTCGAACAGTAACCCGGGATGGATTGCCAGCTCCTCCATGCACCGGGAACGTCCCCGGTGCATTTTTTTTGCCCGCTTGTTTTCCCACCTGTAATTTCTTTTCTTGAGGGGTCAATTCCCTCTGTCACCCTGTCGGGATTCCCCATGCATGCAACTGTCGTTACCTCCACGGCCCGCCCCGGGCTGGCCCCCGCCAGGCAAGGGAAAGTGCGCGATATCTACGACCTCGGCGACTCGCTGCTGATCGCAGCGACCGACCGGCTTTCAGCGTTCGATGTCGTGCTCCCCGACGGGATCCCGAACAAAGGGAAGGTCCTCACACAGATCAGCGCTTTCTGGTTCCGGCGCCTCGCACCGGTCGTCGGCAACCATCTCCTGAGCACCGACATTGCGGAATTCCCCCGCCCATTCCGGGACCATCCGGAAGTATTTGCGGGACGCAGCATGCTCGTCCGGAAGACGCGTCCGCTGCCGGTGGAATGCGTCATACGCGGATACCTCTCGGGGAGCGGCTGGCAGTCGTACAAAGCAACGTCGGCAATCTGCGGGATTCCACTCCCGCCCGGACTGAAGGAAGCCCAGAAACTTCCCGCGCCAATCTTCACCCCCACGACGAAAGCAGACGTCGGTGTCCATGACGAAAACATCACGTTCGGCGAGGTCATCAAGCTTGTGGGAGAAGCGCACGCGCTCCGGCTGCGTGAACTGACCGTCGCGCTCTATTCGGAAGGAGCGACCTTTGCCGCCACCAAAGGGATCATTATCGCTGACACGAAATTCGAATTCGGCCTGGATGACGAGAACCGTATTGTCTGGATCGATGAAGCGCTGACCCCCGACTCTTCACGGTTCTGGCCGATGGATCAGTATGCTCCCGGCGGGCCGCAGCCAAGTTACGACAAGCAATTTGTGCGTGATTTCCTCCTCTCCATCCGCTGGAACAAGAAGCCCCCTGCGCCCAAGCTCCCGGAGGAGATCATCCTGACAACTTCGCGAAAATACGAAGAGGCCCTCGAGCGCCTCACCGGACTCCCCCTCACATAACTGTAGGCTCTCCCCCCGGGCTCACCATGATGTTTACCCCGCACCAGCGCAGAGCCCTTGACGCCGGAACGCACTGTGCCCTCACCGCAAATGCGGGCTCCGGTAAAACCCGCGTCCTCGTCGAGCGGTTCCTCCGTGTCGTGTTTGACGGCACGCCGCTGGGTGAGGTGGTGGCACTGACCTACACCGAAAAAGCGGCAAGTGAGCTCCGTCGCAAAATCGCCGATCGTGTGACGACGGAAATGGCCGCGGCCACCGG
>JBGPYM010000121.1:0-9009 GCA_041493205.1 Bacteroidota bacterium
ACCTGCATGGTGAAGAGCGGCCGGTAGGTGTTTGTCCGGTCGCGCTGTTCGAAATCGACCCGCACGGGGTGTTTCGGGAACGGCACAAGAACCGACTCATGATATGTCCGGCGGATCCCCTTTTTGGCAGGTTCAGTGGTTTTGTATTCACCAAAATATGAGTCGTAGGTCTTCTCAAACAGGAGCGTCCCCCCTGGGGCATCAAACACGCGCACGGCATACCGTCCGTTCATGAACGGGTCAAGGAGGTTGACGGTGCTCCCCGCCCATGTCCCCTGCCTGTAGACATGGTCGAGAGTGATGAATTCCTCCGACGAATTGCCGATGTGGTAATAGTCGATCCTGAGCGTGGAATCGATGAAGTGCTCCTCAAAACGAACGGGCGTCTGCGCGGCTGCCGTCCACGTGAACAGCGCGAGTGCAATGGCAAGGCAACAATAACGGGTCATGGCGTGTTCCTGATGGTCGTTGGTCCCTGTTTCATTAATTCGTTCCAGATCAGCGCGCTGGCGCCGAGAACCGCGGAGTTCCCCTCCTTCAGTCCGGAGGGGAGAAGTTTCACCTTGTTCCGGAAGATATTGAGAAGGTGTTCCTCGAGGTACTTTTTCGTGGGTTTGAAGATCAGTGCGCCCGCGTTGGCGAGCCCCCCGAAGAGGATGATTGCTTCCGGGCTCGTATGGGCGACAGAATCGGCAAGTTTCATGCCGAGGATGCGTCCGGTGAATTCAAATGCTTCCCGTGCGATCGGGTCGCCCTTCAGGGCGGCATCGGTGATCATGCGTGCGGTCAGCGCGGACGGGACGATGTCCCGGAGGGTGCTCTCATCGCGGCGTTCGGCAAGCAGTTCGTTCACCGTCCGGCAGATGCCGGTCGCTGACGCATAGGTCTCCAGGCATCCGCGCCGGCCGCAGCCGCACTCCCTTCCGCGGGGATCAACGGTCGTATGGCCGAGTTCCCCCGCAAACCCGTCAGCGCCATAGACGAGGTTCCCTCCTGCCACGATACCGCTTCCCAGTCCCGTCCCAAGCGTGATGACGATAAAATCCTTCATCCCTTTCGCGGCGCCATAGAGCATTTCGCCGAGGGCGGCGGCGTTCGCATCGTTCGTCACCGCAACCGGAAGGTCATAGTACCTGCGGATGAGGCCGGCGAGATTGACCACGCCTTTCCATTTCAGGTTCGGCGGATTCTCAACCGTCCCACGGTAGAAGTTCGCGTTCGGGGCGCCAACACCGATGCCCCGGAGCGTGTTGTGCGCTTCCAGAGGGCGGAACGTTTCAACTGCGGCCGCATGCAGGCGGGCGACAAGTTTTTTGGCAGGCTCGCTGGCATTGGTCGGTATGGACGAGCTGGCGAGGCAGACGCCATTCCTGTCCACAAATCCGAACGCAGTATTCGTCCCGCCGATGTCAACGCCGAGGGCTACATCGCGATTCATTGGGTGCCTCCCGGCCGGGGAACGGCGGTGATACCGGCCGGCGTCGCGGCTGTTGCGGGGGAGCCGCCGAGGAATGTTGCCGAGAGTGTGACGGCGAATGCCGCGAGGGCCGCATAGACGGTATCGACCCGGGCGATGCTGTCGAGCACGCTGCCGGGTCCGGCGAGCCATGCGATGGCATGTGCGGCCTCGATAAGGCCTCCGGCGACAAGGCCGGTGACGGCACCACGTGCGATCGTGCGCTTGCTGAAAAGGACGGCGATCATCAGCGCAGCTGCCGGGCCTGCCAGGTAGAGCTGCAGGCGCTGGACGACAAGGGCGGTCGAGGTGGGGCCCAATCCTGCGGCGAACAGGACGCCGATCAGGACAAACACCCCGCTCGTGATCCTGCCGACACGCACAAGCCGCCGTTCGCTCGCCGAGGGGTGCCGCGCAAGGAAGAAGTCCATTGTCAGGAGCGATGCTGCACTGTGCACATACCCCGAGAGCGCGGCCATGACGACGGCGATGATCACGAGGGCGAAGAGCCCCGCGGCGATCGGCGGGAGAGCAGGCGTCCCCACTTCCTGCAGCGGAAGGGGAAATACGAAGGGGGCGGCACCCACGACCAGGATGGCCGCGAGGAGGGCGCCCCGCCCCACCGATTTAAGGTCGCGCGCGGCGAGAATGCGCTGAACGACGAAGTGATCTCCCGTCCAGTACCAGGTCGCGATCACCATCGCTGCCGCCATGGTTACCGGCCACGGAAGATCAAGAACCTGGAGGTGTTCCGGTCCCGCCGCCTGAAGGGGAAAATCGGTTCCCAGGAACATCCATGCGGCAAGTCCGGCGGCGCCCGCAAACGCCACTGCTCCCTGCAGGACATGGCCGGCGACCATTGCGCCGAACCCTCCGGCGATGACCATACAGCCAGCCGCCAGGAGCAGGAGGATGCTTCCTGTGGCGGGGTCGAAGCCCGTGAGCTGGTGGATCATCGACGATCCCATCAGGAGGATCAGGGGGATGCGCACTCCGAGCGTGAAGACGATGGAAGCTCCGCTGAGCATGAGACCTGTGCGCTGATCAAACCTCCACCCCACGAACTGCGGCAGGGTAAACGGGCGCGAAGCGAGCAGTTTTGGGGCCAGGATCCAGACCGCCATACTGATCCCGCCCCCCGCGATCAGCGCCACCCATCCGGAAACCCCTGCGGCGCCCAGGACCCATTCAGCCGAGAGCGTGGTCACAAAGAGGGAAAGTCCGAGCGCGAAGGGACCCACGCTTCTCCTGGCGAGGAAGTAATCGGCAGAAGTTCTGATCCGCGGGTTCCGCATTACATGCCAGGTGATTGCGGCAAGCGCCGCAAAATAAATCAAACACGGGAGGAGAGTGAGGACGGGCATGCTTCTGCGGGAGAGTCAGTGGACGGGAAAAGCCTGAGAAATTGAACGTACGAAACGCGGTAACTGAAGTCGCTGAAGGGGTGCAAAAGGTTACCAAGAAAACGGGAAAAGTGCAACACAACAAAGGTGCTGATTTTTCTTATATTTCGGAAGAGACTCGGGCGGGGACGTCCGCCGACGGCGAGACGCAGAAAGCGCGCCCGTGCCACTCCACAGAGCATTCCAAGACTACTACGATGATATTGAGATCGTTAATTTTCCTGGCGTGCTTCATTTCGGCAGGAGCAGCCGCCCAGACGAATACGGAGGCGCCGGAAACCGACATCGTCGCGACGGTCGGACCGCGCACAATTCTTGCCCGGGACGTCCTCGAGCGCATCGATCTGATGCCATGGCCGGGAAAGGACCGCCCATCGCTCCGGGATTCCGTAAGCATGCAGGCAACGCTTTCCCTTGTTGCTGAAAAGCTTCTCTCGCTGGAGGCAAGCGCCACAGGCATCGGTCTCAACGGGGCAGCCGCTGACCGGTTTGCATCCCTGGAGCGGGCATTCGCGCGTGACGAACTCTTCCGGCAGGAGATTGACGGGAAGATCTCCATCCGACGGGACGAAGCCGCGCTCGCGCTCAGGCGGTTCGGCCTCCAGCTCCGGCTTGCTGTCTTCTCGGTCCCGAACGAACCCACAGCGGAACTTCTGGCCCGCATCCTCAACACTCCGGCAGCTCCGCGCAGCGTTCCGCTGATGCCTGTGACAATCGTACGGCAGGACACCGTCACTGTTTCCCTGGGCGAACTCGCTCCGGCGCATGAGGATGCCGCATACGCTCTCTCGCACCCTTTGGAGGCGCGCACATCCTTCACGCCGGCATCAGGATGGCTGGTGCTGCAACTCCTCGGCCGGCGCTCCAATTCTGCGGCTGCGATGCTGAGCCGGTCCGACCAGGTGATTGCTGTGGAGAAGCTTCTCCGCAAGCGCAAACAGGCCGAACTGACGGCCGCGTTTTACGAGAAATTCACCGGTGGAATCACCACGCACATGGATTCAGTCCTTTTTCTTTCACTGGCAGACTCCCTCCTCGCGATCATGCGTACCCATCCCGATGTGCACCGGAAGGGAAGGGCATTCAGCGTGCTGGAGAGTGACATTGTGCACCTCTCGCGGTTGTTCCGTTCCGTGAGAGGGAGTCCGTTCGTCATCCATGGCAGGGATACGGCGTCGCTCGGTCAGATCATTGAAGGAATAGCATTTTACCCCGTTCAGATGCGGTCACTGGAGACGGGCTACTTCAGAGAGGATTTCAACCGGGCGATGATCGACGTCGCCGAGTCGGAGTTGATCGCAGGGCGCGCTCTCCAGCTCCATTACAATGATCATCCTGATGTCCGGCGCGATCTGGGAATCTGGATCGAGGCCTGGCAAACACAGGAGATGGTCAGGCGCTCTCTCGACTCCGCAGACTTCCCGGGCTTGCAGGGCGTTGCCGGCCCCGGGTCACGCGCACAGACACGCGCGGCGACTCAGCACGAAAAGCTCGACAGGCTCATAAGAGCGCTTGCCACCCGGTACGGCGTGTCAATCGACTTCGCGAAAGTCCGGCAACTCGTATTTACACCGTACAACATGTTCACCCGCCGCATGATCGGATTCGGCGGAACCCTTCCCGCTGTGCCGCTTCTTCCGCATCTCTGGGAGTGGTATACAGCCGGACCTACTCCTTCACCCCCCCCGCCATAAGCCCACCGATGTAGTACTTCTGTACGGCCGCAAAGAGGATGAGGACCGGCGCGACTGTGATCACCGCACCGGCCATCATGAGTTCCACATCCTGCACATGCTCGAGGGAAAGATTGGCGATGGCCACGGGGAGCGTGTACATCGAGTCGTCCGTCATCACGATCAGCGGCCAGAGGAAGTCGTTCCAGGTTCCCATGAACGTAATAATGCCGAGCGTGATCAGTATCGGCTTGCACAGGGGGAGCACCAGCGACCGGTAAATTCTGAAATCCCCTGCGCCGTCGATCCTCGCCGCTTCGATCAGACTGTCGGGAATCGACTGGGCGAACTGCCGAATCAGGAAGATGCCGAACACGCTCGCCATGCCGGGGATAATGACGCCGACGTAGCTGTTGATCACCCCCATTTTGTTCAGCATCAAAAAGAGGGGAAGCATCGTCACTTGGGCAGGGATGACCATCGACGACAGGAGCACCTTGAAAAGCGGATCGCGACCCTTAAACCTGAATTTCGCGAAGGCATATCCCGCCATCGAGTTCACCGCCAGCGCAATCGCCGTCACGGCAAAGGATAGAAACGCACTGTTAAAGAGATACCGCGCGAGGTTGAGGCGTGTAAACAGACTGACGTAGTGGATCAGGGTCACTTCGCGGGGGATGAGGGCCGGCGGAAACGTGCTTGCCTGCCCGTCGGGCATCAGGGAGGCCGCAACCATCCAGAGGAGCGGCGTGAGCGTGATTCCCCCGATGCAGATCAACAGCGCGTGCAGCCCGATGGAGGAAAGAGTTTTCATACCCGCCCGGCACTCCTCCCGATTCTCGCCTGGACGAGGGAAGGTATCAGGATGAGTCCGAAGAGGATAAACGCGAGGGCGGCTGAATAGCCCATATTCCACCACCGGAAGCCCTGCTCGTACATCATGAGGACGAGGCTGAGCGTGGAGTTCAGCGGTCCCCCCTGTGTCATCACATAGGGTTCGGCAAAGAGCTGGAGGTAGCCGATCATTGTGATGATGCTTATGAAAAGGGTAGTCGGGGCGAGCATCGGAATCGTGATGGCAGTAAACTGCTGCCATCGGCCCGCCCCATCGATCTTTGCCGCCTCATACAGCTCCTGAGGAATGTTCTGCAGCCCTGCGATAAAAATAATCATGTTGTAGCCGAAATTCTTCCAGACTGCCAGCAGGATGATGGCAGGCATGGCCCAGTCCGGGTCGCCCAGCCAGTCAACCGGGCCGATGCCTGCGAGCGACAGCACATAATTCAGAACACCGAAGCGCGGATGGTACACAAACCGCCAGACAATTGCGACGGCAACGAGGGTCGTCACCACGGGGGCGAACAAGGCGGTGCGGAACACGCCCTTCCACCTGACCAGCCTGGCCTGCAGGAGCAGTGCTGTGGCAAGAGAGACGGCGATGGAGAGCGGACCGCCGACCAGGAGGAAGTACAGTGTATTGCGCAGGGCCTTCCAGAAGAGCGGATCGGCGAGCAGGTCGGTGTAATTCTTCGCACCGACAAACCGAGCATTGCTCCAGTTCGCGAGTGCGTAGATGTCGAAGTCCGTGAAGCTGAGGATCAGTGCGCCGACGACCGGGATGATGAAAAACACGCCGATGGCGGAAAGCGCGGGAAGGAGGAAGAGAAATGCGGAGCGTGCCGCGGCGTTATTCCGCATGGCGGGCCATCCATCGCCGTTTTTCCAGGATCAGATCCACGGCACGGTCAAGCTCCGTGGTCGCCTCATCCACCGTCATCTTCTCCATCGTGATGAGTTCGGTAAGGGCCCGGACTTTCTGGGCAATCTGTTCCCATTCGGGGATTTTCGGCGTGGCGACGACATGCTGGAGCTGTTCAAGTATTGCACCGGCGTACTGATTGCGGGCCAGGACCGGGGACTTCCACGCCCCGACACGCGACGGGAGGTCACCACTCAGGCCATAAAACCCGATCTGCACCTCCGGTTCCGCAAGATACTTTACCAGCTTCCAGGCCTCTTCTTTCCTCTGTGAGGAACTGCACATCACGAGACTCGAACCGCCTGCCAGCGAAAGGCCGGGCGCTCCTTCCGGACCAGGGAGCGGAGCCGTCATCCATTGATCCTGAAGGTCCGGCGGCATGCGCTTACGGAACTCGCTGATACTCCACGGCCCCGAAATAAACATGGCAAACGATTTCTGGGCAATCCCCTGGTAGATATTGACGATCTGGCCTGTCCTGACGGGGGCAAGCCCCTGCACGAAGAACTCGCGGAAGGTCCTCATCGCGCTCCGGAATTCCGGGCCGCTGAAATCCCCGTACATGTTCTGATCCTTCAGAAGGGGAGACCCCTTTTGAATGCCCATCAGGACCTGGGGGACCCACTCGTTGTTCACCGAGAAGAATACGCCGTATTCCGCAATCCGCTGCCGCACGATCCGCCGACAGACCTCGAACCATTCGTCCCACGTCGCCGGTGCGCGGGGAAAACCCGCCGCGGCCAGGAGATCTTTCCGGTAGAAGAGCACCTTGGTATCCACGTACCACGGAATCCCGCAGAGCGCAGTATCGATGACGTTCGTGTCCCAGATGCCACCGAAGAAATCGGAGTCATGGAGGGAACCGGATGCATGGAGCATAGGGTACAGGTCTTCCAGGGCGCCCAGCATATGAAACTCGGGAATCCACGTATTCCCGAGCTGGAACAGATCCGGCAGCGAATTGCTGGCATACGCAGTCAGCAGCTTCTCGTGTGCCGCATTCCACGGAATCATCTGCACGCGCACCCGGATCCCCGGGTTGCGCCGCTCGAACTCCGGAACAAGCTTCGCAACCTGTTCCCCTTCGACGCCAAATGCCCAGAACACGACTTCCGGCTTCGGATGCGCGTTGCATCCCGCGAGGAGAACCGCGCTCAGGACGGTCCCGAGTGCGGCGGCAGCGACCAGGCACGTACGGCGGGCGACATTACTCGACATAGAACTCCGATTCGAGGACATCCGCAGAACTGGTTCCGACAAACACCTTGAACGCACCCGGCTCGATGACCGGTTGCCACTGCGCGTCGGGGAAAGTCATCGAAGACGGACCGAGGAGGAATTCAACCCGCCGTGTTTCGCCCGGGTTCACCATCACCCGCTGGAACCCCTTCAACTGTTTGACGGGCCGGGTCACACTCGCCGCCACATCGCGGAGATAGAGCTGGACGATTTCGGTGCCGGGGCGATCACCGGCATTCCTGACATCGACGGCAACCGTGAGGGAATCACCGCGCCGAAGCGTGGACCTGCTGAGCACGAGGTTACTGTACGCAAAGCGGGTGTAGCTGAGGCCGAACCCGAACGGGAAGAGCGGAGTGTTCGGGGCATCGAGGTACTTCGACGTAAAGTGGTCCGCTGCTGAAAAGGGTCGTCCCGTGTTCTTCGCGTCGTAGTGAATGGGGATCTGCCCTAGAGAACGGGGAAACGTGACCGGGAGTTTACCTGATGGATTGACGGTGCCGAACAGTACGTCAGCAATCGCATTCCCTGCCTGCACGCCCGGGAACCAGGTCTCCAATATTGATGGACAATGCCCGGACTCCCATGCGAGCGTCAACGGGCGGCCATTCAGAAGAACGAGGACAACCGGTTTCCCGGCTGCCAGGACCCGCTCGATCAATGCGCGCTGGACCCCGGGGAGACCGATTTCGGATCTGCTTGCGGCTTCTCCGCTCATGTCGTTCCGCTCTCCGAGAACGAGCACGATAACCTCGGATTGCCGGGCAATATTGAATGCGCCGGCGAATCCGCTGCTATCCGTAAACGTGCTGTCACATCCACGGGCATACAGGATGCGGGTTCCCGGGGCGACGGCGGCGTGTATTCCCGCGAGGACGGTCACAACATTTTCAGACCGACCCATGCCTGCCCAGGGCCCCAGGGGGGCGTGCCTGCTGTCGGCCAGCGGGCCGATCACGCCAAGGGTCCGGAGACTTTTGCTCAGCGGGAGGAGGTTTCCTTCATTCCTGAGCAGGACGATCGAGCGTGACGCCAGCATGCGTGCGGACGCAAGGGATTCCGGGTTGAGAACATCCCTTGACTCCCGCGAGGTATCACAATTGCGGTAGGGATTGTCGAACAGCCCGAGGGCTTCCTTGACACGCAACACGCGGCGGACGGATTCGTCCACAACATCCACCGGAAATCTTCCGCTCCTCACCAAGGCAGGGATCTTCGCATTGTAAATGCCGCTCACCATGTCCATGTCCACCCCCGCGCGCAGGGCCTTCGACCCGGCTTCCGCCGAGTCAGCAGCGATACCGTGGGGAATGAGTTCGCCGACGGCTGTCCAGTCGCTGACGACAAAACCCCGGAATCCCCATTCCTTCCGCAGGATGGTAGTCAGGGTGAACGGGTTGGAGCTGGCCGGCACACCGTTGAGGTCATTGAACGCACTCATCAGCGTTGCCGCGCCAGCATCGACGGCGGCCCGGAACG
>JBGPYM010000311.1:0-3301 GCA_041493205.1 Bacteroidota bacterium
CGCAGCCAGAACGAACAGGTAGAGTGCAGCCCCCCGGAGTTTCCGCTCGATCAATTCCGCCAGAAACCCTCCCCACAACATTCCCGTAACGATAAACCCGTTCCCGAGCGCAACGGTCACCAGCAGCTCCGGGAGACCTTTCCCCGGCGCCTCCATGAGGTGCGCGAAAGCGGCGGGAGCCACCGCCTCCGGGTTCCCGAGCTTGATGGCGAGCAGGCGCGCGATGGTCGGGAAGAATGCAAACGCGACGGCAGGTGCATGCCGCGCGGGAGTCGCCTGGAACGACTGGACGATGATGTCGAGCGCCACGAACACGAGGATCGGCGCAAGCACCGCCCGGGGAATGAGTTCGACGATGAACGAGACCAGACCGAGCATTCCCCCCAGTCCGATAAACACGCCGGTGAGGAGCGTGTACCCGGCGCGTGAGCCCATGCGCTTGTACGCCGGTTGGCCGATATACGGCGTGGACTGCGCGACGCCGCCGGTCACGCCGGCAAGCAGTGTCGCAACCGCTTCCGTCAGAAGGATATTCCGCGTGTTGTAGTCATCGCCGGCAACGCGGGCGCTCTCGGTGACGTTGATGCCTCCCACGACGGTGAGGATGGCGAACGGTATTGCGATCGGCAGATATGTCAGCGCCGGAACAATCCCGTTCACAAATTCGAGCGTCGGGATCGGAAGTCCGAAGTGGAGTTCCGCCGCCGGAGGGCCTGCGAACGTCCCGCCGATGATGCCGGTCGGCCCCAGTGTGTAGTACAGCAGGGTTCCGATGCCCACCGCCGCGAACACGCCGGGGATGTTTTTCGGAAGACGGATCTCCGCAACCAGCGTATAGAGGACAATCCCGAGCGACACAAGGCCCACGATCGGCATGCCGAAGATATCGATCAATGGGATCATCCCGATGAGCGCGAGGCCGATCCCTGCGAGGGAGCCGAGGAGCCCGGCCTGCGGGACGATCTTCTGGATCCACCGCCCTGCAAACGACATCCCCACTTTCAGCACGCCGATCATCACCATGGTTGCCATGCCGACGTACCAGGTCATCATGGCCGCTTCGCGTTCGCCGAGTCCTTTCGCTTTCATCGCCAGGAAGCACGGTCCCAGGACCACGAGGGCAATCCCGATGGTGGAGGGCGTATCGAGTCCGAGCGGCATCGCTGTGACCTCTCTGTTCCCGGTCTTCCGGGCCAGGCGGAACGCCATCCATGTGTAGACCAGGTCGCCGAACAGGACGCCGAAGGCGGTTCCAGGAAACATCCGGGTGTAAATGATGTCGGCGGGGAAGCCGAACACGAAAATCAGAATGCCCGCAAGGAAGGAAAGGACCGTCAGGTTATCGAACATCAGTCCGAAGAAGCCGTTCAGGTCTCCGAGGGCAAACCAGCGATAAGTTGCAGGTTTCTCACTCATGGTTGTGACCGGGGTGGTGAGGGGTGTCAGTTGACGAAGAGGCCGGCAATGCAGGCGGTCATCCAGGTCGCAATCGTCCCGCCGAGCACAGCCCTGAGGCCGAGGCGGGCGATATCGCTCCGGCGGTTTTCCGCCAGGGGGCTGATGCCGCCGATCTGGATGGCGATAGACGAGAAATTCGCAAACCCGCAGAGCGCGTAGGTGGCGATGACAATCGATTTCTGTGAGAGCTGTCCTGCGGTGATCGCGTCGGTCATTTTCAGATACGCCACAAATTCATTGACGACGAGCTTGATGCCCATCAGGCTTCCCACGTTGAGCGCATCCTCCCATGGCACGCCGATGCCATAGGCGACAAACTGGAAGACAAGGCCGAAGAGGAGTTCGAGTGAGAGGGGTTTTCCGAAATGCGCCTGGCAGATGGCATTGAGGCCCGTGGCATTCCCCACCCCGCCGAGCGCGGCATTGAGGAGCGCGATGATGGCAATGAATGCGAGGAGCATCCCTGCCACGTTGAGCGCGAGCCGGAGGCCGTCGCCGGCCCCCGCAGCGGCGGCTTCGATCACGTTGGCATGTTGCTTCTTGATGGCGAGTTTCACCGTTCCCATGGTGACCGGATCGTCCTTCTCGGGGCGGAGTATTTTCGCAATGACGATGGTCGCGGGGGCCGCCATGATGCATGCGGCGAGGAGGTGGCCCGCGAAAAAGACCTGCGCCGACTCCACCGACGTGCCGAGGGCCGCGGCATAGGCCGCACCGAGCATAGTCATATAGGCAGCCATAACACCGCCCGCGATATGGGCCATGCCGCTCGTCATGATGGTGAATAATTCCGACTCCGTCAGGGTCGCCAGGTACGGGCGTATCACCAGGGGAGCTTCCGTCTGACCGATGAATGTATTTGCCGCCACGCAGAGCGATTCCGCCCCGCTGGTACGGAGAAGGCGCAACATCACCCACGCCATCCCCTGGACGACCCTCTGCATGATCCCGAGGTGGTAAAGAATCCCCATAAAGCAGGCGAAAAAGATGATGGTGGGGAGAACCTGGAACGCGAAAATAAACCCGAGGCTGTCTTTCGTTCCGGGCCCGTGGGCGAGGTTGCCGAAGACAAATGCAGCGCCGTCAGCGGCAAAGCTGAAGAGAAAGACGAAGGCGCGGCTAATCCCGCTGAATATTTCGCGTCCGGCATCCGTGCGAAGGACAAGAAACGCGAATACGAACTGCAGAATAATGCCGATCACCACGAGTTTCCAGTTGATCGACCGGCGGTTGGAGGAAAACGCGACCGCCAGCCCGGTAACAATCACCAGACCTGCGAGCCCGCGGAGAAGGGAGGTAACATCCATGGCACGCCTGTGCGTTTTTGGACGGTTCAGGTAACAGCGGCCGGCGGGAATTCCTTTTCCCACCGCGCGATGACCACGGTGGCGAGACAGTTTCCGATTACATTAATCGTCGTCCGCCCCATGTCGAGAATCTCATCCACGCCGAGGATCACCGCAACGCCCTCGATCGGCAGCCCGAAGCTCGCGAGCGTGCCGGCAAGAATGACGAGCGCGGCGCGCGGGACTCCCGCGACACCTTTGCTGGTGAGCATCAGCGTAAGCATCATCAGAATCTGGGATGGCAGCGGCATTTCAATGCCGGCCGCCTGGGCGACAAACACCGACGCAAGCGCGAGGTAGAGCGTGCTGCCGTCGAGGTTGAAGCTGTACCCCGTCGGGAGGACGAACGAGACGATGCGGCGCGGGACGCCCATCTTTTCCAGCCCTTCGAACGCCTTCGGGAGGGCCGCTTCGGAGCTCGTCGTGGAAAACGCAATCAATGCGGGTTCCTTCACCGCATTGAAAAACTTGCGGATGGGGACGCCCGTGACGTAGGC
>JBGPYM010000102.1:0-10192 GCA_041493205.1 Bacteroidota bacterium
CCAAGTTCCCGGACGATCACGCGCACCTGGTCTGCCAGGAGGGCGGCGGCATCATGCAATATTGCGAGACCGACGAGGTCGCCGGCAGCGGCCGCATCAAGAACGAGGGGAGCAATCGAAGGGATATCCAGATTTCCGCGGTAGACGGAGGCGATGACCGCCTCACGGGTGGACCATTCAAACCGGGCAGCGAGTGTCTCGCGGAGCGAACCGGCGCTTTCTCTTCCGTCAAAGTCCCGCGTGATCGCCCTGATCGCCCGCAGGCCGAGATCGTATCCGCTCCCTTCATCACCGAGCGTTCTCCCCCAGCCGCCGACACGCCTGATTTCTCCCCCAGATGTTTTGCCGATGACAATCGAGCCGGTGCCTGCGATCACGACGACGCCCGGACCCCCGCCAAAGGCCCCTTCAAGCGCGATTCTTGCGTCGGACTCAATGGTGATGGGGATGTGTCCACCGCCTTCCGGCGAGAGAGAGGTGTGTATCGCATCGACAAGTGCCTTGCGCTCCCCGTCTCCCCCCGCGCCTGCGAGGCCGATGACGGCTGCATCGATGTCGCCCGGCGACCGGCCCGCCTCCCGGCAGCATGCGAGAATGAGTGAGGCAAGGTTGCCCGCAGCAGGGCCGGTCCCGATCACATTCTGATTCGAGCCGCCAACGAGACCGCGCGCAAGAACCACTCCCCCGGCATCCGTCAGGAGTCCAAGCGATTTCGTCCCTCCTCCGTCGATCCCGAGGACAAGTGGGGATTTCTTCATGCGGTAATGCGGAGTGAGTGGCACGTATCCCGGCGGACACCGTAAAGCAGTGCGTGATGCATTTTTCAATGTATCGAAAGAGCGAATGACAATCAACGAACTCAGAAGGTAATGACAAGAAGGGCGCCCGGTCCCCGGGCGCTCAGAGCGAGATCGATCGTCACTGCCGTGCGGCTGGAGTCGAACCGTAGAAAGTGTGTGTGCGATTCCTCAGGGCGCGCGTTTTCGCGACGAGCTGCAAACGGGGCGTCGATAAGGGCGTACAGATAGACTGCTCCGACAAAGCAGACCGACGCCCATCCGCCTGCCCTGATGGATGTATGCGTAGCACCTATATCGGACCCGATGACGGCCCCGATCCCTGCAATGAACAGACCTCCGAGCACGCCCCCCTTGACGGTTTCCCCCGCGTAGACATGCCCCAGCCCGGGGAGAATCACGGAGAACGCGCCGGCGAGTTCAGGGTTCTTCCGGTCAACCGGGGACGGCTGCACGGTGAGACCCGAATCAGCACGGGCGGCACTCTCATGGAGTGCTTCGCCCCCGGGTGCCAGAGGGGGTGCAAGCGCAACGGCTATGAAGAGTACAATCACACTGTGAAAGATGGGCGCTTTCATCGGACGAGCATCATTTTGTTTACCGCCACAAACCGGACACCCCCCCTCTCGCCGGTCACATACATACGGAGAAAATAGACCCCGCTGCTGACTCCCTGCGCGTTCCATGTCACGGAATAGTTCCCGGCCGGATGTCGCTCCGTGCCAAGCGACGTTACATGTCGCCCGAGCAGATCGTACACGTCGAGCGACACCACCGCCTCTTCCGGAAGTGCGTACGTTACTGCTGTCGACGGGTTGAACGGATTCGGGTAGTTCGCGAAGAGTGCAAATTCCTTCGGGAGCGCCCCGGGAGATTTATCAACGCCGACAACGACTTCCTGTGCCAGCTGAATCTGGTCGAGGACGATGCGGCCGCCCGGCGCACTGAGGCCCGGGACGTAGCGGAGGTGAATACCGTCAAATCGCAATGTGCCTTCCAGAATGCGGTTGCCGACCCAGGAGCCGACAGAATCATTTTCCATATCCCATTCCACCATTCTCCACCCCACCCAGTCGATGGTGTACCAGGGGCTCACCTCCTTGTTGACCGGCGTACCGGCGGGAAACGCATCGACGCTGTCTTCGACGGCAAAACGGAACTGGTTCTTTCCGCCGTCGCCGTTTACATAGGCCTGGAGCACTGTCCCTTTTTTCGTCCAGTGCACCGACTTTGCAGGCGCGCTGCCAAGGGGGGGCAGCCGGAGGAGCCAGTCGGACGCGCTGGTCCGCCAGGCAAACTGGAGGATGCCGGCGCCTCCGTTCGGCGTGACAGCCGGGTAACGTGGCGCCACGGCCGCAGCGAACGTTGCGCTGTCGAGCCCGGTGGTCCCGCTTGCGCTGCCGGGTACTGCCCATTGCAGCGGTGAAGCGTCAAGCGAATCGATTGTGAGAATGGTCCGGGGAATCGCGCCGACGGAGAACGTCCAGAGGACGGGCGTCGACGGAGGAATGGCATTTCCCGCAATATCTTTGACGCCGCTGACCCGCACGGTGTATGACGCGCCCGGGGCAAGGCCGGCCGTGGGGTACATGGCAACCGACCCCCGGCCGTTCACTTCCGTATACTCCAGCGTTTTCGACTGGATGAGGCCTCCGACTTTCACGACGGCAAAATTCGACGAAAGTACCGTTGCCGGGTTCAGCGGCTCGTCGAATGTGATCGTGATGCAATGGAACGCCGATGCCACCGTCGCGCCGGAATCCGGATACCGGGTGATGATCCGGGGGGGTGCGACATCCATCACCCTGGTTCTGAAGTGGAGGAAATACGGATCACCGGGATTTCCGTCACCGTTTCCGTCGATCCGCAATCCCCCGGTGCTGGCAGCCACAGTGTCGAGCGTGATGACAAAGCTGACCGGCATCGGCAATGGCGAAGACGGAGTGAATCGTGCGTTCGAATTGCCGGATCCCCAGGTGAGCGTTCCCGTCACCGGCGGTGCGATCAAGAAGGCAGCGCGTACCGACGCCGTATCCATGACGCGCGAGAAATAGAGGTCCACGGGCATGGTGGGGGTGAAGGATGTGTCACCATCGGCAGGTGATGAGAGTACAACGCGGGGCGCCGCGAACGATTCGAGAGTCCGGTCGGCAAAGACGGTCGCCCCCGGGGCAACCGCGAGCTGCACGGAATCGGGCCTGTATCCCGGTGTTTCGAACCTGACCGTGTACGTGCCGGGTGGCAGGCTGTCAAACATGAAGAACCCGTTGTTGTATGAATCGCCGGCATACAGCCTGCCGGCGGGGAGAAGGCGGACCCGGGTTTGATTTATCGCTGCGCCGCCGGCAATGTCGGTCTGGATTCCCGCAATGATGCCGAGCGTGTCCGCCGGAGCAAAGAAGTACTGCATGAAGGCTTTGCGGATCGCATAGGCCTCCATTTTCCGGTAGTCATCGTTCATCAACCGTCGGGTTTCCGGGTAGAAATCGTGAAACGATCCCTCCGACAGCTCGCCGGGCATCGCCAGACCGCTGAGCACGCCGAGGTTGAAACCCACGCCGGGGCCTCCGTAGAACGTATAATCAAGCCATGTGCTTGTGGTGGACGTCCTCAGGGCATTGTGAATGGACGGACCGATCACATCCGACATCGTCACCGCTTCGGGAAACGCGGCCGTTCTCGTCGGGATGTTCTCCTTCACCAGCATCAACGTGTAATTGATCGACGTATTGACGCCCCCTGCGGCATTGCTGTGAATGGAGTGAAACCAGTTCACATTGTTGTTGTTGGCAAGCGTCCAGCGCGCGGTCAGACTCGGCTCGTCGCCGTTGGGATAATCGTTGGTTGTCCGGGTGAGTATCACCCACGCGCCGCGTGCCTCCAGGAGGGCTTTCAGGTGCACAGCTTTCTGGAAGTTGCTTTCCGACTCCCAGAAGTCCACGCCCGGATCGGGATTGACCAGCCGGTCATTGGCGGGGTCATGCCCTCCGTGGCCCGGGTCAATACAGAACTTCAGGCCGGTGAGGCCCTGCGACCAGGCGCCGGTGGTCGCAGACAGGAGCAGGAGGATTGCCCAAAAAGTCCGTTTCACCGCCCGGTCTCCGCATACCGCAGGAGAATGATTGCGCCTTCCAGCGTACTGCAGACGATCAGGTCATCGACAGGCGAACAGCGGGGGTACATCTCCGTCCTTCCGGCCGTCGACGTGAGGGGCGCGGTCAATTTCCCGTCGGGAGAAACGCAGGCAATGTCAGAGCCGGTGATTCTGTGTCCGTCATCCCGATCGTCCATATAGATGAGCCACCGGCCGTCCCGTGTCCAGACGGCTGCATCGCGCCGCCCGATCCGGAGCGGATGACTGCCGTCAGCCTCCGCAACAAACGAACCCCGTTCCATGTCCTGCGCGACGAGTCTGTCGCCGCCGGGGGCAAGGGCGGGCCAGATGTACCTGCCGTCGCCTCCGAGGGGATCGAGGAGAACCCTCACGCCGTCACGGAGAAGGAGGATCTTGTTCTCCTCAACGCCAAGGAGCAGCACACCGTGCCGGGAGTTGTCCGTCATGCCGGTGACCCGTCCGCTGATGCTGTAGACGGCATCACTCCGCGCAAATGATGGCAGCGCCGCATCGGGCGCGGAGTCCAGAACGACCTCGCTGTTGTCGGCGAGGTTTTTCACGACCGCCTCCTGGATGCGGGAATGTGCGGTGGCATGCGCCACGGTCCGCCGGTACGTTATCCGCGTGCCATCGGAAGAGATGGAGAACCCGTACCCCGATTGAGGATCCGACGTCACCAACCGCACGCTGTGCGTCCGCACGGAATACTCCCAGATGCCGTTGAACTCACTCGTTGTGTAAAACACGGACGCGCCGTCCGGCGACCATTGCGGCATTGACCACCGATGTTCTGAGCCGAGGGGCAGCACCTCGGTGCTCACGATGCCCGGCTGACCTGACGCCACACGGAATCCGGCGGCCAGCACCCACAGCAGGAGAAACAGTCGTTGCATCATGTCGTTCGTTTCCGTCGTCCTGGTTTTCACCCCCCGGAGGGGAATGTAATATCGGGAAATCCTGTTGAAAAATCCTGGGGGGGGAGTGTCAGTTGCTTTTCGGGAGCTTCCATTCCGCGGGAAGCCCCTCCAGCCATTCTGCCATGAACGTCTGAACCACCTGATCGTGCTCCACGCTGGTGGGAGTCATGGACCAACGGCTTCCTGCTGCGGCGACCGATGCTGCGACATCGGCATGTTGTTGTGCGAGGTGTGCGCTATAGGCGGCCCTGATGATGCCGTTCCCCTTCAGCAGCCAGTCGCGGAAGTATTCATGCTGGCCGTAGAGCGCGTCAAACAGGAACACATGGGTGATGCGGTCCCCCAATCCTCCGCGGGCCAGCGAAAACGCCGCAGGCCGGTATCCCCCGCTGTGCGCCGCAATAATCACCCTGGCAACTCGTGCGGAAGGCGTGATCCGCTCCTGTGTCATCGTCGCAAGGACATCGTCCACCAGCCGGCGGAATCCCCCTTCGTCCTCCATCTTTCCTCCGAACGAATCCCGTGCCCTGTACGGTCCCTGCGGAATGACGAGCAGCGCGTTGATTCTTTTCGCGATCATCGCCTGGGGGATGAGGTAATGCTCCAGCACACCCAGATTGTCGTTCTGGTGGCCGTGAAAGTGGACGATCACGTTTGTTCCTTCCGGAGTTGCGGTCAGTCCTTCCGGAACAAACACGACGATGCTGCTGTCGGCGTAGTGGGGAAAGTACGGATAGGCCGTACCGTCCCCCGTCGTGTACCCGCTGGCGCGTTCACGATGCGGGAACGGCGCGGCGGGAGACCGGTAGATTCCCCACGTGCCCCCCGGGAACCGCGTCCAGTCGACGTCCGCGGGTTTCCCGTTCCCCCGGTCGTCACCGTGCATCCCGGTAAAATGATTCCAGACCGCGCGGGCGACATGTGCGCCGAGCAGGACGGCGTCGTTATTCGCGTCGTCCCTGTGATCGGGAGATTTATCGATGAACACCGCAATGGCAAAGTTCACCCTGTCGGAGAGGACAAGCCCGACATCCGCCTTGACTTCCTCGATGCTTCCCGTCTTATGTGCCACCGTCAGATTCCGGCATTCCCCGGCAGGGAGAAAGCGGGGGATCATCGTATCATAAAACTGATTGCCGAGGATGTCCAGCATCGAAGTGCATGCCGCGGAATCAACGAGCGTGTGCGCATGAAGTTGTTCGAGGAGCCGGACCATGTCCGCAGGGGTGGTCACGCCGATGCCATACCGCATCGCTTCCGGCGTCCGCGGTTTCGTTTCCCACGAATAAAGGCGGTTGAGCAGGCGCGTGTTGTTCAGTCCCCTGCTCAGGAGGAAGTCGTTGACCACCTTCAGGCGCGCCTCGTGCGTGGGCGCAAGCCGGTCCAGAACGAGGTTTGTCGCCGTGTTGTCGCTCATCGTGATCATGAGCGTGACGGCATTGCCCAGCGTCAGGGACGCGCCGCCGGAGAGGAACTGCAGAATGCCGGAGCCGGGCTTTTTCTCCTCTTCGGTCAGGATGATACGGGTTGCAGGGTCGATCAGTCCCTTCGCGGCACAATCGAAATAGGCCGCCATCACGGGGAGTTTGATGACGCTCGCGGTGGGAAATCGTTCATCAGCGTTGTACGAAACGGTTTCACCCGTCCCGAGGTTCTTCGCCATCACGCCGAGCGTGCCGCCGTAGCGTGCGTGGAACGCCCGGATGTCCTCCAGGACTCCCGCACCGGCAGGCCGGAGAGCACAGAGCACGCCGGCCAGGACCAGAAGGAGTCTGTTCAGACCTTGATGAACCATTGTTTCTTCCACATCCCCCAGACGACAAGATACATGAACACGATGAAGCTGATGGCAAACATCGTGGAGGCGTTCACGGGACTGAAATACGGTACGAACCAAGCGTTGTACATATGCCCCTTCAGGGTGGTTTCGACCCCGTCCGCTCCCGCCCATTTGATCAGCGTCAGGAGCCGGCCCACAAGTCCCGAGAGTACGAACACCGCGATCGCGTTCATGCCGTAGATGACAAACGGCAGGGACCATCGCGCGTGTCTTTTGACGTCGATGAGCCAGTAGCAGATGGCAAAGCAGACCAGCGCCCAGCCTGCCATGAAGATGCTGTAGGAGCTCGTCCAGAGATTCTTGTTGATGGGGAGCCAGATATCCATGATGGCGCCGGCCAGGAGGAGGAAATTGCCTGCGACGAACATCCAGGATGTCTTTTCCTCCTGCGACCGGTTCGTTCTCAGCCAATGCCCGGTCAGAATCCCGAGGAGCGTCGTGGCAACTGCGCCGAGCGTGCTCGGAATTCCCTCCGGGTCAAAGCCGGGTGCAGGGGCGCCCGACCACGTGTGCCCCGCCAGAATGTTTGAATCAACGTACCAGCAGAGGTTCCCGGTCGGTTCCAGATGACCCGCGCCATAGCCCGGAACGGGTATCAGCAGCAGCGCGCACCCGTAGAAGAGGAGCAAGACCGCGGTCCACCAGATCTGCGCGCGCACACCGGTGTAGAGGAAAATCATGCTTGCGACAAGGTAGCAGACGGCGATGCGCTGGAGGACCCCCGGTATCCGCCAGGAGGCGAAGGAAAAATGGTGATCGAACATGAGACCGAAGGGGAATCCCGAAAGAAAGAGCCCGAGGCCGAAAATAATTGCGGCGCGGCGGACGACGTGCTTCATGAGCGCCCCGCTCGATTCGCCCCGGTCTTTGCGTTTCTGGAACGAAAGCGTCATGGCAACGCCGACAATCCAGAGGAAGAACGGAAATATCCAGTCGGTCATTGTCCAGCCGTTCCAGGGTGCATGCTCGAGCTGGGGGTAGATGTGCGACCACGATCCCGGGTTGTTCACCAGGATCATCGCGGCAATCGTTGCACCCCGGAAGGCATCCAGGGATTGCAGCCGGGGGGAGGAGGATGTGTCGGCCATGGAGGTGCGCCTAGAGTCTGGTTGCGCCGATGCCGGGAAGGCGTGTCAGCGTCACCTTGCCGTCCACGATGGTCGCGCCGGCAAAGATGTCGTTTTTGATGAGCACCGCCCCGTCGAGATCGGCATAGTCGACGAGGGGCGCGAGCTGGGAGGCGGCGGATATGGCACACGACGTTTCCGTCATGCATCCGAGCATCACTTTCATACCGAAACCCCGGGCGAGAGTGATCATCTTGAACGCCTCCCGCATGCCGGTACATTTCATGAGCTTGACGTTGATCCCGTCGAACACGCCGTACGCCTTCCGCACATCCTCGAGGCGGACGACGCTCTCGTCGCCGATAATCGGGAGGGGGCTTTTGGAGCGTAGCCATGCAATGTCGTCGACCTGCTCCTTCGGCATCGGCTGCTCGACGATTTCGATGCCGCGCTTTGCGAGCCACTCAATCATCGTGAGGGCGGCATTTCTGTCTTTCCACCCCTGATTGACGTCGACGCGGATCGGTTTGTCGGTGACCTCGCGAATCGTCTCGATCATCTCCTTGTCGTTTTCCCGGCCGAGCTTCACCTTCAGCACTTTGTAGATGTCGGCTTCCCTGACCTTCTGACGCACGACGTCTTTCGTGTCGATGCCGATGGTGAACGTCGTGACAGGCGCCTTTGCGGGATCGAGCCCCCAGATCCGGTGCCACGGATACCCCATCGTTTTCCCGATCCAGTCGTGCAGCGCGATATCCACTGCGGCCTTTGCCGCGTAGTTCCCCGGCGCGAGGGCATCGACTGCTTTCAGGTTTTCCTCCAGCATGAAGGGATCGGCAAATATCCCGGGATCGACCTTTGAGAGAAATGCCTGCGCGGTGGCGTGGCTCTCGCCGAGATACGGGGGCATCGACGCCTCGCCGTAGCCAATGATGCCGTCTTTCTCCACTTCCACCATCATGACCGGCGTCGTCGTGCGCGAGCTGGTCGCGAGCGTGAACGTGTGCTTGAGTTCGAGCGTGTAGGGGTAGAATCGAAGTTTCATATCGGTTCCCTGGTTCCTGCGCATGGCAGTATGGAGAAGGTTCGGGGTGAAGGCGAGGGCGGCGCCCGTCGCCAGCGTCTGCTTGAGGAATGATCGTCGGTCAGGGCTCATTGGTCCGGTAATAGGGAATGCTGGTGAGCCGGCGAATCCCGGATTGTTCCGTTGCGCCGATGACCCTCCGTGCATGAAGGAACGACTCCGACCGAAAACCGCTGAAATCCGCATCGGCAGGATCCAGGCTGTTCATGGTGACCTCGCCGGAGGAGTGGATGAACCGGGCTCCGCCGAGAGAAATCGCGACGTGCGTCACGCGCTCCGCTTTCTCCGCGGTTGCGCGAGCGCCAAAGAAGAGGAGATCTCCGGCGCGGAGATTGATCTGTCCTTCAGGGACATCGATCGGTTCCCCGACGGACACCTGCTGATTCGCATCGCGCGGAAGGAGGACGCCGTTCAGAAAATAGACCGTCTTCGTGAAACCGGAGCAATCCATGCCTTTCGCCGATGTACCGCCCCACAAGTACGGAACCCCCATGAAGCGTTTTGCCGTTGCGACGACTGTTTCCGGCGTGTCGTTCGCATGCACGAGCCATGTATCAAGCGGGGCGGCATCGCTTCGCGGAAGATATCCTGTTCTCCCGTCGGGGTACTCCACCGCGAAGTGCGTCCGCTGTTCGCTCCGGAGGGCAAGGATCGAGCCTGCGACAACATCGCTGACCGGCTGGGCGTCCCCTTCTCTGGATTCACGCACCCATCCCAATGCAGACGTTACAATGACTTTCTGCCGGTCAGACCAGGTGCGGTATGTTTCCCGGTCCATCCGGACAATCTTATCGTCCGTCCAACCGAGGTAGTCGTCGGGGGTCTGAACATAGAGCCAGCCGCCGCGCTTCTTCAGAATCTTGACAGGGGTGCCGCAAATTGCCTGCGTCCCCATCTCTGCCGCGTGGTCGGGCCTGGTACGGACGTTCGCGACGCTCAGACTCACGACGCCGTAGGTGCGCTCGCCGAGCGACGGATCGGGGAGCACGATGATGCTGTCCATGACGTCGTATGTCCCATGTTCGCGGATGATTCTGAGAAGCTCCTGTTTCAGCGACGTGCTCTGAATCTCTCCCCGGAGCGTCAGCGTGTTTCCCGCTGCCGTCCCCGTCACATCGAATACCACCGTGCGATGATCCGGTGCGAGCTTCTTCCTGGCCTCGGCAAGGAGCCCATCGGCGGCAGCCGTGCCGCGGGTGCACCCTGGGGTGAGGAGGGCGAGGGTCATGGCAGCGCCCACGATTGCTACAACGAAAAATCGCGGGATATGAACTCGAGGCCGTCGCATCGTCCCCTACTTGATCAGCACCATGCGCTTCACGGCAGTGAATCCACCCGCCGTCATCCGGAGGAAATAGACGCCGCTGGATCG
>JBGPYM010000044.1:0-15506 GCA_041493205.1 Bacteroidota bacterium
CAACCCGCGATTCGATCCTGGCGTCGAACATTGGCCCCGGTGATTATGCCGGGAAGAGCGTCGTCATCCTGGCCTTCTATCCCGCCGACTGGAGCGGCGGTTGCACGAAGGAGATGTGCACCATGCGCGACCACTTCGCCGACCTCGGGAGCCTCGGGGCCGTGGTGCTGGGAATCAGCGGCGACTACGTCTATTCACACCGGGAATGGGCGCGGGCGCTCGGACTCCCTTTTACGCTTCTGAGCGACCACAACCATGCGGTCGCGCGGCTTTATGAGAGCATCACCGAAGGACGCGACTTGAATCTCCGGACGATCTACGTAATCGATTCTCACGGGCTGATCGCCTACATCGACCCGGCGTACAAATCGAGTGCGCCGGAATCGTTTGAGAGGCTCACACAGGCACTTCACTCCATTCACTAACTCTCTCCATGATGACACGACGCACTCTTGTTGCAGCGCTGGCAACCGGGCTGGCGGCCCTTGGATTTCTCCCGGGCGACGGCCCGCAACAGCTCATTCACGACAAGGAAATCCATTTCACCGCCCTCCGGCAACTCACCTTCGGCGGTGAAAACGCGGAAGGCTATTTTTCATTCGACAACACGCGGCTGATATTCCAGTCGACGCGCGACGGTCACGGCTGCGACCAGGAATACGTGATGGACCTGGCCAGCGGCGCGGTCCGTATGGTGAGCACGGGAAAGGGACGGACCACATGCGGCTATTTCTTCCCCGGGGATACGACCATCCTGTTCTCGTCCACGCACCACCTCCGCGCCGAGTGCCCTCCCCCGCCCGATTTCTCAAAGGGGTATACCTGGGCGGTCTATCCGGAATACGACATCTTCACGGCGCGGGCCGACGGCAGCAACCTGCAACAGCTGACCAGAACGCCCGGCTATGACGCAGAAGCCACGATATCGCCGAAGGGGGACAAAATCGTGTTCACGTCGCTGCGCAACGGCGACCTCGATCTCTACTCGATGAACCTGGACGGCTCGGACGTACGCCAGCTGACGCATGAAGTCGGGTATGACGGCGGCGCGTTTTATTCATGGGACGGCTCGATGATCGTCTACCGCGGATGGCATTACGCCGACAGCGCCGCGGCTGCCACCTACACGGGTCTGCTCTCCCAGAACCTCGTCCGCCCCACGCGGATGGAACTGTTCGTCATGAATGCCGACGGCAGCAACAAACGGCAGATCACGAACAACGACGCTGCGAATTTTGCCCCGTTCTTCCACCCCGACAATAAACGGATTATCTTCGCATCAAACATGGCAGACCCCAAGGGGAGAGATTTCGATCTCTACCTGATTGCGGTCGACGGCACGGGCCTCGAACGCGTGACCTATAACGAGACGTTTGACGGATTCCCCATGTTTTCACGCGACGGAAAGCGGCTGGTGTTCGCCTCCAACCGGAACGACAAAGTGCGGGGTGAAACAAACCTTTTTATTGCTGACTGGACCAACTAACCATCGACGCTACCACTCACAGGACTCTCCATGAAACGTGTCTTCGCTGCATCCCTCCTGTTTGTCGCGGTTGTTCCGCTCCTTCTGCGCGCGCAGGTCTCCACACCGGAGATCACGGCGGCGGAACTCACCGCACACATCAAATACCTTGCTTCTGACGCACTGGAAGGGCGCGGGTCGGGGGACAAGGGGAACGAACAGGCGGCCGCGTATATTGCCGGCCTCCTCAAAGGATACGGCATCCCCCCTGCCCTTCCTGCGGGATACTACCAGCCGTTCGAATTCGTCTCCTCGGTAAAGCCCGGGGGCGCCAACGCCCTGGCGTTCGAAGGGACCGGAGTGCCGGGGGGGAAGAAAGGCGCAACTGCTGATGCAGACTTCCGGCCGTTCGGGTTCACCTCCAATGAGTCCGTGCATGGCGCCCTGCTTTTTGCGGGCTACGGCATCACCGCCCCGGATGGTAGCTACGATGATTACAAGACGGTCGATGCGAAAGGAAAGATCGTCGTCGTGCTCCGCTACAGTCCCGAAGGAAACGATCCCCACGGGATGCTGAATCAGTACAGCTCGTTCCGGAACAAGGCGCGCACGGCGCGCGACAAGGGGGCCGTCGCGCTCCTCGTGGTGACCGGTCCGAACGATGACCCGGATGACGACCTGGTAAAGCTCTCCTTCGACCAGGCGTTCGCCAATTCCGGGATCCCCGCCGTCTGCGTCAGGCGTTCGGTGGTTGCATCGTTTTTTGCCGCGAAGGGGTGGACGCTCAAGGCCCTGCAGGACACGATGAAAAGCACAAAAGCCCCTGTGGTGTTCGATTTCCCGGGCGTTGCGGCATCGCTGACGACGGAGGTCGTCAAGGTGAACGCCACCACCTCCAACGTCATCGGCTATCTCCCGGGGAACGATCCGGCACTCAAGGACCAGGTGATCGTACTCGGCGCACACTTCGATCATCTCGGGTACGGCGGTCCGGGTTCCGGGTCACTCACACCCGATACCATAGCAATCCATCACGGGGCGGATGACAACGCATCGGGGACCGCAGGACTGCTGGAGCTGGCACAGGCGTTTGCGTCCGTCAAAGGATCGCTGAAACGCGGCATCGTGTTCACCTTTTTTTCCGGCGAAGAGCTGGGAACGCTCGGTTCCGGATACTATGTGAACAATCCGGCAGTACCGCTGACGAGTACCGTGGCAATGCTCAACATGGATATGATCGGGCGGCTGAACGACCGGACGCTCACCGTTGGCGGGACGGGGACGTCGCCGATCTGGGAGGGGCTGCTCACCAGGTACAATACCGATTCCACGTTCGTCCTGAAGATGACTCCCGACGGGTACGGACCGAGCGACCACGCGCAGTTCTACGGGAAGGACCTTCCGGTCCTGTTCTTCTTCACCGGGACGCATAATGACTACCACAAACCGAGCGATACCTGGAACACGATCAACTATCCGGGCGAGGAACAGGTGGTCCGGTATGTGTATAAGATCGCGAAGGATCTCGACGGGATCGCGGAGCGCCCGGTCTTCGCAAAGGTTCAATCGGCCGCACCTGCAGGCGGCGGGGGCGATACCCGGGGATTCCGCGTGACGCTCGGGGTGGTGCCTGATTACGGCGCAACCGTTGAAGGAATGAAGATTGGCGGCGTGCGGCCCGGAGCCCCGGCGGACAAAGCGGGCATGAAGCCGGGGGACGTCATCGTGGGGATGGGCGGCAAGAAGATCATGAATATTTACGACTACATGGGCGTGCTGGGAGAGCTCAAGGCGGGAGATTCGGTGGAGGTGGAAATACAGCGGGATGGCAAGCTGATAAAGCTCACCGCGCAGATGACGAAACGCCAGTAGCCGGAACGGCGGCTACTTTTTCAGGGGCTTCAGCGCTTCACGTGCCTCTCGGAGCAATTCGTTCACGATTCGTACCCTGGCCTCCTCGCTCCGCGCAGCGAGGAGGTCTTCGTTTGTATTCCTGATCAGGTCCTTCAGGGGCTCGCGCTCATGGTCTCTGAGCGATTCCGTCAATGCCGTGAATGTGTCCCACGCCGCCATCTGAGTTCCTTTCCATAGAATCCCGCTTACTTGCTGTACTTCCACCCCGTTTCCCGGAGCGTCAGCACCTCTTCTCCCTCCTGGTGCAGAGCGGCGTCAACGACCTCTCCCACGAAGAGGACGTGGTCGCCGGTAGCGACCGAAGAGAGCACCCGGCATTCTATCGATGCGCTTGCACGGGCAAGAAACGGTGTGCCGTTCATCCCGCGCGTGAAACGCTCGCCCGCAATGGTTTCATTTTCCGCTTCCGGGCTCTTCAGGAACGCCTTCGCAGTAATCGTTGCGCCGGCGGGGAGGATGTTGACGCAAAAGATGTGCGAGGCCTCGATGTACCCGCGCATCTTGGATGCGCCCTCGACGGCGATCGCCACACACGGCGGGTGGAACGACACCTGCGTGACCCAGTTTGCAATCATAGTCGCAGGCACTCCCTCGCGCAACGATCCGACGACATAGAGTCCGTACGGAATGCGCCGGAGGGCATTCGCGAAGTCCGCCTTACTTCTCATCCCCGTTTCTCCTTCTCTGCGGCCTGCGTCCGGCACATTCCGGACATTCGCAGAGCGCGCGCAGCGTCTCCCACGAATAGATCCCCTCCCCGTGCCCGTCGCCCCAACGGAACTGCATCGCATAATTGCCAACCGCCGATGCCCCCTTGAGTTCGTAGCGGCCGGGGGTGGCGGTATCGGGAGCGGAGGGCGTGTACCGCTGGAGCAACACGGTTTCACCCTGGCATCCCGCGCAGGGGCATGCATCGCGCAGCGTGCGCAGGGAGACAGGCCCCTGATGGCCGTCATCCCAGACCATCATGACTTCGTCGGGCGAGCTCTGCCTGAACTTCGTTATATGCACGTGCGGCCACTCCTCCGGCTCTACTCTCCGTCGCCTCAGATCACCAGGGCGCCGTTGCGGATCACGATTTCGCGCGCGCCGTCTTCATATCGGAACGATACCTCGTCCGCAGAAATCTTCGGCTGGACTGACGGTACGTACACCCAGTCGATGTGAATGACGCGGCCCGGTTCCCGGAACGATGCGGGTGCGGTCGCCCCGCCGAAATGATCGCTCCGGCCAAACGCGATATGGAGCCCGAGTTTCTCATCAAGGAGCGTGCTCCCGACGGCCTCAACGCCCCATTCCCCCAGCACGCCGATCCCAAGTTCGGCAATGTTGCCGTACGCAGGTTCGGCATCGAGCTTCGCGCGTTGCTCATCGGATCGTGCTCCCCTGGTGAGGACCTCGACCGCATGATTTCCCTGGATGCGGAAGAGAACGACTTCCTCGTTGAACTGTACGGGGAGGATCCCCTCTGTTTGACTTCCGACTCCGGTCCTTTCTCCTTCATACGGAACGATATAGGCCTCTCCGGATGGGAGATTCCCTACGGTACCTTTTTCCCGCAGGATCCCTCCGCTCGCGTGACCCGGGCGGAACCGGAGATCGACATGCAGCTCGTGGACTTTTCCTGCCGCACCCAGCCGTATGTCGGCAGACTGCGCGCGGTCCATGCGTTCCTTTACCTGCTCGACGCGCGCGTTCACCCCGGTGTAATCGAGCCCCAGAGCGGGGATCATAGCCCGTGTAAACCCGGGGAGTGTTGCCCCCCTGAATCCATACTGGCGCGCAAAAATCTTGAGGGGCGCAGTCGCCGACAGCTCCGTCAGTGCAAGAACAACGCCGGCCGACTCCAGAATTCCCGACAGCGGACGCACTCCTTCGGATTCACGCCCGGCACGGGATGCCGTGTCCAATAACATGACGGAAAAAGGAAGGTCGCCGTTGTTGGTGCCGACGTTGTCATAGGCGCAATACCTGACCGCAGTGAACGGGAGCATTTCAAAATGCTCCCGCAACATCGCATACCACTGTGTGGCGATGCGCCGGCGGTCCATCCAGGGTGTCGAATCAGGAAGTTTGTCGTCAGGGAGGTCGATGAAGATGGTACAGTCCTTTTCCGTTGTTGCCAGGCCGAAGACCGACCGGAGGAGCGTGTGGAGGCGGGGAAAGTCGAGATTCTGGATGATCATGATTGGTTCAACTGCGTGCATTGCAGCGGTGTTATACCATGCGTCGTGCGACCTCCCGCAATGCGTCTTTCGTCAGGAACTTCTGCACGAGCGGGAACAGAATATGGTTTTCCTTGTGGATGTGATTCACGAACAGTTGAACGATCCCCTTTGCGATTGACATCAGGTCTTTTGCAGCCGACTTGTCCTTCCTGCGTGCTCCCACCCTGTCCACGGCCCTCCGCAGCTTCACGAAATCCCTTTTCAGGACCTTATGGTCCTCGCGCATGAGCCTGGTGGGGCCTTCCACGTACCGTTCCAGAACGGGAAAGAGCGCTTCTTCCTCGCTCCTGTTATGAATGCTGACTTCGTCCTCGATGAATTCCACCGCCTTGATAAGTTTCCGGTAGGCGTCCATGGAAAAGCCGTTTTCAACAATCGCCCGGGTCGCTTTGTTCAGGGAGGCGAGCTGCACCAGGGCCTCGTCGTGTTCCTGCATGAAGCGTGCAATCGGATCGATATGACGTTTCGCTGCCATTGCTCCCCCGCAACGGATTTGCGCTACACCGCCTCAATCACGGTATTGTACTTCATGCCCCCGTCGTCGATGAACTCTTCGAGCCTTCCGACGAGCGCAACGGTGGTATCGTCCTGATTGTCCTCCAGTGCATCGAATTCCTCGACGCTCCCCGTGATGAATACTTCCGTAAACAGGTTCTTTCGCCCTTTCGCCTCATAGACGGAATAGTTCTTCTTCCCTGCGGTCGTGAAGTGTTCCTTCATCTTCCGGGCAAGATCGAGATATGCCTCGCGGTGTTCCGGTTTGATCCCATAGGTAATCGTGAACATCACTCTGGGCATTGCATTGTGTCCTTTCTATGATGAAACTCGCCGAACGATGCCTGTCAGTATCCTGCGGCGCGTATCTGTCTTTCGGACATGCCGAAGTAGTGTCCGATTTCGTGTATGAGGGTGTCGCGCAGTATGCCCGGAATCTCCTCCGGCGATGCGGCGATCGCCTCGATGTTCTTCCGGTAGAGCGTTATCGTGTCGGGGATGACCGGGGCCATGCCGTACCAGCTCCCGCGGCGCGTGAGGGGAATCCCTTCATAGAGACCGAGCAGGAGTGTGCCCGGCCGGTATCCCTTCAAGCGTTCCCTGCTGCCGGCAGGAACGTCTTCCACGACGATGCGGACATTGTCGATTGCGTCGCGGAACGGCGCCGGGAGCGCATCGAAAACACTCTGCGCGGTCGCCTCGAATTCTTCCGGTTCCATGTCACACCAGATGGAGCGCATATGTTGCCGCGCCCAGAAGGAGCGCCACACACGCTGCCAGAGCCGCCCCCTTACTCCGCGATACGCCGAGCGCCACGGACACTCCGATCGCCAGGAGCATCAGGGACCAGAGGATTGCCGCGCCGTCAAGGCCGACCAGGACGTAATACACGGCCGGATTGATCACGGCCGGAGGCGGATTATTCCCGAAAAAATAGCTGCCGAATATCGCGATCTCGATCGGAAACACCAGCACGAGCGCATATGTCACCGGGGATGAGGCATACGCAACCGCAGCGAACAAATTTTTGAATGAGCCTTTCGCTCCGATCGCCTTCCCTGCCACCCGGATCACCAGGGCGCACAGAAGCGCAAACGCCGTCCCCAGCGGTGGGCCCGCCACTATTCCAGAAACGACAAGCATCGCAAGATTCGCAAACGATGCGCCGAGCGACCTGTACCAGACCGCCCCGAAGAGAAGCGAACATCCCAGGAGGCTGCTCAGGAGGACGCTGTAATTCTTATGCCTGGCGAGCGCGATCCGGCGGAACGTCGCCCCCGGCGTCTCCATCAATCCCCAGAGAGTCTCGAACAGGTTGAGGTTATCTACCTTCGTCTGCAGAAAGCTTTTGCAGGAAAAACAGACGACGGCGAGTGTGTCATTCTGTGCGCCGCACACGGTGCACGTGATCATGCCGGTGATAACCCGCGAGTTTTCAATTAATTAGAAGTATACCACTTTTTCGCCTCTTACGCAACGAAAAACTGCGAAAAACCGGGCGAATTGATGAGGAAGGCCGTCAATCCAGCGGGGCAAATTTAGCAGTGAAGTGGCGCAGCATGGGTGGTTCCTCGGTGATCCTGTACCCTTTCATCGACTGGCGGCGCATGAAGCATTCCACCGCAACTTCAATGACGTAGTCGATGTGGCTCTGCGTATAGACGCGACGCGGGATCGCGAGCCGCACAAGTTCCATCCGGGCGGGAACGAACGTGCCGGACGGATCGGTCCTCCCGAACATGACGCTGCCGATTTCGACGGAACGGATGCCCCCTTCGCGGAAGAGCTCGACAACCAGCGACTGGCCCGGGAACTCATGGGCAGGGACATGCGGGAGAAATTTTCTGGCGTTCAGATAAATCGCATGTCCGCCCGGCGGCCGGAGGATCGGGACCCCGGCACTCAGCAGTTTTTCGCCCAGGTACTCCACCGACCGGAGACGGTACTGGAGATAGTGCTCATCCAGCACCTCGTCGAGCCCCTGCGCGATCGCTTCAAGGTCGCGCCCGGCCAGTCCGCCGTAGGTGGGGAATCCTTCGGTGACAATCAGCAGATTGCGCGCGCGGACGGCAAGCGCATCGTCATTCAGCGCGAGAAATCCTCCCATGTTCACGATCGCGTCTTTCTTGGCGCTCATGGTCACGCCGTCCGCGTACGAGAACATCTCCTGCACGATTTTCTTCACCGGGACGTTCGCGTACCCCGGCTCCCTCATCTTGATGAAATACGCGTTCTCCGCAAACCGGCAGGCATCAAGGAAGAGCGGGATACCGTGGGCCGCGCATATTCTTTTCGTATCACGGATGTTGCGCATGGAGACCGGCTGTCCGCCGCCCGAATTGTTCGTCACGGTGATCATGCAGAGGGGTATGTTGCCGGGGCCGCTCGTCCGGATGAATTCCTCCAGCGCGCCCGTGTCCATGTTCCCCTTGAAGTCCGCGACGAGGTCCGGATCGCGTCCTTCCGCCGTCGGGAGATCCACGGCTTCCGCACCCGAATACTCGACGTTGGCACGGGTCGTGTCGAAATGCGCGTTGTTCGGTACGAATTTCCCCTTCCCGCCGGTCAGGGTGAAGAGGATTTTCTCCGCCGCGCGCCCCTGGTGCGTCGGGATGATATGTTTGAGCCCGGTCAGTTCCCGCACCTTTGCCTCGAACCGGTAAAAACTCCGGGCGCCCGCGTACGATTCGTCTCCCAGCATCATCCCCGCCCACTGCGCTGCGCTCATCGCGGCGGTGCCGCTGTCCGTCAGGAGGTCGATCAGCACATCGTCGGCCCGTACCATGAACAGATTGTATGCCCCCCTGCGCAGAACCTCTTCACGCTCCTTCCTGGTGCTGAAGCGGATCGGCTCCACGGATTTGATTTTAAAGGGCTCGATAATCGTTTTCATTGTATTACCGGATGAATGGAAGCGGCCTGCTCCGCGGACGTCTGCCGGAGCACGACACGGCGGTACCACGCGGACACGCCCGCCAGCCAGAGTTCGAGCATTGAATAAAATGTCGGAATGATCACCAGCGTCAGAAACGTCGAGATGGCCAGTCCGAAGATAATCGCGACACCCATGGGACGCCAGAAGTCCGCGCTTTCGGCGCCGATGACAAAATGCGCATGCCGCCAGTCGAAATCAACCCCCGTGGCAAGCGGGATGATACCCAGGATCGTTGTGGCGGCGGTCAGCAGGACCGGCCGGAGCCTGATCCGCCCCGCTTCCACAAGCGCCTCGTCGGTGCTCATGCCCTGCGCTTTGAGGTGCTTCATGAAATCGAGGAGGACAATCGCGTTGCGCACCACGATGCCGGCGAGCGAGACGACCCCCACCCCCGTCATAATGATACTGAACGGCGTCATGGTTAACAACAGACCGATGAAGACCCCGATCAGCGAAAGCGGGACCGAGAGCATGATGACGAAGGGCACGCGGATTGAATTGAACTCCAGCACCACGATCAGGAAGACGAGCAGAAGCGTGACGCCGAACGACTTCGTCAGGAAGTCCTGCGCCTTCTTCTGCTCTTCTTCCTCCCCGGAGTAGCGGATGCTGTATCCCTGCGGAAGGTCGAGGCCTGCGAGGCGCGTTTTCACGTCCGCAAGGACTTCGGAGGACAGGCGTCCCTGGACGTCTCCGGTGATCGTGATGACGCGTTTCTGGTCCTTCCGCTGGATGTCTGCCAGGCTCGTGGTCGCCCGGATCTCCGCAACGGAGACGAGCGGAATGGAAAGGAGGCGCCCCATTCTGTTCATGAACGTGATATTGAGCCGCCCGAGGGCGTCCACCGACCGGCGCTGGTCCTCCTCCAGACGGACCCGTATCTTGTATTCATCCTCTCCCACGCGGTACTTGCTCGCCTCGGCGCCGTTGATGGCTGCCCGCACCGCAGAAGCAATCTGACCGGTGTTCATCCAGAGCATGCCTGCTTTTTCCCGGTCGATGATCACGTTGATCTCGGGTTTCCCGGCGTTGTAGTTGTCCTTCAGGTCGACGAGCCCGGGCACGTCCTTGATGATCGCCTGCCCGCGCGCGCTCAGCGATGCAAGCTGGGCATACTCTTCCCCGGAAATCTCAACGCTGACCGGTGCCCCCACGGGGGGGCCCATCGCCTGTTTCGACACCTTGATGTCGGCGCCCGCGATCCCCCGGACCGCATTGCGCACCTCCTCCAGCGTCGTGAAGGTGCTCTGTCCGCGCTTCGATTTCTCGAGGAAATTGATGGCCACTCCCCCCTTGTTGGAGGTCCCCTGCCCGCCGAAGTCGAACGGGTTGTCCGATACCCCGACCTTGGTGACGACGAATTCCATGTCGGCCCGTCCGTGCACGCCTTCAATCCGCTGTTCGAGCTCCCGCGCGATCGCATCGGTGGCGTCGAGCGCGGTTCCCGCAGGGGCTTCGATACTGACGTTGACGAGATTCGGCTGCGTGTTGGGAAAAAATTCGATTCCTTTGTTGAACACGATGAAGATCGCCGTGACCAGCACCAGGCCGCCGGCGGAGACGGCCATGGTCTTTCCCTTCCGCTGGAGCGTCCAGGCGAGCGTGCGACCGTACAGGTCTTTCATCCAGGGGAAAAACTTTTCGTCAACCTTGTGATAGATGATCGTCACGGGGTTGTACTTCCTGTACCAGTGCGGGTGCTCCAGGCTTTCCCGCGCCTTCTTGATTTCCTTACGGTAGTCGATCCATTGTGCACCCTGCACCGGACTGATCACGAACGCCACGAACAGGGACGCACCCAGGGTGAAGATGAGGGTGAGGGGAAGATACGACATGAAGTCCCCCACCACGCCCGGCCAGAACAGGAGCGGAACGAACGCCGACAGGGTCGTAATCGTGGACGTGGCGACCGGCACCGCCACTTCGGCGGTCCCGTCTTTCGCAGCCTGCACGGGGCTCTTGTGAAACGTCTGCTGGTGCCGGTAGATATTCTCGATGACGACAATCGCATCATCCACGAGGATCCCGAGCACCAGCACCAGGCTGAAGAGCACCACAAAATTGAGGGTGATGTGGAAGAGCGCGAGGATGGTGAACCCGATGAACATCGAGAGGGGTATCGCCGTCGAGATCAGGAGGGAATTCTTGAATCCGAAAAACATGAACAGCACCAGCACCACCAGGAACATGCCCGTCATGATGCTGTTCTCAAGTTCGCCCACCATGCGGCTGATGGTGATCGACTGGTCGTTCGAGATCTCTATCAACACGCTCCGGGGAAGGGCGGGTCGCATGAGGTCAATAACACCCTTGACGTCATTGGCAATACGGACAAGATTCTCCCCGGCGCGTTTCCGGACTCCCAGCGTCACCACCTCCGTGCCGCCCAGGCGCGCGTGCGTCTGACGGTCCTCGAATGAGTACCGGACCGCGGCCACATCGCGCACATACACCGGCTTCCCGTTTTGCAGCTTGATCACGATGTCTTCGATCGGGCGGACGGACTTGTATTCCCCGGGCACACGGACGGAATATGCCGTCCGGCCGTCGTCGATGATGCCTCCCGGGATGGAGAGATTTTCCGCCTTGATGGCGTTTACCACGTCGTCAAAGCCGATCCGGTAGCCGTTCAGAAGGTTGACGTCGCAGTTCACCTGTACTTCCGGCTCGATGCCGCCGCTCAGGTCTGCCCGGAGGACGCCGGGGATCCCTTCGATCCGGTCCTGGATGTCTTTTGCGATCTCACGCAGGCGTGCCAGGCCGAGTTCACCCCCCACGTTGACATACATGATAGGGAACTCGCTGAAGTTGATCTCGGAGACGACCGGGTCGAGGATATCGGCAGGGAGATCGCCGCGCGTCGAGTTCACCTTGTCCCGCACCCGCCGCAGGGCTTCGTCGATGTCCACGCCGGTGTTAAACTCGACCCGGATCGTGGAAAGTCCCTCTTTTGACGCCGAAGTAATCTGCTTGAGGTCTTTGAGCCCTTTCAGATTCCTCTCGAGCGGCTGCGTGACCAGGCCTTCGATATCCGACGGCGAGACACCGATGTACGGCGTTGCAACGATCACGAGCGGGATCGTGATGTCGGGCGCCGCCTCGCGCGGCAGTCCGGAGTACGAGGTCCATCCCACCAGGAGTATGATGACGATCAGAATATACACCGCAACCTTATTGTCGACCGCGAACGTCGAAAGTCTCATGGAAGGTATCCTTTAGTCGGCCACTGTCACGGGCTGGCCGTTGACCAGGCCCTTGTACCCCGTGGTGATCACGCGGTCTCCCGGGGAGAGACCGGCGGTCACCTCGACCATGGATCCGTTCCGCGCGCCCAGACCTACCACCCGCTCGTTCGCCTTCCCTTCCTTCTCGACGTACAGCACAAGACGGTTCCTGTCGATCTGCTGAACGGCCTCTTCAGGCATCAGGATGGTGCGCTCCCGGGTAGCGCGCAGGATGGTCATCCGTCCCACCATCTCGGGCTTGAGCGCGTAGCCGGGATTGGGAACGATAGCTTCAACGAGAAACGTCTTGTTGTCGGGCGAGAGCGTGGCGCCGATAAACACGACCTTTCCCGGGAACACGCGGCCCGGGGATGAGGGAACGACGACTCGCACTGTTGTATTTTTGGCGATGGATCCCGCCAGCTGCTCCGAGAGATTTGCCTGGACCCTGACGGAGGCGATGTTCACGATGCGCGCCACCGGAACTCCCGGCGCAGCCATTTCCCCCTCGTCGACAAATCGTTCGTCCAGGATTCCGTCGATGGGGCTGATGAGGCGCGTGTGTTCCCACCGTGCCCGGAGCAGCGACGCCTGCGCCCGTGCCGCGTCGAGGGAAAACCCCGAGCTCTTGTACTGGAGCTCGCTGATCGCCTGTTCCGCGTAGACGCGTTCCTGCTTTGCGTAGTTCATCGCGGCAATGCTTTCCTGGGCGGCTGCGGCCAGGTACCCGGGCCTCAGGATATCATCCTTGAGGCGGCCGATGACAGTTCCCCGGGAGACCCGGGCCCCCCGCTCGACCTTCCACTCCGCAAGGATGCCCCCCTCCTCCGGGCTCAGCATGACATCATCGAGCGCCTTTACCGTGGCCGCCGCATCCACCGATTCGGTAAAGGGTGCTTCCACCGCGACAGTAACGCGGACGGTAACGCTCCGGGCCGCGGCAGCGCCATCAGCGGCTGCGCCCCGGTCCTTCTTGCCGCAGGAAAGCCCTGTCAGGAGGAGGAGCGTGGCGAGAGTGAGGGCTGTCGTACGTACGTGCATTTTCAACATGGATACTTCCTTTTTGTCGAATGGTGTCATTGCGCATCCCCGACTGCATACGAGGGGAGCCGGCCGAGAATCTGGTCGAGATCCGCCGAGGCCACCAGGTACTCGTAGTGTGTCTGGGCCAGGTTGAGACGGGCCTGTGCGAGCGCGAGCCTCGCATCGTTCACCTCGAGCTGAGTTCCGGACCCGTTGCCGTACCGGGCTTCGGCGATCGCATAGCCCCGTTCCGCCGTGTGGATGGTTTCTTCCTGGGCGCCGATTCGCTGCAGGATGCGGCGGAGCTGAAGGGTCGCGGATTCCACGCCGGTGCGAAGCTGGAGCTCGAGGCCGGTGATCTGCTCCTGCAACTTGCGCATATCGAGTTGTGCCTGCTCGACGCGCGCATTGGTCTGCAGTCCGTTGAAGATATTGAGCGAGAGCGTCAACCCGACGAGCGAACTGGCCACGATGTCGCGCGTGGACATCCGGAGATCATTCTTCTGCGCCTGGAGCTCGTAATTCCCGAATGCAGCAAGCGACGGGAGATAATTCGAACGCTCGATCGCAATGAACGCGCCGCTGACCTCCACCTGGTAGCGGAGGGCGGCGAGGGACGGGTTGCTGCTCAGCACATTCTCCTGCGCCGCCGCCACGACGGCCGAATCCACGGGTTCAAAGCCGATGTCGCCCCGGACTTCAAGGGAATCTGCGAACGGGACACCCATGGCAATCCGCAGGGCATTGACGGCCAGGGTGGAACCGTTTTCCGCGCGGGTCACTTCGGGACGGAGATTCTCCACGCCCACGGTGGCCCTGAGGCGGTCGTATTCCGCCACAAGCCCCTGGGAGGCGAGGACCGTAACCCGCCGGAGATTGTCCTCCGCATTTTTCAGGTTGTCGCGTGCGACGCCTGCGACCTGCGCGGCAAGCAGCGCGCCATAATAGGCCTTCCGGACTCCCGTCACGACCTCGACCTCCTTCGCCCTGTACATCTCTTGCGCCACCCTGGAGTAGACGCGGGCAGTCCCCACGCCCGTGAAGACGGCGGAGTTGAACAGGACCTGGCTTGCCGAGAACGTCATGTCGAAGGAATTGGTCGACCCGATCTCGATCGGCATGACCCGACCGCTCGAAAGATTGTTGAAATCAGGCAGGAAGAAGACCGGTTTCTGGATCGCCCTGCTGTAACGGGCGCTGACGTCAAACCGGGGGAGCGCATACCCCCACGCTTCGCTCACGCGGGCTTCCGCCTTCCCGACATCGAAACGCGCGGCGGCCAGTTCGTGATTCCCGCGCAGAGCAACGCGCACCGCCTCTTCGAGCGTCATAACGCCGCCGGGGCCGGACGCGGGCTGCGCGGCGCCGCGGGGGGCGGTGAGGACAAGGAGCATGGCAATACACTTCACGAACGCATTCATCGTCGAAGGGTCGTTGGAAGACATTCCTGGATTGTCGGGAGGCGGGCTCCCGGGGAAAAGAACGGAGGAAGCGGACTGCGGCGTCGCCGGGGCGGCGTTACTCGCTGTGGTACTGCAGGAGGGAGAAGACTTCGTACGGAGCCAGCTTTGCCCTCCCCTTCAGAAACGAAAGCTCGATGAGGAATGAGATACCGACGACGGTACCGCCGAGCGCACGGACGAGGCGACAGGCAGCCGCCATGGTTCCCCCCGTGGCGAGAAGGTCGTCATGGAGGTCGAGGAGCATCTGGGGAATCACGTGGCGAAGTGCATCGCGCTGACCTCCACGATCAATGTCCCCCGAAATGCAGTGGCGACGGCGGTGGGCGCCTCGATACAGGTGCCGGTGGGGGCAGCGATGTTCGGGCGGATCGTCAACGTCTTGGGGGAACCCATTGACGGGAAGGGCGAGATCCAGACGGACGTCAGGCGTCCCATCCGCACGGCGCTTGCGTCTGCCGAGTCGGATCCCGACGCTGGCCGACGCGATCAGCGCGAGATTCTGGAAACGGGCATCAAGATCATCGACCTCCTGTATCCGCTGGTCAAAGGGAGCAAGTCGGGGATCCTGGGCGGTGCCGCGTTGGGGAAGAGCCTCCTGACGCTGGAACTGATCCACAACGTCGTGGAGCGCCACCAGGGGGCCTGCGTCTTCACGGGAGTGGGTGAGCGGATCCGGGAAGGCAACGAGCTGTACTACGAGCTCGAGAAGACCAAGCTGTTGGACAAGGTGGTTATGGTCTTCGGGCAGATGAACGAGCC
>JBGPYM010000056.1:0-14427 GCA_041493205.1 Bacteroidota bacterium
ATACACCATTGCCGGATTATAGGATAAATCAGTTGCTGGATGCGGCATCCACCAACGGATTCAAATTGATTCTCCCACAGCTTTTTAGCAAGTCGGCAGGTGTGGAGAGATTTTACTTTGATGCAAACGCGAGCTATTTCTCAACAATCAGTGGCCAAATGGGCCCCGACCCGATCGCAGACCAGCCGTATGGCGATTCTAGGTACTATGATCTGCAGTCTGTTCGCGCAATTGAGCCGAACCAATATATCGTGCAAAACGTCAAATATCTAGTCGTGGATGGCAATCACGAGGGTTTGTTGTATCGTGCTTTTTTCCGAATGAAGGTGGTGCGTCAAGGCGGTCAAGAGCAATCGACTCAAGTGGCCGAACTTCGAATTTGCAGAAAGTCTACGGGTGCCAGGCTCTACTATAAGGTACTCACTCTAGCGGATTTTCCTTCAGACAATACCTATTATTTGCCATCTCTTGATTTTTGGTGGTACAAAGGAATGTCGTCGTCCCAAGGGAGCCCAGAACTAACGCTCTATGACGCGATGCCACTCGATTTGGATCAACTGGAAGCCGACGACATTGACATTCGTGTCTATTGGAATGGCTTAGTACCGATGTGGCTTGACTACATTAGAGTCGATGGGAAGTTCTTTAACGGTGTGGGGCTTGATGGGGATATCAATAATCCCGAGACTCTGTTCAGTGGCGGATTTGATAGTGAGATAAAAGCAACTGCAAAGAAATTCAACACTCACCCTGCGCTTGACCGGTTCTATCTCCAAGATGAACCTTCCGTCAGGCAACGTCGATCCGGAGGATATGTAAACAATCTTTTAAAAGTGGCCGACCAAGAAAATGGCATAAACCCAAATTCAGGAAAAGGCCTCGGGTACAGCGCGCTAAACGGAAGTACGACTAACGCAAACAACGGTGACCCATTTGTGCGTGCAGCCCAAGAGTACTCACCATTTGAATTGACCATCGATGTTTATCGATTCTTTCGCGATTCTGACCCTTTGCAGGGCGATCCTAACTATACATCATATGTGCAGCTGGGAAATCCTTCGATAACCTGGCATGCTTCTGGCCTTCAATCATTAATCGACAATTTCAAACCAGCCCAACAAAATTCGTCCTTCACAGACTCCAAGTCGTGGTGGTATTTCCCTAATGTCGCTGCTTATATCCCCGATATTGTTTGGACGCGCGATCCATACTTAAGCGAACTCAATGTCGAGGTAAACTTAGCTCTTGCTTACGGGGCCAAGGGGATTCATTACTGGTCTTATTTTTCGCATGCTGTCGATTGGAGAGGACTCGTTGACTATAACTCTCTTGACCCAATCCATGTTAACGAATACGGTGAAGATAAATGGAACGGTGTCGCTCAGATCAATCAAAGGCTTGGGGGTCCACTGGGAACAGCTTTGATGGGATTGACGTGGCAGAGCGCTTACAGCATCCACACTCTAAATGGATCAAACACAGGAGGATTTGTATCTCACGTCTCGACGGATGTCGATCAACCCAATGTATCTTATGTTGAACTGGCTTTGTTCACGGATGCATATTTCAACAAGTACTTCATGCTCGTAAATCGAAGAACCAGTAACACCGAGACCAGAAACATCACTACCACCCTTGCATTGTCATCGGGGTCATGGGAAATCTCAGAGGTGGAATCTGGCAACTCGTGGATCGTAGCGAGCAACGGAAGCTTTACTGACAACCTAGTGCCCGGCGGTGCAAAGCTCTACAAAATCTCTCAAGCAACGTACCAATCCAATAAGGTGGACCTGCGGGAAAATCCCTTATGGTCGGTTCTGGTTCCAGCTTGAGTTTCTCGAACGGCGCTTCACTTATCGTGAATGGAACCTTTTCCGCAGTAGGTGCTCCAACAGACCGAATATCGTTTACCTCTTCCTCCGTTTCTTGGGGTGGCATCGTGTTCAATAGCGGCAGCTCGGGAAGCCTGCAGTACTGCGACATTTCAAATGCGAGTACAGGTATCCGGATAAACGGCACAGCTGCCCCAACCGTGCGTTACTGCAATCTCTCGAATATCTCTACGACGGGCATATACCTTGACTGCGCTAATGTACAGCTCAAGATCGATAACAACGCCATCTCCAGCAACTCTTGCGGGGTCTACTCTTATTACTCGAATTCAACTCTCGAGCAGAACACAATTTTTGGCGCCTGGGAGGGCGTTTGGTCGTATGGATCATATGACAGGATGTCGAATAATTCGATTACGACCTGGGAGTACGGTGTCTTCTCTGACTACTACTCGCAGACTTCTCTTCTAGGAAGACTCGAAGGATACGCGGGGTACAACAGAATTCTATATGCGGGGAGCGTTGCGCTCTTGGCAAACTTTGGGAGCGAGATCAGAGCAGGTCAATATTCCTGGAATCCAGGTCTCAATAGTTTTTATGACGGCGGCATTGACCCTAAGGCAGTGGCAGGGGATAATAGCTCGATTATCGCTCAATACAACTGGTGGGATTCCGATCAGAGCTCATATGGCAACGTAGACAACTCCAATCCACTGGACTATGACCCCAACGCCGGGATGAGGGCGGGGGGTAATCCTGTCGCCAACAGCTTATCGTCTCAACTTGTTCCTGGTGATTCTGCGAAGAGTCCTACATTACTCGATGCTGAGCTCCTGGCGGCCCATCTCGCGATGGATCAGGGAAAATACAATCAGGCGATCACTGAATTCTTCGACAAATACAAGAAGGAGAATAATCTCCAGAGGAAAAAATATGCGCTTGCTCGATTGGCTGACTGTTACGGGCTAGCGAATCGGACCGACTTCATCGACTTCTTGAATGGACAAATTAGGCCGTCACTGATCAAGTCCGATGAGCTCTTTGTTGAGTCGCTTGAATTGGAAGGCAACTCGCTCATTCGCGGAGGGCAATACGACAAAGCGGTCTCCTTGGAGGAGAGAATCAAGTCCGGCTATTCGGACAAACCAGAGAATTACAAGCACGCGCTATTTAACCTGGCAAATCTGTATTCTGGCCACCTGGGCGAATTCGGCAAAGCAGCAGAGAATGTCGGACTGTTGAAGTCACAATATCCAAATGACATCCTAACACGGCGTGCACAATCAACGGCAAGCGCAGTCATCGCACCGTCTAAAGCCAACCTTATCCTGGAGGTGAGTAAGAAGGAGGCACCCAAAGATTACGCCTTGCAGGAGAACTACCCGAATCCGTTCAATCCATCAACAGTGATCCCGTTTAGCATACCAATCGGAGGTCACGTGACACTCGTTATTTACAATTCGCTAGGCCAGAGAGTTGCTTCGCTAGTTGATGCTGAGGTTGAGGTGGGCTACCACGAAGTGAAATTCGATGCCTCAAGACTTGCGAGCGGAGTATACTTTTACCGACTACAAGCGGGGAATTTCGTTCAGACGAAGAAGCTTTTGCTCCTCCGCTGATTCCTTGGCATTGCTATCGATCGGGCCCGGTGAACTCTCATCGGGCCTTGTCCTTGAGAAGGGTTCTAGCGCTCGAAACTGGACGACATTGGGCCGGTAGAGGGAGATCAGGGGATGTCCGCACTGAAGGATATAAACAACCTCCAAGCCGATCACGAGGAGTTTGTGAAGAGCTTGGCGCCGGTGGGATCAACAGCAATCAATAGAAAAGGCCTCTCACGAGGCCTTTCTTTTTTAGCCGCATCACACGACTGTAAGGAATCGGTAAGATTTCTTGTTCTGAAAGCGACCCTTCGATTACCCCCTGCTTCAAATCCGTGCAACGTAGTGATTTAGAGTTCTCCCTCATCGGCGCATTCCACGAGAAAGCAAGATCCGAAGTCTGATGCTCTATCCAGTTGAGCTACGGGTGCATCCTGGTTGATCTGCACAGGCAGGAGGTTGGGTTCTACGCCCGACAACCCTGCCGCTTCAAATGTAACTAGATTTGCCCCTTCTTTCAAGAATGGCCCCCCAACCATCCCCTTTCACAACTGCAATCTTTTTGTTATTATATCAGCACGAAATGTGACCCCCTTCCATCCTTTACCAGTGCCAGAGCCCTGTATGCCGAAAAAAATTCTCATCGCCGATGACGACGAGGATGTGCGGAAGTCGCATAAATTCGCCGTTACTGCCGCTTCACAGCTCTTGAACCTCGAATGTGTTGTCGTGGAGGCGGGGGACAGCGTCGAAGCGTGGAAGAAGATCAAGTCGGAGAATTTCCACCTGATCGTGATCGACAACGATTTCAAGGACAAGGACAAGAAGGGGCACCTTCCGGGCATCGCTCTCCTCCAGCTCGCCCGCAGGGAAGGGGCGAATATGGAGACCCCGATCATCTTCTGCTCTGCTGAATCTTATGAATCCCTCGCACCCATGGTGGAACGCTTCAACGGCGTCCACTTTCCCAAGACCGGCTACGACATGGATGCGGCCGCCCGCCTGTTTGCCGAGAAGTTGAAGGGCGTGACACTCTAGCCCACCTGCGTCCCACACGACCAACTGAATCGAGCACCATGGCAACGCCGCAACACGAATCCCCCGAAACGGCAATGCGACGCGTGACGGAAGACATGGTTCTCCGTGCCATCCGGCTTGCAAGGAGGAGGGGGCGCAGTGTCTATATCAGCAAAACCGCCAACGGGAAAAGGATCGACGTCGCGACACTCGACCCGCGCACGCCGGAGGGAAGGATCAACATCGACACTTACCTGACGCCCGTCCAGCGCCATTACACCTTCTCCGGACTTGGATCGCCGGAGGAGGCGAACGCAATCAACTGGCGACAGATCAACCTCCCGCCCCTGCGCCGTATCCTCGTCCAGGTCCAGGTCGCCCTCTCGTTTGTCATGAAGGGGACGCCTCTCAAGAACAGTCTCTACCGTGCGATGGGGGCGCATATCGGCCGGAACGTCGAGATCATGCAGCTCGCGTGGCTCGACCACTTCAGGCCCGAGCTCATTTTCATCGGCGACAATACCCTGCTCGGCGCCTACACACGGGTTACCGTCCACGCATACGAGGGGTGCGGGAAATTTCGGTACGGCCTCGTGGAGATCGGCCCGAACTGCACGATCGGCGCGGGCACCGGGATCGGTCCGATCAGGATAGAGGAAAACGTCCGCACGCTCCCGGGGACGACGCTCTCGCCGTACCTCGCACGCATACGTGCAGGGTCGGTCGTCGGCTATGCCCCGCCTCCGGTGAAGCTCCCGGAAGCAACCACCGTTGCCAATCCCTAGGGCGAGGTTGATTTTTCGCCGAAATTGTGCAATATTTAAGTCAGCGCTGTACCGTTCTTGAAAAAGCCCATGGCCTGGAGCAGCGCAACGAATGCGGCCGTGGGCTTTCGTGTGCCCGTTCTGTGCAAGACATCCAGGGAGGCGAATGACCGACGGCAGCTTCAGCGATTCTCTCACCAACATCCGGATGTCCCCCATCGTGTCGATCAGCGAGGAGGTGCGAAAACGCTCCCCTCAATTCGCGCAATCGACGGGGAAGAAATTCGTTCTCTTTCAGCGCGGCGAAATCGACTTTCCCACTCCCGCTTATGTCGTCGATGCGGCCAAAAAAGCGCTCGACAGCGGCCTGACCAAGTATCCGAAATCGGGCGGAGAAGATGGCTTCAAAGACGCCATCGCAGCAAAGCTGCGCGATTTCAACCGGGTCGAGGGGCTGACGCGTGAAAACGTCGTTGTGACATACGGCGGTCAGGAGGCCCTCGAGCTGTCATTCAAACTTTTTGCCGGGCGGAAGGGTGCCGGGTTTGCGCCCACATGGAGCTGCGCGCTCGAGAATTTTGTACCGTTTGCGGGCATCGATTTCATCGAGGTCCCGCTTGAACACGACTTCGCGGTCAACCTCGCCGCGCTGGAAAAAGTCGTCCGGGACATTGCGTTCTTTTACCTGAATACGCCGCATAATCCGACCGGAAAGCTCTTTTCGGAAGACGAGGTCCGGGCAATTGTGGAGCTGTGCGACCGCCATGGCGTGTTCGTCATCTCCGATGAGGCATACGAGCGGATCGTGTATGACGGCCGCCGGCATTTCAGTCCGCTGGCCCTCCCGAACGAGAATATCATCGGGGCGTACACGTTTTCCAAGACGTACGCAATGACCGGATGGCGACTCGGGTATCTGGCGACGAGGAACAAAAGGATCATCGAGCTGATCAGGCTGGGCAATTACACCCAGACCGCCGGCGTGGTCACGTTTCTTCAGCAGGCGGGACGGGTGGCACTTGAGAATCGCGCCGAAGATGAAAAGGCGGTCGCAGCCATGGTGGGTGAATTTCAGGAGCGGCGTGACGTCCTGTTTGGCGGCCTCCGGTCGATCAAGGGTGTTCAGGTCACGAAGCCGCATGGTGCGTTCTATCTCTTCCCGAATTTTTCCGCCCTGATTCCGGACGGACTGCAAGGCCGGGAGCGTTCGATGTACGTCTACGACAAGCTCATGGACCGGGGAGTGGCCACCGTGTACGGGGCATGCTTCGGCAAACACTTTGGCGACAATCTCAGGTTTTCCTTCAGTATGACGCCTCCGGAAGAGATCCGCGAAGGTCTCCGCCGGATCAGGGAAGTGCTCGAGTGACAGACACGGGGCTGCACGCGCAATGATACACCAGCTGCAGAATATCGGTCTCCTACTTCTGGCCATTATTGCCGCCTGGGTGATATTCAGAGTGGTGAAAAAGGTCGTGCTCGCGATCATTTTCATCGTCATCCTGGCGGCGGTCGTCCTGTTCGTCTACATCCGTTTCTACTGATTCACCGTACCCACCGGACTCTTGCTCCGGCCGCGTCTCCGTTCTCTTCCTGTGCACCTCAGTCCACCACCTCGAATTCATCGACACCCTGGAGACTCCCATGGATCGAAGGACATTTGTAAAGCGGACATTCGGCGCATCGCTCGCCGGCTCATTGCTCGGGACCGGGGGCGTTGCCCGGCTCCTTGCTTCTCCCCCTCTTCTATACGATCTGGTTGCAGTAAAGGGGGGCGAACCGGACGTCATGTTTGATAAGGCAATCGAGCAGCTCGGCGGCATGCGGGCGTTCGTCAGGAAAGGGAACAAGGTGGTCGTCAAGCCGAATATCGGCTGGGATGTCGGTCCGGAACGTGCCGGCAATACGAACCCCCTGCTGGTCGGACGGATCGTCAAACACTGCTACGACGCAGGCGCGAAGGAAGTTTATGTATTTGACCACACGTGCGAGGATCCCCGACGGACGTACAGCAACAGCGGGATTGAACGGGCCGCGAAGGATGCCGGTGCGAAAGTCGCTCCAGCATACAGCGAGAACTATTATCAATCGGTGACCGTTGCCGGCGGAAAGGTCATGAAGGATGCACAGGTCCACGAACTGATCCTCGGTGCGGATGTCTTTATCAACGTCCCCATCCTGAAGGACCACGGCTCGACCCGAGTCACCGCCTCCATGAAGAACCTCATGGGCGTCGTGTGGGACAGGCGCTTCTGGCACAAAAACGATGTGCATCAGTGTATTGCCGATTTTGCCGGCTATCGCAAACCCGACCTGAACGTGGTCGATGCGTACCTGGTGATGAAGGCGAATGGCCCGCGGGGCGTGTCAATCAGTGACGTTTTCACCATGAAAACCCAGCTCGTTTCCGCGGACATGGTCGCCATCGACGCGGCAGCGACAAAGCTCATGGGTATTGCACCGGACGAGATCGAGTACATCACCATGGCAGCGGCACAGGGAGTCGGACGGAAGGATCTCGACGGGCTGAATATCAAGAGGATCACCCTCTGATCTGATGAAGCTCCGGCATCTGAAAATTCTGCGGGTGGCTCTGTCGGTGCTCCTTTTCATGCCGGCCGCGTTTATTTTCCTCGATCTCAAGGGTGTCCTCCCTCCGGCGGTGATCGCCGTTGTTACATCACTTCAGGCGGGGCCGTCGATTGTCAAGGGCTTCACGTCGGCCGGGTGGGGGCTCGCTATCGTGGCCGGCATTCTCGTCCTCACCCTGACGTTCGGCCGGGTCTACTGTTCGACCCTCTGTCCCCTCGGGACGTTGCAGGATGTCATGAGCCGGTTCAACAGGATCCGGAACAGCAAACGCAGGTTCAGGTACCGCCCCGCAAACACCCTCCTTCAGTACGGCCTCCTGCTGCTTGCGACAATCCTGGCAGCCGGCGGCAGCATGTTCCTCCTTAATCTTCTCGAACCCTTCAGCACATTCGGCAGGTTGGTAAGCGTTCTTGCCCGTCCGCTGGCTGTCCTTGCGAATAACGGCATCGCCGCCCTCCTCGGCAACATCGTGGAGTATTCCGTCGAGGCATATCCACTGCGGCTTCCCGACCCCGGTGTCGTCCTGGTACCTCTGCTCGTCTTCTCGGCGATAGGATACATGTCGTACCGGCACGGGCGGCTGTTCTGCAATTCCCTCTGTCCGGTGGGGGGACTCCTCGGACTGGTCTCCCGATTTTCCATGTTCCGCATCGTGATCGACCGGGGGGCATGCCTGGACTGCGGCCTCTGTGAAAAAGTGTGCAAATCGGAGTGCATCGACGCCAGGCACCTCACGGTCGACTTCAGTGCATGTGTGGGCTGCTACAACTGCATGGAAGTCTGTCCGACGACCGGGATGAAATTCGCGTGGGGAAAAGGAAGAGAGAGAATGATGGAGGATGCTCCGATGAGCCGCCGCCGGCGGCGAATGCTGAAGGGGGCAGTCAGCGGTGCCGCGGCTCTGGTGATCACGCCGGCCGATTCCGTGAAAACCGTTCTGGCTCCGGCGGGAGGCAGGTCGAGGACCGCACTTCCGGTGACGCCACCAGGTTCTGCGGGCATCGAACATCTCACTGCACGGTGTACCGCCTGTCACCTCTGCGTGAGCGCGTGCCCGACGCAGGTGCTGGTCCCGTCATTCCTCCACTATGGACTCGACGGAATCCTCCAGCCGCACATGGATTACGCGACGGGATCATGCACGTACGAATGTGTCCTCTGCAGTCAGATCTGTCCCAATGGGGCGATACTGCCACTCACGACCGATGTCAAGAAAACAGTGCAGGTGGGGAAAGCGAAGTTCATCAAGGACGAGTGCGTAGTGGTGAAGAAGAAAACCAATTGCGGTGCATGTGCGGAGCACTGTCCCACAAAAGCCGTGCGCATGGTGAAATACGAGGGGAAACTTGTCATCCCCGAGCTGAACAACGACCTTTGCGTCGGATGCGGTGCGTGCGAGCATCCGTGTCCGACAACGCCGGACAAGGCCATTTACGTCGAGTCGAACCCCGTCCACCTGATCGCCAAGCTGCCGGAAATCAAGAAAATCGAATCCGCCCCCGCGACACCCGCCGAATTCCCATTCTAACATAGTCGTTTGCAGTGGGACGGGCGTCCCCGCCCGTCGCTTTACCCCGGGCAATATCCACCGGCAGGGACGCCGGTGCCACTACCAACGTGCTAGTAAAAATTTTTCTCCCAGGCGTGCTTTTTCAGTTCATCGAGTATTTTGGGGCTGAGCTTCCTCCCATCCGACACGGCACAATTCGCCCTCACGTTTTTCACACTCCGCATTCCGGGGATGACCACAGACACGGCAGGATGGTGGAGGGCGAACCGGAGTGCCAGTTCCGGGAGGGTCGTCGCCTCGGGCCCGAGAAGCTTTTTGAGTTCGCCGACCCGCCGGGCCACTTCTGCTTTCCTCTCCCCGCGGAAGTAATTGTTCCGCCAGTCTCCCTTCGGAAATTTCGTCTCCGTAGTGACCGAGCCGGTCAGCGCCCCTTCATCAAACGGGACGCGTGCGATGACGGCGATCTCGTGATTGAGCGCGGCCGGGAAGAGCTCCTGTTCTGGGCTCTGGTCGAAGATATTATAAATCACCTGGCAAGAATCGACAAGCCCGGTGGCCACTGTCCGAAGCGCATTGGATGGCTGGTGGTCATTGATGGAAAAACCGGCGTGCCGGATTTTCCCCGATTTCTTCAGGTCCTCGATCGCCCGCTTCCATTCATCGACATCCGCCCACTCATCGAGCCAGACGTGAAATTGCTGCAGATCGATCGTGTCGCGGCCGAGGTTCTTCAGGCTCCTGTCCGTGCACTTGATGACGTAGTCGTACGGGAAGGCCTCGCCAATGGGCGTCCCGGAGCGTGCGGGCCACAGGCCGTTCTTCGGCGGGATTTTGGTCGCCACGGTGAGAGGTTCATTGCGCTCCCGGAGGAATTTGCCGATGACCCTCTCGCTATGCCCGTTGCCATACGCGAGGGCCGTGTCAATGAAGTTTACACCGATGTCAGCGGCAGCGTGGAGGGCGAGCTTGGCCTCGGCGTCGGTGCCGCCAAGCCACATTGATCCGCCGATACCCCACGTGCCGTAACCGATTTCAGAAACGCGCATGCGGGTGCCGCCAAATGAGCGAAATTGCATTCCAGGAACTCCGGGTGACTAAGTGATGATCCGTCGTGTGAACGGCTCATCAGTATAAGAAAGCAAAATAAAATGCCGATTGCCAACCGGCAACCGGCATGTCGTTGAATATCTTGATTTACGCTTCGAGAAACATCTCGCCGAGCACTGCGTCCCAGTCCGCGCCTGCAGATTGCTTCCGGAGGTCACCGACGAGTTCGCCGCCGTCGGCGAGTGTCGGAACTCCTCCATCCGGGGCGATGGCGTACTGCAGCCGATCGATTTCGCGTGTAATCCACGGACGGATCTCCTCCCCGCGAAGAAGATGGGCGAAACAACCTTCCCGCGGCATGACCCTGAGGTACCACCCTTGCTCCCTGCTTCCGGTCGCAATGACCGTCCCATCGATCGGGGCAAGGATCCTTACCGGGGTTCCCTGGCTGCTCATCCGCCATGCCGGGCCGTTCGCACGAATCTCAGTGCCTGCCGGGGGGAGTTCTTCCCCGCCGGCATCACCCAGGATCCTCTCGGCGAGGGCATCCAGGCCCACCGTGCAGGTGCCATCATCTTCTTTCCGCACCCAGGTATGTCCGCGGTGATACATCCTGTCCCCGGGCATGTGCATTCCGTACAGGGTATCCTCGGTGGCTGCCGCGGGTGTGTGCCGGAGAAGGAATTGGGGATGCCCAGTGCACGTACCGCATGCAAATTCGTGATGGCAGGTCCGGTGTTGGACCTCTCCCGTGAGTTCGTGCCGGCACACGCGGGCGCTGGAGGGGAGATCCTCAAAATCCACGTGCCACCGGACAGCGTCTGCATCATTTTTCCTGAAGTCGCGAAACGTCCGCAGAAGCGCGGCGACGAGCGTGGAGGCGATCATGGCGGCAACGCTGAAAAACACGCCGAGGAAGATCAAATGCCCTGCGGACCAGCGGAATTCATACACCCATGGGAACATGCATTACCTCCCTGGAAAGCGACTGAGTTCCCTCTCCTGCGGGAAGAGGGTCATGTACCGGAACGACAGTGAGTAGAGCAGCATCCCGTACGCGAGCACGGCCAGGAATGTCGCGACTTCCTGCCAGCTCGGCGCATAGCTGAGGAACTGGTCGAAGGGGAGCGTGGGCAGCGCAAGTGTCTGCACCGTCATCACGTACCGGTTGAGCATCACGCCACAGCAGGCCATCATCGCTGCGGCGACAAGGATGCCGGGTCTCTCGCGCATCCTTTTGCTGATCAGCGCCAGCGCAGGAAAAAGGCCGAGCGCGACAATCTCGGCGAACAGGATCCAGGTTCCAAACGAAGAACTCCGGTAGAAGCTGTACGCTGCGAATCCGATTGATGGGGACGTTGCGTTGATCCAGATGAAGGTATCGACGGTTTTCAGCAGCACATACCCAAGCAGCAGGATGCCGGACACCTTGCCGAGAAACCGGAACACTTCCGGACGCACCAACTGCTTGCGTGTGATTTTTTGGACGAGCCATGTGGTGATCAAGACGAAACTCGGTCCGGCTGCGGCAGCAGAAAGGATGAACAGGAAGAACGTCGTGGGCCATATCCCGAGTTCCTCCCGGAATGCGAACGGCCGTCCCCGGAGAACGCCGTACAGACCTCCGAGCGATCCCTGGTGGAAGAACGAAAGCAACGTCCCGATCCCGGCCAGGACGGGCATCAGCTTGTGCAGCTCGAACTCAAACACGAGGAAGCGCGGCACCTGCCGGAGCTTCCGGTTCTTGAACACAACCGGAGCGTATTCGATGATCAGCACCGTGAGATAACACGTGAGGCAGAATGTCACTTCTGTGAGCATGGAGTGCACGTTGGGGTGCCAGAAGGTGAACCAGGCCCGCAACGGCTGCCCGACGTCCACCATCAGGACTGCAACCGCCCCGCTGTAACAGATCAGCCCGATCACGACCGCGCTGTTGATGACGGCCCGGAGTTCCTCGCGCCGCATGATGTAGAGAAGAAATCCGGTGAAAAATGCCCCAGCACCAAGGGCTATGACCGTGAGGTCGAGATAGATCCAGAGGCCGAAAGCAAACCGGTTGTCCATGTTTGTCTGATTCAGACCCTCCGCGAGGCAGAGGTACGCTCCGTACAGGCCGAATCCGAGAAGGGCAATCCATGGCAGGAGCCAGAGGAGAAATCTGCCAGGGGTCGTCCGCCGGACGCCGCGCGGTATGAGTTCCTTGTCCATTATCGGTGCTCCGCCTCAGTCAGTGATGAATGCACTGTGTGGTCCGCCTTGCGCCGGATCCAATCGCGGTCGGAGCGGTAATAGACCTTGGGCTCCGTCCCGAGCCGCGGCAGGAATTGGAACGAGGCGGCCGCCGCGGCAGCCAGTGCCACGTCGCTCGACGCGTCGTTGAGGTCGCCGAAGACCATTGCCCGGGCAGGGCAGCTCTCCACACAAGCGGGAACATAGTCGGCTGGTTTGATGTCTCTTTTCCCTTCGAGTGCTGCCTTCGCCTTTGCCTGGTGGAGGCGTGCATGGCAGAAGTTGCACTTTTCCACGACCCCTCTCATCCGGGGAGATACGTCGGGGTTCAGTGTCTTTTCCATCCCTGCGGGCCAGCGAGGATCCCACCAGTTGAACGAGCGTGCGTGATACGGACAGGCGGTCATGCAGTACCGGCACCCCAGGCACCGCTGCGGTACCTGACCGACGATGCCGGTTGTGGGATCGACGTCGGAGGCATTCTGCGGGCAGACGGCGATGCACGGCGTGTCATGGCCGCACTGCTGGCAGAGCATCGGGATGTACGCAGTATCCCGGCCGGAATCCTCCGGGCCGTTGTCCATTCCGTAGACACGAAGCCAGGTAATCCCCGTCCGGGGCGTCGCCGATGACTCTGCAGGGGGGACGTTATGTTCCACGGCGCACGCGACCATGCAGGCCCCGCACCCCGTGCAACGGTCCAGATCGATCACCATTCCGTACCGTGCTGTCTTCTCAGATTTCGGATCCATGTGCCTTCCCGATCGTTGCTGTTGTCATTCTCCATGTACCGTCACTGCCGGGTTCACAGAGGGAAAGAATTCCCTCCCCCCCGACGCACCCAGGAGCGTCGGAGTTGTTCCGCCGCGGGCCCGCGGCGACGTGCACGACGCCGGGAAGCACCGCCCCGTCGCATCGGACTACGACGCGCATCGTTCCCGCTCTATTGTGCATTGTCGCAGAATCCCCGTCTGCAAGTCCGTACGATGTCGCCGTGCCCGGATGGAGAAGTGCCGTTCCGTCGAGATCTTTCAGGTTCGATTCCTGAAAAATCTTGCTCAGAATGGGGGAGACCTGAGCGCTTGCTGTTGCACCGCGCACGCCGTACGGCATGACGGTGACAGAACTTCCTTCTGGAGTCTCTGACCCGGAAAGCAGGGCAAGACACCTGGTAGCTTCGTCATTCCCCCCTGGGAGAAGGGAAAAACTTACTGACCGGCTTTGTGCCGGGCCATCATCGATCCAGCATCCACCTTCCGACAGCTTCTGCCAGAACTGCTCGGTCGTCGCGAGACCCTTCACCTCAATCCAGGCGCCATCCTGAGGCATGAATACCTTCCCCCGGCCTGACGCATGGATCGCATCCGCCCGTGCACGGAGCATTGCATCCCTCGTCGGGATCGTTGTGGCGGCGCCCGCCGTGACGGCGGAAAGCAACCTGAGGAAGTCAAGAGGATCTGTCGATCCTTCGCGGACCGGATGAAGAGGGCGTGCAAGCGCATAAGAGCAGGTCACGGCGCCTGGAGCCGTCGAAATCTCTTCCAGCAGTTCGAGGTGTGCAGGGGCAGGTATAATGTAGTCGGCCCAGGCGGTCATGGGAGTCAGAAGCGGTGAAAGACTGACGATCGCCCCCTGAGGATGAACCTTTTTTCGCAGAAGGGAGACGGGTATATCATATCCGGATTCTGCGCCATCGATGATCAGAATCCGGATCGAGTGATCGGGAACCTGGTCGATAGTGGTTGCGGGCGGTAGTACCGGCTCGCCGGGGAGCGGGTTCCGGGCGACAATGCCCGCCTGGGTTCCAATCGTTCCGAGGAGCACGTTGAGCG
>JBGPYM010000331.1:0-2994 GCA_041493205.1 Bacteroidota bacterium
ATAGACGGCAAATCGTTCCGACGGCACAAACGGGAACGGGAGCCCCGGGGAGTAATTGCCGGAGCTGTCCGCATCGCGGAAACCGCTGATCCCATACTTCCCTTCCGGGAGGATAGGGAACGTGAACGAACCGGGGCGATCCAGAACCAGCGTCACACTCCGCGGCGGGTTCAGATCGACGCTGGCAGCGGTGACAAACACACGCCCCTTTCCCTCCTTCCCCGTAGTGTCTTCCACACTTCCAGCCAGAACTCCCGTCGCACGAAGGTCCATCGTCTGGAACCGGAGCCTGTATGTGGAATCACGGTACCCGAGACCCCGCAGGCTCCTGAGCGAATCCATTGTCACCGTGACGGCGTACCAGGCCTTGCTGAAGAGAGGATGACGCGGCACAAGAGCGATGGAGGCGGGGCCCGTCCAGACGAGGCGGCAATCGACCTGCGCGCGCACGCTGTCGAGGAGCCGCACCCCTTTCCCGAGCGGGGCTTGCGCTACCGGATCGGTGAACAGGAGTTCGAGGGTGGGTTCGATTGCGACCGCGCGGGCGCTGTCCCTCAGATCCCGTACGCCTATGTGGGGGCGGAGGGTATCCGGAACGAGCACGCCCGCCAGGAGGTCGCCCGGCGCGGCACTGTCGATCAGATTGCCCGACATGTCCGCCACGCCCCGCACCCGGACCCGGTACGTTGCCGGACTGTCCAGCGGCGTTGCAAGAAGGATTCCCGCCTGCGCGGGCTGAAGGCGTTCCTGGTACAGGAGCGCCACTGGTACCGAAGTACCGTTCAGTGTGTCAACCACCCGGACTGACGCCCGGGCAAACGAAGCAGAATCGATCGGCTCGCTGAACCGGATACCGATCCGGTACCGGTCGCGGGCGCGCACGCCCGCAAGGAACGGCCTGCTGGTGTCTTCCTTTGCGAGACGAAACCAGACATCTGCAATACCCGGGCGTCCGGGGCGGAGCAGAATGTCCCCTGTGGTCACACCGTACTGGTCAAGCTGCCGCTGATACGTCAGGTCGCGATATTCATCCCTGACGGCGATGACCCGGTACGCACCGAGCGAGAGATGCGAGAGGGCAAATACGCCGTTTCTCCCGGTCTGAGTGATGTAATCGGGGCGGGTGTGGGAAGGGTCAAGGGTGTCGGGCCGGATCCCGTTCAGCCGGTAGGCAAACACCATGACACCCTCCGGCTTCTCGTCAAACACACGTCCAGAGACAAACCCCCGGTCGATGGAGTCGCCTGTGGAGAACGCAAGCGTATAACCCGCCGCCATCCGGTTTCCCGCTTGCATGTCGGTAACGTCCGTTCCGACATTCACCACGTAGGTGGTATTCTCCTTGAGGGGCTCGCTGAACCGCGCCGTCACCTCTTTCCCGTCCCATTCAAATTCCAGCTCGCCTACGTACGGGGAAATGAATATGGATTCTTCTACGGACCTCCGGTTGACGTACTCACTGAACCCGAGTGTGATCGAGTGCACGGATACCCGTACCGAATTTGTGTCCGGCATCGTCCGAATGATGCGCGGAGGAATTGTATCCACGGGGCCCCCGCCGGGCGGAACCTGACCTGCACACCCCCAGAAGAATGCGGCGAGGACGGCGCCGGAAAAGAAACGGGCGAAGCACAGGTGATGGCAAGGAACCTTTGCAGGGGAGTGTGCGTTATGGATCGTGTAGGGGTTCACGGACCGTGTGGTTGGCTGTGACGCGTCGATGGTGGGTGGTGACGTTGATGGCAGGTCCGGTGAACCCCTACATTTGTTTTGCCCGCTGGCGCTTGAACATCCGCACATAGCGGAGATGCTCCATATATGATCGAGCAAACCAGTGTCCTCCCTTCCCGTTCGCGACAAAGTAAATAAATTTGTGCTTTGCCGGATAGAGGGACGCGACGATGGAGGCCCTGCCGGGATTATTGACCGGCCCCGGCGGGAGGCCCTGATACCTGTACGTATTATACGGATTATCAATCTTCAAATCGGCATAAAGAATTCGCCGTGGCCCGTCGTTGAGGATGTATTGAATCGTCGGATCGGCCTCGAGTCTCATCCCCGTTTTCAGGCGGTTGTGATACACGCCCGCAATGATCGGCCGTTCATCCCCGAGCACCGCCTCTCCCTCCACAATGGAAGCGAACGTCAGGGCGGCATGCACGTCCCAGCCAAATTCTGCCGCCTTGTGCACCAGCGTATCGTTGAAAAAGAGGCGAAAATTCTCAATCTGGCGCTTCAGGACATCCCGCTCGTCCTGTTCCCAGTAGAAACCGTAGGTGTCGGGGAGCAGATACCCTTCGAGACTCGGCCTGTCCACCCCGAGCGACCCGGCAAACCCCGGGTCGAACGCTAGTCGCGCATATTTCGCAGAGTCGATTCCCAGCCCCCGGGCGAAGAGTCTCGCCTGTGTTCTGATCCGGGAGCCCTCCGGGATGGTAACGTGGATGAGCTGGTTCCCTTTCCCGCTCCGGAGCATCTGGAACAGTTCCGCATTGGATATTCCGCTCAGCACGCCGTATTTCCCAACCTGAATCCGCTCGGCGCCCCCGTAGACTTTCGCCACGAATACGAACAGGGGCCGGCTCCGGATGATCCCCCGGCTTTCCAGCGTATCGACCACCGCAGCAAACGTTTCGCCCCTGGAGACGAAAAAAGTGCGTTCACCTCCCCCGGCGAATTCGTTTCCCCCGTGAAAAACCGAGAGGGTCACTATGATCAGCGCCACGAGCAGACCGGCGGCAACTCCGGCCGCAAGACGGAACGACAGCGTACGCGTCATGGTCAGTCTCCCCTCCCCCCCTGTCTGCGCCGTTGATGTTCCATCAGGACTTTCTGCGCCGCGAGGGAGTCAGCTTTCCACTGTGTGTACATGTCGGCGAGAAGCGCTGAGGCCGCTCCAAGATCGGGTTTCATCGCAATCACCCTGCGCAGCCGGCTGATGCCGTCATCTGCACGCCCCTGTTCCGCCTCCATCTGCGCGAGGGCGATCTGCGC
>JBGPYM010000218.1:0-5401 GCA_041493205.1 Bacteroidota bacterium
GAAGCAATGCATTGACCGCCGCCAGCTGCCTGTCCGTCCACTGGAAACGCGAAGGTCCTATGAATTCATTTGCGACGAGGATGCCCCCGGGTTTGAGTACATCTTTCATCCGGAGGAGCAGCGTCTCAAGAGGCGAGAAGTGATGGAGCGAATGCTCGAAGAGGACGAGGTCATACGACATGCGCGGGAGGTCCAGTGTAAAGATATCCGCAGCGCGATACCGGATGATTGCGGCTTCCGGCGTGTCGGCCACCGACCGGACAGCCGCATGGATCCTCTGCTCGGAAAGATCGTAGGCGTCGATTGACTTGAATATGCCTGTTTTTGCCCACCGAATCTCCCTGCCGCCGGTCCCGCACCCCAGGGAGAGGGCATGGAGGCCGTCGCGCCCGGCGGCATATTTTTCAGCGACGTACTTTTCATGGCGTACATGTTCGTCGCCGGAAACCATCCTGTTGCAGCGCATCTGCACCGCCGGGATATCCCACCAGTGCGTCGGAGGGGATTCGGTATGAGCCCAACTGGAGGCGATTCTGGCCTTTCCGGACAGATGAAGCCTGGCGAGTATCTTCCTGCGCAACGTCGTCTCCCGCTTCATCCTCCGAAGCAGGGAGAACGGCTCAGCAATGTCGATCCAGTTGTTGAACACAAGGGCAGTTTCCCGGATGGTTGAGGGTCAACGTACTAAAAATGGAGGAGAGGTTCAAAAGCTCCGGGTTGATTCTGCGTTCATTCCACCCCTTGCGTTCGGCTCCATAATTTGTTATCGATAAGGGATGTCCTGATTCTTCACCTGACACCCTTAACCCGTTCTCAGATGCTACCATCCCCCTTTGACCGCACAGAACGATCGAGCTGCGGCGTGGGCTTCGTGGCCGGCCGGCTGGACGCGCCGAGCCACGCGATCCTCCAGGAGGCGCTGAGCGCCCTCAGGTGCGTCGAACACCGGGGGGCATGCGCCGCCGACCGCATTTCGGGCGACGGGTCGGGCGTCATGGCGGACATCCCGTTCGAGTTGCTGGGGTACCGGCGCGGGGAGGTGGCGGTCGCGACCCTGTTCATGCCGCGCGACATCGACCGGATGAAGCGCTCGGTGGCGGTCTTTGAATCGGCGCTCGGGTTCCTCGACCTGGAAGTCATCGCCTACCGCGAAATACCCGTCGACCCGACGGTCCTGGGCGAAGAAGCGTTCCGGTCCATGCCGGCAATGAAACACGCGATCATCCGCCGCCCCGGGCATTGCCGCACCGACGCCTCCTTCGACCGGTTGCTCTATACCGCGAAACAGATGGTGCGGAGGAAACACACAGAAGGAGGGATCAGCAGAGAGTTTTTCTTCACGTCCCTCTCCGCGACAACCATCGTCTATAAGGCCCTGACGCGCGCCGGAGCGCTCGATCAATTCTACCTCGACCTCCGGAACCCGGCCTTCACATCCCGGTTCGCACTCTTCCACCGCCGCTTCAGCACGAACACCAGTTCCACATGGGACAAAGCGCAGCCCTTCCGGCTGATCGCTCACAATGGCGAGATCAACACGATTGCGGGCAACCGCTCCCGCGCCTTTTCCCGGGAAAAGTCCCTCGGGCTTCGCGAAGATCAACTGTTGACCCACAGCGGCATCAGCGACTCGGGGAGTCTCAACGAGATGGTGGAAGCGCTCATGTACCGGAGCAGCATTCCACAGATCGAAGACATCCTTGCCATCATGATGCCGCCGGCACACGGCCAAAACGATTTTTACAAGTTCTGGAGCCGTGCCATGGAGCCGTGGGACGGACCGGCCATCATCATGTATTCAGACGGACGAAACGTAGGGGCCCGCCTCGACAGGAACGGGTTCCGCCCGGCCCGCTGGGCACTGACCGAAGAGACGTTTTACCTCTCTTCTGAAGCGGGGGCTTTCCGGCTCGACGAATCCCGCATCCAGCGAAAGGGAATCCTGCACGCGGGGACGGGGGTAAAGGTGGACCTGACCACGGGCCGTGTCCACTTCCGCGATCCGAGCCTCTCCCGCGAAAACCGCGACGCGAAATTTGATCCGAGAGCGATCCCCGCGGGGACTTCACCCGTGCAAGATGCCGGCACGCCGGTAAGCATATTCAGGAAAAACCTCTTTACCTGCACACAGGAGGAGCTCGACCGGATTGTCTATCCGATGGCTGCACAGGGAAGGGAACCGATCGGCTCGATGGGGGATACCGCCCGGCCCAACGTGTTCTCATCCGAGCCGCGCCCGTTCTTCGATTACTTTTATCAGAACTTCGCACAGGTCACTAACCCGCCGCTTGATTACCTGCGCGAAAAGAACATTACCGACCTGCGGGTGTTCCTGGGAAGACGCCCGAATATCTTCTTCGCCAAGGACCTGCTTCCGCTCCATGAAGCGGTTGAGCTCCCCGGCCCCGTCCTCAGCCTTGGCCAGATGGCATGGATCACCGGGCTGACCAGGAAAAGCCCATCCCAGTCGCATATCATTCCGCGCATCTTCCCCATGGTCTTTGCGCGTTCCGAGGGAGAGGCAGGGTTCCGCACATCAGTTGAGGCACTGGCCGCTGCGGTGCACCACGCGGTGGATCAGGGGTCCAACGTGATCGTCCTGAGCGACGCGGAAGCCGATTTCGACCACCCGCCGATCCCGGGGCTTATCGCCCTCCGTGCCGTCGTGCGGGAGCTCAACGGATCAGGGCTGCGCCTGCAGACGTCGATCGTGGCCCACTCGGGAGAAGTGCGAACGCCGCACCATCTCTCCGCGCTGATTGCGTTCGGCGCCTCCGCGGTCTGCCCGTATCTCGCCCTGGAGATTGCGCGCAATGATCAGCCCGAGCTCTTCCGCGGACTGAGCCCCGACCTCCGAGAGAAGAATTACATCAACGGGCTCGAATCGGGCCTGCTGAAAATCATGTCGAAAAGCGGCATCTCGGTGGTCCAGAGCTACATGAGCGCCAAACTCTTCACCGCCATCGGGCTCGGCAGCGAGCTGATGGAAAACTTCTTCCCCGGCAATCCGACGCCGCTCGGGGGAATCCGTTACGAGGAGCTCGCCCAGGACATCCTCTGGAAGACCGGACTCTCCCGGCTCCCCGAATACGCTGAGAAATTGCTGACGACGTACCAGTTCCGGGAGCACACGCGCGGCGATACGGGCGAAAAGCATTACATGACCGCAGCGCGTGCGAAGATCGTCCATGCTCTCGTGAGAGCCGAAAACTCTGATGAAGCGGACCGGTTCTACGCTGCCTATCTTGAGGAAGGGAGGAAGGCGGAGCCTGTCAGCGTCCGGCACCTCTTTGACCTGGTTTCTTCGCAGGAAGCGATCGACATCAAAAACGTTCAGTCACGGGAGGAGATACTCCGGACGTTTGGCGCAGGCGCCATGTCATTTGGCGCCGTCAGTGCCGAAAGCCAGCGGGATGTCATCCTGGCAATGCGCGAGCTCGGCGGGCGAAGCAACACAGGGGAGGGAGGGGAGAATCCCTACTACTATACGGAGGGGATCAGCGCGTCCACGAAACAGGTCGCATCCGCCCGGTTCGGCGTCACCGCGGAATACCTGATTACGGGTAAGGAGCTGCAGATCAAAATTGCCCAGGGTGCCAAACCGGGTGAGGGCGGACAACTCATGAGCGTGAAGGTGGATGCGGACATTGCCCGCGCGCGGCATTCGCTTCCGCACGTGGACCTGATCTCCCCGCCTCCGCTCCACGACGTCTACAGCATCGAAGACCTGAAGGAGCTGATCTACGAGCTGAAGCAGGTCAATCCGTCGGCACTGGTGAGCGTCAAGCTCGTTTCAGGGTCGGGGATTGGAACGATCGCGGTGGGCGTCGCGAAGGCGGGAGCCGACATTATCTATGTCGCTGGAGGCGACGGCGGCACGGGCGCAGCCACGCTCGGTTCTATGAAGCATGCAGGGCTGCCGTGGGAGTTCGGGTTGATGGAGGTGCACAAGACGCTCACCCAGAACCGGCTTCGCTCCACGGTACAGCTCCGGACGGACGGCGGGCTCCTTACGGGGAAAGACGTCATCGTGGCGGCCATTCTCGGGGCCGACGGGTTCGACTTTGGTAAGCTCCTCCTCGTTGCCGAGGGGTGCATCATGGCGCGCATCTGCGAGAAGAATACATGCCCGACCGGCATAGCGACGCATGATCCGCGGTTCAAAGCGAAATACAAGGGGAACAAGGATCTAATCAAACGGATGCTCGGCATCATCACTGATGATATCCGGCAAAAACTTCAGGTCATGGGGATGTCATCGCTTGAAGCCTTGCGGGGCCGGACGGATCTTCTGCGCGTTGCGGCGGCACATGAGGCCTTTGTCCGAGAACGTCACCTGAGCCTCGAATTCTTCCTGGGAGAGAAGCTGCCAGTAGCCCCTCCCACCCCCCGGCCCGCAGCGGAGGGAGTCGGCGAGCTCAATCTGAAGATCGTGCACGATTCACATGCCGCGCTGACGTCAGGCAAGCCCGTTGAACTCTCCTATGACATAACCACCGCCGACAGGGGCGTCCTGGCGACGCTTTCAGGTGAACTGGCCAGACGGGTGAGCGAACGCCGGAGACTCGTTGGTGCGGGGGATGCGAGCCGCCCCGACATCCGGATCACATTCACCGGGAGTGCAGGGCAGGGGTTTGGTGTCTTCTTGATGGACGGGATTTCCGTTCAGCTCCGGGGCGAAGCAAACGACTCCGTCTGCAAGTCGATGTCGGGCGGTAAGGTCGTCATCCGGCCGCATCCCGACTCATCCATCCTCCCCGGGGAGAATGCCATCATCGGGCATTGCGCGCTGTACGGGGCGACGGGTGGTACCCTTTTCGTCCATGGGCTCGCAGGAGACCGTTTCGCGGTCAGGAACAGCGGTGCAACTGCGGTTGTCGAAGGAGCCGGTCTCCATGCGTGCGAGTATATGACGCGCGGGACCGTGGTGATCCTGGGGCCGGTCTCGTTCAACCTGGGAGCGGGGATGACCGGCGGGATCGTCTTTGTCCGGAGGGAGCACGAAGGAATGATCAATGAAGGATATCTAACGCCGCTTCCCCTGGAGCCGGAGGACGACCGGTCACTTCGCTCGCTCCTTGAAGCATACATCCGCGAGACGGACAGCAACACCGCCGCTGAAATCCTCGCAGCGCCCGGCGGACCGGCGACGCTCTTCGTAAAATGCCTCCCGCGTGCGGCCGCGCAGGCCGCTCCTGCCGCCGCAATCCCCGCCTCTTCGGGGAAAGGGGAGGCCGTGGCGAATGAATTCCGCGTTATTTGATCTTCTTCGCATCCGTTGCCCTTCCGCCCTGACAAACGTAAGTCGAGCATCGTTCACTTTTGAAAAGGAACGCCGTCTCCGTATTGAACACCAGTCCGAAGAGGAACATGAGCGTGTAAGCGAGGATGTGCGTATGGC
>JBGPYM010000230.1:0-4988 GCA_041493205.1 Bacteroidota bacterium
TGAGGAACCTCCGCCCATCGAGAGGTTCAGGAAGGATGTTCCTCCGCACCTGGTAACAACGGTGCTCCGGTGTCTCGAGAAGAATCCGGCCGGCCGCTTTCAATCGTTCGATGAGGTCCTTGGCGCGCTGAAGTCTCCCCGGGGCGCTCCCCACCCGCCTGAACGCGCACCCTCAAGGAGGGGGATCCCGGGGACCGCGCGCCAGCGCGTCCTCGCTGCCTGTATCCTCGTCGCAGTCCTCGGTGGGAGTACGTTGTTGGTCACCTCCGAAGGCATCCGGCATTCGCTGGGATTCACCTCCGTCCCCGACGTGCGCCATCTCGCAGTCCTCCCCTTCACCAGCATCGGCGGGGATACCGCCAATCAACCCCTGTGCGACGGCCTCGTTGAAACCATCACGAGCACGCTCACGCAACTCGAGCAGTATCACGGTTCGCTCTGGGTTGTCCCCTCAAGTGAAGTCCGCAGTTACGGGACTGTGAGTCCCGGCGAGGCGTATAAATCATTCCGCGCGAATCTTGTCGTCACGGGCAACCTGCAATTGCTCGACAATGCCTTTCGCCTGACGCTGAACCTGATCGACGCCCAGAATGTGCGTCAGATCAGTTCCACCGTTCTTGATATCACCGAAGATGGCGTGGCGGGACTCCAGGACAAATCCATGACCCGCCTGCTGGAGATGCTGAACCTCGAGCTGGGTCCGCAAACCCGCGATATCGTGGCTGCAGGCGGTACTGCAATTCCGCGCGCGAACGAGGAATACCTGATCGGACTCGGTTACCTCCAGCGATATGACGTGACCTCAAATCTTGATGCGGCGATCGATGCATTTCGCAAATCGATTGCATTGGATCCCAGATACGCGCTTGCGTATGCGGGGATGGGTGAAGCATCATGGCGGAAATATCAGGCATCGAAGGAGAAATCACTGGTGCACACGGCGGTCGAGAATTGCGAGAAGGCGTACCGGCTCCGTTCCGACCTTCCCCGGGTTGTGATCGCGCTCGGCCTCGTGCATGCCGGCACCGGTGAAAACGACAAGGCAATTGAGGACTTCCGCAAGGCCCTTGAACTGGATCCCGGAAACGACGCGGCGTACCGCGGCCTGGCACGGGCGTACGAAGTCAAGGGGAATCTTGCAGAGGCGGAGGCCACGTACAAACGCGCCATTCAGTTAAAGCCGGATTATTGGGCAGGCCACAATGATCTGGGCGTGTTCTACTACCGGAAGACGCGTTACGAGGATGCCGCATCCGAATTCCAGGAGGTTGTGCGCCTCACCCCGGACAATTTCCAGGCGTACAGCAATGCCGGGGGGATCTTCTACATGATGAACCGCTTCCCGGAGGCACAAAGGATGTTTGAGAGCTCTCTCGCAATCAAAAAAACCTATCAGGCATGCTCGAACCTCGCGACGCTCTATTACGTTCAGGGACTCTATGAAAAGGCCGCAAGAATGTTCGAGGAGTCGCTTGCCTTGAACGATGGTGATTCCCAGGTATGGGGGAATCTCGGGGCGGCGTACTATTGGGCCCCCGGGGAACGGGAGAAAGCGGTCGCGGTATTTCAGATTGCAATCAAGGGTTCCGAGCAGGACCTGACCGTGAACCCGAAAGATGCCGAAACCATGGCGAAACTGGCCGGATACTACGCAATGGTGGGTGAAAGTCGAAAGGCCGAAACGATGGCAAATCGCGCCCTCGGGATCAGCCCTGAGAATGCCATCGTTCTTTACCTGGCGGGAACGACGTATGAGCAGTTGGGTAATCGTGAAAAAGCACTATATTGGTTGGGCCGCGCCCTGGAGCGTGGCTATTCCCTCTCAGAAATCGAGCAACAACCCGAGCTCAAGCAACTCCTCGCGGACAAGCGTTACGCCAGCCTGAAATTGAAGTCTCACAAACAACCCTGACGCTGTCAGGGGGTTTCAATCACTACAACACCATGGAGGTACTCATGAGGCACCGTCTGTTCCTGCCCCTCATTGTGTCCTGTGCTCTCTTGTCGGCAGGTATCATCCTGCCGCAAACAACCTCGACGGCTCCCGCGCAGGGGAGCGCGCATCAACACCGGTTTCGCATTGCGAAATTAAACGGCCTGTGGAAAGTGCACGATCCCAAAGATACGCGGACGCGCATTATCCGTGCAAGCGCGGGGGACGACGTTATCTGGACTGCAGGAGGGTCAGATCTTTATTTTCAATTTCCCGACACGGCGTTGTTCGGTGCGAACGAGGCCATGGTTGCCGATGGGAAGGATCTGACGCTCACCGTGTCGGCGGGCGCGAAACCGGGACGCTATACATACTCGGTCTTTTGTTCTAAGGAAAACAAATTCGCCACCGGCGATTCTCCTCCGATCATCATAATCAAGTAACCTCTTTCCGGGATTTCATCAGAGCAACGGAGCAACAACACATGAATTTTCCTCGGCTCATTCGTCGGCTTCTCCCGGGTACCGGAGCGTTGGTGCTGCTCGCCTTCGGTTTCTCCGTCGCTCAGACCGTCGACGACAGACAGCCGGGCGTCAGAATGAAGATAGAGAAACTTGCTCTCTTCAAGAATGGCCTCGGCTTTGTCATTTCAGGCGGCGAGCTGCCCAGGGATGCGCAGACCGTCCGGATCGGGCAGCTTCCCGTTCCCACGCTCGGCACATTCTGGGTTGGCTATCCGAAGGACGTCAAGGTCCAGAACCTCGTCACGTCGATGGAGGACCTGGAGACGGAAGATCCCGTCGAATCGATCGGACAGCTCGTGCAACTGAATGCCGGGCGTAAGGTCGTGCTGCATATGTCCGATCGCGATATTGAAGGGACAGTACTTGCCGGGACAGTGCCGAAAGAGAACCGGAGAGCCCCCAGTCCCTATTTCATGAGCCCCCGTAACCCGGGTTACCCCTACCCTGCCGCCGGGGCAGTGGGAAATGTACTCATGATAAAGACGGAGAAGGGAATCGTGGCGTTGAGTCCCGGCTCGATCATCCGTGCCGAATTCGGTGACTCTGAGCCCGTCAGCATCATCCGGCACAAACAGAAATGCCCTGTCATCTGGATGAATCTTGAAAGACAGGCAAGCGGCGAGAAGATCACCGTCAGCTATCTGGCCCGCGGCGTAACGTGGGTGCCAGGATATCTGATCGACCTGTCGGACCCGAAGACTGCCAGATTCAGCGCGCATGCGGTTGTCATCAACGAAATGGTCGATCTGAACGACGTGAAGCTCCAGCTGGTTACCGGATTCCCGAATATCAAGTTCAGCGGGATTCTGAACCCGGTGGCCAAGAGCCAGAGTCTGGCGGAGTTTCTTCAGGCGCTGACGGGTTCCGGAGGGGGCGGGGGAAGCGCCGATTACCGGATGATGCAGCAGGCCGTGATGGTCAACTCTCCTTCAGTGTTCGATATGGAGGCATCCGCGGTGGCGCCCGGATACTCGACGGCGGCACAGGGCGAGGCCGCTGAAGACCTTTACTTCTATCCGGCGAAAAACATCACATTGAAGAAGGACGAAACCGCATGGCTGCCGCTCTTCACGGCGGAAATGCCCTACAAGCACATTTATACCTGGAAGATCAGGGATTTTGTCGATAACGAAGACCACTACCGTGCGGAGCGGGAGTCGCAGAATCCCAAGCCGGGAGAGGAGATATGGCACTCGTGCCGGCTCACCAATACGCTGAACATGCCCCTGACCACCGCTGCCGCCCAGTTTATAACGAATGATGAACTTACGGGACAGGACGTATGTTACTATACCGCCCCGAAAGCCGAAACGACAATCCGGATCAACAAGGCCCTCAATCTGGTGGCGGAGCAGGCGGAGACCGAAGTCGATCGCAAGAGAGATGCCTCGGTCATTCACGGGTACCACTACGATCTCGTGAAGGTCCAGGGTGAGCTCAGAATCCGGAACCGGCTGGCAAAGCAGGTAAGCGTTGAAGTGACGAAGGAGCTTTCCGGGGAGGTACTTGAGAAGGGGCCCAATTCCACGGATACCAAGACGGCAGAAGGACTGAAGAAAGTCAACCCGAAGCACATACTCACATGGTCCATCGAACTGAAGCCTGACGAGGATCGGAAAATCTCATACACCTATCAGGTCTACATCAGAGATTAAGCGGTTCGGGGGGAACCAATGAACCAATCACTCACCAGGAGGATCTTGTAATGAGGGATCGCACAATGCTTTTCGCGTTGGCTCTCGCCGGGCTGTTCGTGTTCGGCCTGTCGAATGCCGCCGCACAAAAATCCACGACCAAGGCGCCAACGATATGGCCGGCGTCGGATCTCAAGTGGACAGAAATCCCGAACACGGGAGGCGTGAAGTACAGCGCATTATGGGGTGACCCCATGAAAGGTGCGCACGGTTCGTTGTATAAGTTTCCCGCCGGCGCAAAATTTCCGCTTCACTTTCACACGAGCGGAATGAAGGTCGTCATCGTCTCCGGGATGTGGTCGTATACCCCCGAGGGGGGAACGGAACACCTGCTCGGACCCGGCTCATATCTTGCCTTCGGACCCAAGGACCGGCATCTGAGCGGCACGCCGGACGGCTCCGAATGCACGTTCTTCATTGAGCAGACCGGCCAGTTCGACATGATCCCCGTCGAAGCACCAAAGAAATAACATTCGAGAGTAGCGCTGTACCAAACGAGGAGGGAGTCTGGCTCCCTCCTCGCGCTTTTAGGACGTCAGTTGAAGATCTTCAGTTGAGCCCAATCGTCCGTCACAAGTTTCCGGAGTGCATCAACGATTGCTACCATCCCCGAAGTATCAAGACCACAGTATTCCTCGAGCTGTTTTCTCACCTTCTCCTTCTCGGCGGTAGGAGTCTTTCCGAAGGTAACCCGCAGGTATTCCCGGCTCGCGTCTCCTCCATCAGCGATCGCCATCCCTTCGTAGCTCTTGCCGGTGAGCGCCGGCAGGACTGCCTTCATTGAGGCGCTCCCCTCCTGGTCAGGATGATAGTAGCTGAAGGCGCGAAACGGCTCCA
>JBGPYM010000111.1:0-9611 GCA_041493205.1 Bacteroidota bacterium
GCCAGCCGCTCGAAGACGGCCGCGTGACAATCAGCCGCACCCGCCTCTCCGTCGATTACCCCGCCAACTTCATGCTCGTCTGTGCGATGAATCCGTGCCCCTGCGGGTATTTCACCGATCCGGGAAAGGAGTGCACTTGCCAGCCGGGCATCATCCAGAAATACCTCACGAGAATCTCCGGCCCGCTCCTCGACAGGATCGACCTTCACATCGAAGTCCCGGCGGTCAGGTACCGCGAGCTCTCAGGCGCCGAATCCGGGGAGCCCTCGTCGGCGATTCGCGACCGGGTGGGCCGCGCACGGCAGATCCAGGCGGACCGGTTCCGGGGAAGGACGGGAATGTTCGCCAATGCCGACATGCAGCCGCGCGATATCCGGCAATTCTGCAAGCTCACCCCCGATTGTAACGAGCTGCTCAAAATGGCGATTACGAAAATCGGGCTCTCTGCGCGCGCCTATGACCGGATCCTGAAGGTGGGCAGGACCATCGCCGACCTCGCGGGCGCGGACGACATCCGCCCCGAACACATCGCCGAAGCAATACAGTACCGGAGCCTCGACAGAAACCTCTTTGCGTGAGGCAATCCGTTCTTTGTCAACCAACACTTCCACAAACACCGGCCACAGGATTAAAATCACAATACGCTGAATTCATCATCCAATTGCCAATGTGAAGGGGCGGAGACGCCGAAGGCCGGAACGAATACAGGAATGCCTGTGTTAACTCATTAATCGACATTCCCGCACCCACTGAGCCATTCGTCGCTGGGACGGAATTTCATCCTTACTATGTCATGACACGCCCGCGGGACAGAATAATTGCCTTATTCGTCGGAATGGCGTACCTGCTCTCCGCCACCTTCGCGGAAGTGGGCCATGCGCACTTCCCTGTGGAGGGATCTGGTTCCCACGCAGAGCTGCACAGCCACGACTGCGGGGCGAATGAGATTCACAAGCCTCTTGGCTCGGCAGAGGGATGTGCACTTTGCCAACGAATTGCCCAATTTACGCCCCTCCCCTCAACCCCGATTTCCGCTATTGCTTCAACCCGGCTACTTACCTGGGTGTTTGTTCCGTCACCTTCGCCACTCGAACATACCTTCACCTGGATCGCCAAGCGCGGCCCTCCGGCTCCCGTTTCCTGAAGTCCTCCAATCGTCGTCGTCGTCATCAGTCTCTGCCGGTGTCCTCTCTGGCTGCCGGCGTGGGCCTCATCAGTCATTTCCTGGAGAACCTGAAATGGGATCAAGACGATTCATTGTGCTGTTGTGTGCACTTGCGTGCACCATGGGCGCTGTACGAGCCTCATTTTCTGCATTCAACACCGCAGACACACATAGTTTTACTGTCACCGTCTATGACAAAGAATCTGGCTCGCCGCTTGAGCTGGTCCGCGTCCTCATTATCAGGGATGGCACGCTGATTCAGGTCGGGTTGACGAATCCGACGGGCGTAACCGTTTTTCGTGATGTGCCTTCAGGCCAGTATGTCCTCGGTACGAGGAGGCTGGGATACGCGGACTATTCCGATACCCTTTCGATCGACCCCTCCCATTCCTCGGTGACAGTCCGCATTAGTGAAGGAACCATCCAGACGCAGGCGGTTGAGGTCAGCGGTTCACGATTCTCCAACGTGTCATCCATGGTTGACATCAGAACGGGCAATCAGGTCCTGGAAGGCGAAACGTATCACCCCGCCCCCACAGCACAGGCGACGGATCTCATCCAGGAGAACCTCGCGGGCTCAGTGCGTGCGCCGACGGGTGAAGTCCATATTCGGGGAATGCACGGAGAGTACACTTACTTTATCGACGGGGTGCCGATACCCCTGGGCGTTTTTGGAGGGCTCAACGACATCATCGACAATCGGGTCGTTGACCGTGCGACTTTTTACACCGGTGGGTTTCCCGCAGAGTACGGCGGACAGTGCGCCGCGATCGTTGACATGCATACCCGCGTGCCGAGCGGCCGCTTTCACCTTGACGCGTCGAGTTACGCCGGAAGCTACCTCACCTCCGATAACAGCTCACTGGGTGATCGCGTCGGTGCTTTGAAATCCCTGAACTCCAATGGTCAGAACCTTTCGTTAAGCAACAGAACGGGAAACCTGGGTTTCTTTGTATCCGGCACGCGGCAGGAGACCGACCGCCGCATCGATCAACCCGTCGAGAACCTGTTTCACGACCACGGGTTCAATTATTTTGCCTACGGCAAATTGTACTACATCTTCTCCGAAAACGATTACATGACTACTAATCTGGGGTACAGTCAGACGGAAACTCAGGTCCCGTTTGACTCAGCCGAAGGTATCCTCTTCGATACCCAGAATACGCATGACGCGTTTCAGACTTTCTCGTATTTCCACAGGATTCCGGGAGACGACGATCAGGAAAGCAACCTCTTCATCGGGCTCTACGCACGCGAAGGGGGGTTGCGGTATGACCCGAGCATCCTGGATGACACGAAGCAATTTCTTGAGGGCGACACAGCGACAGGCTATGTTGTTGCCCAGCGCCGTTCATTTACCACGCTGGGCCTTCGGGTCAAGTACGATGTTCAACTCTCCCACCAGTTCACCTATTCTGTCGGGATGGACTACGGCCACTCGTCCGGGAGTGAAGATTTCGCATTTCTGCCCGAGGCGGGGACAGGCCCGGTATTCAGCGGCGACTTCTCCGGGTTCGACGTGGCAGGGTTCGCTCAGGTGGGGTGGCACCCGCTGGAGTGGATTGCAATCGACGCGGGACTGCGGTACGACCAGCACAACTCCCCGGACATTCCGTCACAGGACCAGATGAGTCCCCGTGTCAAGGTAAGCTTCTTCCCTGACGTGGTCAGCACGATCTCGCTGTACTACGGGAGGCTTTTCATACCGACAAATATCGAGGGGCTGCACCGGCTCGCGCTGCAAATTGGGGGTTCGAACTCAGGAACTCTTCCTGAACGCGACAAATTCTATGAGGCGGTGTATACACGCAGCTGGCCCCTCAATCTCTCGAGCAAAATCGCCCTGTTTCACAAGGACGGCGCGCCGGGGATCGACGATCAGACCCTCGGGTCGAGCTCCGTCCGGACGCCGGTGAACCTTGCGCTGGAAAACATCACAGGCCTTGAGCTTGCACTCACGTACAATGATCCTTCCTCGCCGTTTTCGGGATTCGCCAATGCCGCACTGATTCACGCGTACGCACGCGGACCGGTATCCGGCGCGTTTCTCGCGCCGGACAGCTCCGCCGATATCTTTGACAACGATCATGACCAGCGGCTTTCGGCTGTCGTCGGAGTGAACTACCAACAGTCCGGATTCTTCGTCAATCTGCGCGGACTGTACGGATCGGGCCTGACAAACGGCAACGGCTCATACGCATTCAAGACGGGCCTCTTCGACTTCAACCAGGGTGCGCACACCGACCCGGCCTGGATCTTGAATTGCGGCGCCGGGTATTCCATTCCGCTGGGCGAGGGGCATTCCCTTGAACCGTCAGTTTATGTCACAAACCTTCTGGATCATCCGCACCTTATCAAAGGGGCTTTTTTTAGCGGGGCTTCCTTCGAAGAACGTCGCAACGTGCTCGTGAAACTCTCCTATCACTTGTAAGGAGGCTGTCGAAATCGCTCATCCACGTTCGACCACATGGTGAGAGGGCCCCACGCACAACAACACACACACAGGGAGGAAGCAGCAATGCAGAAGCCGAGAGGTGCGGGGGTAAGTGTTTTGGTCGCCTTGTTCTTCTTTGGCATTTTGATCCAGGCGCAGCCTCAAAGTGACTCCAACCGGATCGACCAATCAATGCCGCCCGAGGTTCGATCCGGCCATATCCGGGCGAACGACCTGGCGTATTACTATGAAATTCGAGGAAAAGGCGAGCCCCTGCTGTTGCTGCACGGCGGACTCGGTCAGATCGAAATGTTCAAGCCCATCCTCCCGCTGCTTGCAGAACACCGTCAGGTGATCGCCGTGGACCTTCATGGACATGGCCGTACTTCGCTCGGCACCCGGTCGATCAGTCTGAAGGACATGGGGGATGATATGGCGCTCATTCTCAAAGAGCTCGGGTATACGCAGGTCGACGTGCTCGGGTATTCGCTTGGCGGGGGCGTCGGACTCCGGTTGGCGGTCCAGCATCCCGCACTGGTGCGGCGGCTGGCCCTCGTATCGACCGGGTATGCGCAGGACGGATTCTATCCGGAAATGCTGCCGCAGCAGGCGCAGGTCGGTGCCGCATTGGCGGAGATGATGAAGGATACGCCCATGTATAAATCGTACGTCGCCGTAGCTCCCAACCCGGGGGATTTCCCGGAGCTGCTTAATCGGATGGGTGCACTCATGCGCACGCCCTACGACTGGTCTGAGGATGTCCGGAAACTCGCAATGCCTGTCATGCTTGTGTACGGCGACGGCGACATGTTCCGCCCCGAGCACATTGTGAAGTTCTACCAGCTTCTGGGCGGCGGGCTGAGAGACGCAGGGTGGGGGCGTGAGAACATGTCAAAAAACCGACTGGCGATCCTGCCGGACCTGACGCACTACGATATATTCCTATCGCCAAAGCTGGCAACGACCGTCCTGCCGTTCCTCAACGGCGAAACCAACGCGGGAAGCTGGGCAAAGCAAGTGCAGGAAACGAAGTAGGAGTCAACCAACGAAAACTCTATGACATCGATTCTCCGCCGTTGTGGGTTGATGTTGTGCGTGGCCGGGGTCACGTACGCGCCGGGCTTCGCGCAGGGTGATGAGGACGAAGAAGAGCAGCCCTGGAACGTATCGATTGCAACGCGTTACCTGAGCAAGTACTCGCAGCTCGGGGTTGACCTTAGCCAGGATATGCCCGCTCTGACGGTGGAGGGCGGCATCACGCACGCAAGCGGGTTTACCTTCGGTGCGGCATCCTTCTATGTGACAGGCTCAAACGGGGGGTACGAGCAATCTTCCTTCCACGTGGGATACGAGCGCGCGATCACGAAGTTCGTCAGTTTTGCGGGAACCTATACGTACCACGCCTACACCAGCGATACGCTCAACACGCTGGCGGGGCTCAAGAGCACAGTGACGCTCGGGGCTTCGTTCCATATGGCCCCGTTTCTCGCTTCCATCACATACAATTCGTTCCTCGGCGACGGGGCGGCAAATTTCATCGGGGTCGGAGGGTCTGCAAGTCTTTCATTGGGAAGCTTGACGCTCGACCCGGAACTTCAGGTGAGTTTTGTATCGCAGACGGTCAGCGAGACCCTGCTCCCCAAGAACAGGGGAAACGCGAAGGGAGTGGGGAAGGGTCTGGCAAAACAACAGGGCGGATCGACGACCACCAGCACCACGATTACGGGATTGAGCGATCTGACCATTCAGCTCTCCGCCGCCTATTCTCTCGGCAAGGGATTTGCGATTTCCCTGACGCCCGCATACGTGTACGCCCCGACAGATCTTGCCGCGCGCACCTCGCAATTCCTCTGGGCAGCTGCCATCACCTATTCCATGGATTTCTGACCGCTCACTCTGCGTATTTGAAACTCCTTCCTGCTTTCCGTACCTTGTGATACTTCACATTCACAAGGAATTCCATGCACAAGGTTACGCTCATCCCCGGCGACGGGATCGGTCCGAGTATCGCCGATGTCGCCGTCAGAGTCATTGAAGCCTCCGGAGTAAAGATCGAGTGGGACAGGGTGGACGCCGGCCTTTCAGCGATCGATAAGTACAAGGACCCGCTCCCTCCCCATGTCTTTGAATCCATCAGGTCTACGAACGTCGCCCTCAAGGGCCCTCTCACGACGCCAATCGGTTCGGGCTTCCGCAGCGCGAACGTGGCGCTCCGGAAAGAGTTCGACCTTTACAGCAACGTCCGCCCGGCCCGCTCGTTCAAGGGCGTCCCGTCGCGCTACGAGAATATCGACCTGGTCATCGTCCGTGAAAACACCGAAGAATTCTATGCCGGGATTGAACACTACATCGACCCCTCCCGCAGCGCTGCGGAGACCATCGGCGTCGTCACGCGGTCGGGGTCGGAACGGATCGTCCGATATGCGTACGAATACGCACGCAAGCATGGCCGGAAAAAGGTCACCACCGTCCATAAGGCGAACATCCTCAAGTACACGGGCGGGCTCTTCCTGGAAGTTTCCCGGAAGACCGGGTTGGAATACCCGGACATCAAGACGGAAGACAAGATCGTCGATAACATGGCGATGCAGATGGTGCTCAATCCGTATCAGTTCGACGTGATCGTCACAACAAATCTCTTCGGTGATATCCTCTCGGATCTTGCTTCCGGACTTGTGGGCGGCCTCGGACTCGCGCCGGGGGCGAACATTGGTTATAACGCTGCGATCTTTGAAGCGGTCCATGGGAGCGCACCCGATATTACGGGCAAGAATATTGCCAATCCGTGCGCGATTATCCTGGCGGGCGTCATGCTCCTGCGCCATCTGAATGAGGGCCCGGCTGCGGACAGGGTCGAACGCGCCGTGGAGGATGTGGTGGGGGAGGGAAAGTACGTTACCCGCGACCTGAACCCGCAATCGCAGGTCGGCACGAAGGAGATGGGCGACGCCATCGTCAAGAAGCTGGTGGGATGACCGGTCAGTGCAACATATGCGGCTGGCAGGGTGAGTTCCTCCACCCGGACCAGGAGCGGGAGGGGCTCCATTGCGGCAACTGTGCCTCCTCCGCCCGTTACCGTGCCGTCATCTACTGGCTCGGACGCGTGACGGGCCGGAACGACCGTCCGCTCCACGAATGGAATCCCGACCGTTCCATCGCCATACTGGAATCGAGCGCCCGGGGCTCCTACCCGATGATGCTCGCGGATAAATTCGACTACTACGAAACAGAATTCGATCCGGAAAAAATCGCCGCCGGCGCGCCCCCCCGCCGGTACGCAGATTTCCAGAGACTCGGGTTTGCCGACAACACGTTCGACATCGCCATCGCAAGCGATGTCTTCGAGCATGTGCGCGATGACGCAGCCGGCTACCGCGAAATCCTGAGAACGCTCAAGCCGCAGGGGACGTTCATCCTGACCGTCCCCTATGCGCATCAACAGGCACGAACGGTCACACGTATCGACACGAGCGGCCCGGCCGATGTGCACATCCTCGAACCCGAGTATCACGGCGGCGGCGGACATACAATCACGTACCGGAATTACGGCCGGGACCTCCTCCCGCTCCTCCGTCAGACCGGCTTCAGCGTCATGCACGCGGTGACGGATCTCCCGCGCCATGCCGTCCCGCCGATGAGCGTCATCCTCGCTCAGAAATCGGACTACATTGAGTTTCCCGCGGACGGGCAGGGGAGTGGAACGATGCGGCCGCTCGGGCTGTTGATTCCGTACCGTCTGTTCCTGCTCCTGAAGTTTAATGCGCAGGGGTTCCTCCGGTTTCTGCGCGCGTTTGCCCGGCGGTAACAGCGGGCACGATTTCAAGGAATGCCCATGCGCTCCCCGATCTTCCGCCGCCTGTCAATTGCCGGGGCACTCTGTTGCATGCTAGGAGTTCTCGCCGGCTGTTCCGGGTCCTCAGGCCTCGAATCCTCCGACGCGGGCAAGTCGGCATCCTACCAGCCGGGAACGGCCAGCTTCGATATTGAAGCCGCGCCGATGGCGTCTGACAGCATCGCCGGATTTGACCTGTACATAAGCATTCCTCCTCCCTCCCTCACCTTCATTCGCGATCGAGCCGGCTTCCGGGCAATCTATGAAGTGAGTGTGCACCTGAACGCGCGCGAGTCCGGAGAATTCGTGAGCGAACAGACATGGGCGGAGACAACCCGGGTCGCAGAGTACGAAATAACGCAGCGGTTTGATCCTTTTATCCTTATCCGGCATATGCCGGCAGCTCCGGGGAGGTACGCCCTTAACGTGTCGCTCGAGGACCGCAGCAGCGGACAGAAGGCCGCCCGGGCGCAGGCGGTGACCGTCATGGACCCTGCGAATACCCTTCCCGCAATCGGCCGCGTGATGCTTCAGTCGAAGCGTATCGAAGGGAGGTTTCTCCCGGAAGTTTCCTTCCATCTCCCGTTCAACGCTGATTCACTCCGGCTCGCGGTCGATGTCTATAATGTCTCTCCGAGCGATCAGCTTCCGGTCGACCTCCGCATCCTCAAATTCAAGGCCGATACCGCAATGGCACTCCCGCCGTACGTGTATTCGGCGCTCACACTTCCGGTCGGCTACGGTCTGGTGGACCTTGACCGGGCGGACACGGTATTCTCCCGGGCTCTGAGCGCTACCGTAACCCGGAGGAGACAGACTTTAGTATTGCAGATCCCGCGGCTGGAGGAAGGCCTCTTCCGGTTCGACATCCAGGTCAAGGCGGCGAAACCGGGCGGCGGGGATACGGATCTCGTCGCGGCGAGGTTTTATTCGCTCAAGAGTGCGGGGTTCCCCCGGCCGGTGACGCTCAGCGAACTCATCGAGTCGGCGGGTTACATCGCAACGGACAAAGAGATTCGCGCGATGAGGTCCGCCGCGACCCCCGAGGAGCAACGGTCGAAGTTCGAGGCGTTCTGGTTGAATCTTGTGAACGACAAACCCCGCGCGGCATCGCTCATCCGGCGCTACTACACCCGTATCGAAGAAGCAAACCGCTTCTTCACGACAGTCCGCGAGGGATGGCGCACCGACCGGGGAATGGTGTACATCATCATGGGCCCTCCCGGCGAAATCATGACCCACCTGGACACACAGATCTGGTATTTCAACCTTCCGGGGAATCAGCTGATGAACACCTTTACCTTCAAGCGTGTCATCCGCCAGGCGGAAGGCCTTTCGGTGGAGGAATTCGTCCTGTACCGGCAAACGTACTATGAAATATACTGGGACCGCATGGTCACGAAGTGGCGGAGCGGGGAGGCGCTCTGATTCCGTTATTGAAACTGCGCCCCATTTTCGGTATCTTGAGCGTATGAAGATCGGATCCCTTGACATAGACCGCGGCATACTGCTTGCGCCCATGGAGGACGTGACTGACCTGCCATTTCGCGTGATTTGCAAGCGCATGGGGGCGGATATCGTCTACACGGAATTCGTGAATTCGGACGGACTCGTCCGGGGCTCGAAGAAAACCGAGCAGAAGATGTTCTTCCGGGAGGATGAACGGCCCGTCGGCATCCAGATCTACGGCGGCGACATCGATGCAATGGCCGGGGCTGCGCGGATGGCGGAGAGTTTCCATCCCGACCTGATCGACATCAACTGCGGATGCTGGGTGCGCGACGTTGCGATGCGGGGTGCGGGAGCCGGTCTCCTCCGCGATCTCCCGAAGATGGAGAAGATCGCTTCGACGGTCGTGAATGCGGTCACAACGCCCGTCACGCTGAAGACGCGCCTCGGGTGGGATGCACAGAGCATCCGCATTGTGGACGTTGCCAGGATGTGCGAAGCGGTCGGGATAGCAGCGCTGACGGTGCACTGCCGGACACGCGACCAGGGACACAAAGGGGGAGTTGACTACTCCTGGATTCCGAAAATCAAGGAGGCCGTAACCATCCCGGTCATCGTCAACGGTGATATTGTAAGTCCGCAGAACGTGAAAACGGTGTTTGAATCCACCGGGTGCGATGCGGTCATGATCGGGCGCGGTGCAGTACTGAATCCCTGGATCTTCCGCCAGA
>JBGPYM010000165.1:0-7054 GCA_041493205.1 Bacteroidota bacterium
AGGTTGAACTGGCGCGCCTCGGTGAACTTTCCCTCGGCCTGGCACTTGGCCGCCTTGCGTCCCTTGTAGGCGGGGCTGCCGCACGGAGCGTCTTCAATCTGATCCGCCCGGAAGCGCGCTTTGCACTCCTTGCAGTCGACCATCGGGTCGGTGAAGTTCGCGACATGTCCCGACGCCTCCCAGACGCGGGGGTGCATCAGAATGGCGGCGTCGATCCCTTCCACGTCCTCCCGGGACGTCATCGCCTGCCACCATTGTTCCTTGATGTTCCGGAGCAGCTCGACGCCGAGCGGACCGTAATCCCAGCAGCCGTTCAGGCCGCCGTAGATCTCGCTTGATTGAAATACGTATCCCCGCCTCTTGCTCAGAGAGACGATCTTCTCCATGACGGCGGACGACCCTGGCTGCTGTGCAGCGCCGGTCGGTGCATTCTGGGTGGAAATACGTGAACTCCTTTCTGCCGGAACCGCTCAGCGGCCGGCGTCGGTGACAAATGCGATGCTCCGGATCGTCGCGCGGCCCCGGACGATATGCATGGTGACGACCTGTTCCCTGGTTTTCTCGCTCCCCACGACGCGCGCGCCGAAGGACGCGACCCGGAGACCCAGCGCGTGGTTGAAGCTTATGCTGAGGAACGAACGACCCACCGTCACACGCTGCTCGATGCGTCCGGTGGGTTTCCCGTCGGCCGTTGCGCGCCAGGTTTTGACATCCGCGCTGCTGATGCCTTCCTGTGCCAGGAGCGAATCAAGCGCTGCCGCTATCCCCGTTTCCGCACGCCGGATTGCCGACTCCGTTTCGGGGAGGGCGGATGACCCTGCGCCGGCCCCCGCAACCGTCAGAAGGAGAGCACAGGCGGCGAGAATCCCGGCGACTACGAGGCGTTTCCGCAGGAAGGGCTCCGCAAATCCGCCGGTCATGCGTTCTTGAATACGGGTTTCCGCTTTTCCAGAAACGCCCGCGTCCCTTCTTTGAAATCCTCCGTTCCGCAACAGACGCCGAACAGCGAGGCTTCGAGCCGTTCTCCTTCGCTGAGCGGGGTTTCCTCGGTGATGTTCACGGCCTTCAGTGCCATCCGGATCGCAATCTGTCCCATGGACGCAATCGTGCCGGCCATTGCCGTGGTCCGCTGCATCAGCTCTGCCGCGGGCACGACCTTGTTCACCAGGCCCATCCGGAAAGCCTCCTGTGCGTCCACCTGGACGCCGGTCAGGATCATCTCCATCGCCCGCCCTCGTCCGATGAGCCGGGCAAGCCGCTGGGTCCCGCCGTACCCGGGGATGGTCCCGAGATTGACTTCCGGCTGACCGAACTTCGCCCTGTCGGAGGCGATGCGGATGTGACAGGCGAGAGCGAGCTCGCACCCGCCTCCCAGCGCATAGCCGTTGACGGCGGCAATGACAGGCTTCCCCAGGTTCTCGATCGCATCGAACACCGCCTGCCCATCCGCGGCAAACTCCCGGCCTGTGGGACTGTCGAGCGCCGTCAATTCTGCAATGTCCGTCCCGGCCACGAACGCCTTCTCCCCGGCGCCGGTCAGGATCACGACATCGACCTCAGGATCATTCTTCAACACCGCAAAGCACTCGCGGAGTTCGGCTTTGGCCCGGGCATTCAGCGCATTGAGCTTTTCGGGCCGGTTGATCGTGACGGTCGCAATCCGGCGGTCGCGTGTGAGAAGAAGCGTGTTTTCCATCAGCTGCGTCCTATCGTGGTCGTGCGCTTCAGAGGGAGAAGGAGTTAAGACGGAATCCGAGAGAGACGCCGAGGTTCTTCATATCGGAGAATTGCGTGTAGCGCACGGCGAATTCAAAGATCTTCACGGCAAATCCGCCCGTGACGGTGTAGCCGAGTTTCGCCTGTTCTCCCATCGAGACATTCCCGGAGATCAGTTGCACGTTCCCATCAATCCCGCCGAAGAGCATCAGATTCTCACGCCCTTCATATGGGAAGACGAACTGCAGCCCCAGAGACACGGGAAACGTCATGAAGTCGTAGTTCCCGAGCTGCTCTCCAATCCCTGCCTGAGCTACGGCCGCGCTGGAGGCGATCACGTAATCTCCCGACGTTCGCTCCGCCGCATAATACCACGTTGCGCCCGCGCCCAGCGTCAGGGCAACGTTAGGCAGCTCTTCGTTGAAGGCCCGGACGGAAAAGTTCAGGCCGGTTCCGCCATACCGGTACTCGCGTGCAGGAGGAGGGTAGATGAACGAGGACAGACCAAAGAGTTGGACACCGTTGTAGTAGTCCTTGATCGTCGAGCCGGGGAAGTACTTCGTCATGGCAATGCCAGGCGTGAAGTGCCACGTTTTTTGCTGGGTCTCCTGGGAGGTTGCCGGGAGGGCACAGAGGATGAACAGTGCAAAGATGGTTGTACGCATGGCGGTCTCCTGAGAATGTTGCTTTTCAGACGATTTCCACCCGGCTCTGATCGCCGATCATAAACCGGTGGACTTTCGGCTTTCCCGTCGCCTCCACGATTTCCACGTCGTTCCCGATGATGCTTGATTCCAGCCGGATGCCGACGTTCTGAATCCTGCAGTCGCGGAGGATGATGCTGTATTCGATTTCACTCCCCTTGACCGTCGTCCCGTTGCCGATGGAGGAGTAAGGGCCGACGTAGGAATCTTCGATGAGGCACCGCTCCCCGATAATCGCCGGACCCCGGATGACGCTATTGACGATGCGCGCGCCCTGCTCGACCACCACTTTCCCGGAGACGGATGATTTGAGGTCCACTTCGCCCCTGATGCCGGGTGTGATGTTGTCCAGGACAAGGCGGTTTGCCTCGAGGAGGTCGGTCGGTTTGCCGGTGTCCTTCCACCATCCGGTAATCTCCGAATAGCCGATCGAGAGTCCTTTGTCTATAAGATACTGATGCGCATCGGATATTTCCAGCTCTCCCCGCGCGCTTGGCGTGATAGCGTTGACCGCCTCGAAGATGTGGCTGTCATACAGGTAGATGCCCGCGACGGCAAAGTTGCTCTTCGGTATTTTCGGTTTCTCCTCGACGCCGATAATCTTCCCGTTCCGGATTTCCGGCACGCCGAAGCGCTCGGGATCCTTCACCCGCGCCAGCGTGAGATAGCAATTGCAGCCGCTTTTCTCGAACTCGTCCACAAACCGTTTCACGCCGCCCACGACCATGTTATCGCCGAGATAGAAAATGAAGCGGTCTTTGCCGACAAACGGCTGCGCCAGTGCAACGACCTGCGCCAGTCCTCCGGGGGACGCCTGCGGGATATACGTGATGCGGACCCCCCATCGCTCCCCGCCCCCGATTGCCTTCTGAACCTCGTCATTGTCGGCATTGACCACGATGCCGATCGTGGTGATGCCGGCCGCCGCAGCCGCCTCGATGGCGTAATGCAGGATAGGCTTGTTGGCGACCGGGATGAGGTGCTTGTTTCTGGTGTGCGTGATCGGACGGAGACGTGTGCCGCGTCCGCCGCTGGCAATGAGCGCTTTCACTCGTTCTCCCGTGTGTGCATGGATTCGTCAGTGAATGAGCGGATCAGCTGAACCATCGCCGTGCGTTGGTCCGCAGTCAGCGATCCCTTCGCCCCCGCAAGGCGGACGGTTTCAAGCGACATCCGCGTGTAGTAGGGGAGGAGCTCCGGCACCGCATCCCGGACCGCTTCCAGGTGACGCGCGACGGTCCCGATTCCTCCGCGGGCGACCGGTCCGCTCAGTGCGGCAGCGGGCGACGTCGCGGCGACGTTCGCAAGCGTGGCATCCAGAATTGGCCGGACCAGCCCCATGAACCTCTTCTGCCCCGGAAGGACGGCACGGAGCATCGCTTCAAGTTCCGCGAGCATGGTCGTGAGGTGATTCGACGCGACGACGCACGCGGCGTGGTAGAGTTCCCGCCGCCCGGGCGGAATCAGGACGATCCTGCCCTGCAGAACGGAAGCCAGTCGGCGCGCCATGCGCACTCCCCGCGGAGATCCGTCCACCCCATAGGAGATGCCGCGCGCCCACGGAAGTATGTCCCGCGGTGCGAAGTCGCGGGGAAACGTCTGGAGGGGATGGAATGAGAAGACCGCAGCCCCCCGGACCGCACAGGGGTCGAGGGCAGCGGCGGTGAGCATGCCTGAAGCGTGGCAAACGGCGAGCGTGCCGAAGTCGAGTCCTTCGAGACCGGCCAGCGTGCGTGCCACCTCTTCGACCGCATCATGGGGGGTCGTGATAAACACACACTCTGTGTCCCGGGGGATGGCGGTGAGGGCTGTCGAGGCATTTGCACAGCGGAGAAACCGTCCGGCAGCCCGGGCCGAGGCGCGGCTGCGCGACACGATCGCGGTGATCCGGGCCCCTTCCTCGACAAGCACGCGACCCAGGACCGACCCGACTTTGCCGGCCCCGACGATGGCCACGCGCAGCCGCAACGTCCGGAGAGGTTTCTGTTTCATAGCACGTGTCAGACTGCGACTGCTCCCACGTACCCGACGACGCTCCCGTAGTCACCCGTGACGTCGCCCGACGTGGCATACTGCAGGATGTCGACCCGGGAGGAGCCGAGGTGCCGGAGTGCCGACAGGACCGCGACTGCGGGTCCTCCGCCGCACGCTTCCGCCATTCCACGCTCAAGGTGGTCCATCAGCGCCTGCTCGTCAAATGCCCGCAGATCATCAATGACGACCGTATCCATGCGGTGTGCAATATCGGCCGAATAAAAGTGCGAGAGGTCGGTGCTGGCGATCAGCAAAACGTTCCGGTCCCCCACCACCCCCGCGATCGATTTTCCGAGGTTGAAACACGTCTCCGGGGTCTGATGGCCGATGACCAGCGGGACAAAGACAAACTTGCCGAGTGCGCGTTGCAGGAATGGGAGCTGCACTTCCACGGCGTGCTCCGACTGATGGCCGGCTCCGGACAGACGAATTTCCTCTGACGCGCCGACGAGTTGTTCCCGGAGGTCTCCGTCAACCGGTACGACACCGAGAGGCGTTGCATACCCTTCGCCGTTGAACACGGAAACCCCTTCAAAGTGTTCGCGGTGGCTGGGCGATACAATAAGTACAGCGTCGTACGTGCACCCCCGCAGCCTGCCGTAGGCGGTCGCGGCCGTGGGGCCGGAGTAGAGATACCCGGCGTGGGGTGCGATGATCCCCCGTATTCTCTCCCCCGTATGCGGCGGAACATCCTTGAACAATCCGTCGATGAGAGAGGCGAGCTCTCTGCTGTTTTCGGGGTAAAACGTGCCGCAGACCGCACATGGTCTGACGCTCCCCCTCACCGATTCAACGGTCTGGTTCTTCATTGACCACCTCTGCACTGAACCGGTAGAGCTTCGCCCGGTGATCTTCCCATGCACGCGGCGGCAGTCCGGCTTTGCGCGCGGTATTCGACAGAAATTCCTCCAGGCCCCAGTGGTACTCGACAGCCACCTGCGGGAGCAGGACCCCCCGGTTCCAGCCGAGTTCGAGCAGAACGCCGTCCCTTCCGATGCAGATATCGCTGGTGTTGTTCACCTGCTGGAGCGGCGAGAGGACGGAAATTTCATACGTGAGGTCGCCCAGTTCGTCCGGGCGCACCGGCGGAAAGCGCGGATCATCGCGCGCGGCCTTGACGGCAACCTCCTGCACCACCTGCGCGAGGGGGAGGGAAGATTCAAGGTATCCGATACAGCCGCGCAATTCCCCGTGACGGCGCAACGTGACGAATGCACCCCCGGCGCCCGCCAGTGATCCCTGCGGCGTGCAAGGGGGCGGGGAAGATTCGCCGCGCACCGCGCGCGCGATGGCATCGCGTGCAATCGCCAGCAGCTCGGTCCGCTCCTGATGCGTCAACATGGCATGAGGTCCGCGTCGGTAGTATCGTAACGTAACCAAAAGCGGACTGACAAACAAGGCAGCGGCGCGCGCGGTTTCTTGACTCTCGCAGGCCGCTTGACTACATTAGATCCCGCCAATCTCACACACCGAGAGCACACACCACATGTCGTTGATGGTCAGTATCTCCGGGGTCCGCGGCATCGTCGGGGAGTCCCTCACGCCCGAAACGGTCGTCCGCTTCGCATCCGCGTTCGGCATCTATTGCGCGCGCACGCATCCTGACGGAGGCGCCATCATTCTGGGGCGGGACGGGAGGATCACCGGCGGTGTGATTGCCGACCTTGTTGCCGCGACGCTGCGCGCGCGCGGGCACGATGTCATTGCGCTCGGCATCTGTCCGACGCCGACCGTCCAGCTTGCCGTCGAGGGCACACACGCCGCCGGGGGTATCGCGGTAACGGCAAGTCATAATCCGATGCAATGGAACGGTTTGAAGTTCATGGCTGCGACCGGGATGTTTCTCAACGGCGACGAAAACAGAGCATTCTGGACCCTTGCGGGAGACCCCGCCCCGTATGCACCCTGGAACGAACTCGGCTCGATCCGCGAGGACACAGGCTGGCTCGACCGGCACATCAATGCGGTGCTGTCGCTCCGGGGCCTGGACGCAGAGGTTATCCGCAGAAAGAAATTCCGTGTCGTCCTGGACTGTGTGAACGCTGCCGGAGGCATGATCGTCCCGCGCCTTCTTGAGCGTCTCGGCTGCGACGTCATCCCGATGAACTGCGACGTCAGCGGCATCTTTGCGCACACCCCTGAACCCATTCCGGAGAATCTGACCGATCTCGCCCGGCGCGTGGTGGCCGAGCGCGCACAGCTCGGCATCGCCGTCGACCCGGACGTGGACCGTCTCGTGTTCATCACCGAAAAGGGGGAGCCCTACGGCGAAGAATACACCATTGCATCGGCGATACAGTTTGTCCTGACCCGCCCCCGGGAAGGGAAGGAGCAACCGACGGTCGTTGTCAACCTCTCCACCACGCGCGCGGTGGACGACATCGCGCGCGCAAACGGCGCACGGGTGATTCGTACCCCGGTGGGAGAAATCAACGTCGCCCAGCGGATGAAATCAACCGGGGCGGCGATCGGCGGCGAAGGGAGCGGCGGGGTCATTCATCCGGGTGTGCACCTGGGCAGGGACGCAATTGTCGGGGTGGGGCTCGTGCTGCAGCTCCTGGCGGAGTCCGGCACGACGCTTTCCGGCCTCAGGCAGACAC
>JBGPYM010000052.1:0-14694 GCA_041493205.1 Bacteroidota bacterium
TCCCCGCTCCGAACACGGACCTGAATCGGCGAGCTGATGGCGAACGTCGCCGCTGCCACCAGCGCCGACGCGACGGAACCGGTACCGCAGGCGAGGGTCTCTGCTTCCACGCCGCGCTCGTACGTGCGGAGTTCGATTGTCGAAGCTCCTGTCCGGCGGACAAAGTTTACGTTCGTCCCTGCCGGCTGAAACTCTGCGTGATTCCTGATCGCCCTCCCGATCCCCGCTACGTCCGTCTGAGGAGTGTCCCGTGCAAAAATCACGACGTGCGGAGCTCCCGTATCGAGGAACGACGCCTCATGCGTTGACCCCTCGACGGTGAGCTTCAGTCCGTTCCGAAGCGGCCCCGGGTCCTTCATCCGGAGCGTGACCGTCGTAGGGCCGATCTCGGCGTCATAGATGTGGCCCAGGGCCTCAAAGCGCTGACGGGGACCTGCGATCCCCGTCACCTGCGCGAACCTGGCGATGCATCGCCCCCCGTTCCCGCACATTCCTCCCCAGCTTCCGTCGGCGTTGTAGTACTGCATCGCGAAATCGGCCTTGCTGCTTTTTTCGACGACGAGCAGGCCGTCGCCGCCAACGCCAAAATGACGGTCGCAGACCGCGCGCGCGAGGGCCGCATAATCAACCCGCAGGTCGCCGGAAAAGTTGTTGACGACCACGAAGTCGTTCCCTGCCCCCGAGACCTTCGTAAACGCGATGGGAACCGTCATTGACCGTAGATACTAAGTTTCTCCGAAAGTTGCAAACCGCCCATCAAAAAGAAAACGCTCTCCCGGTTTTCGGGAGAGCGTTTCTCGTGGAGATGGCGGGAGTCGAACCCGCGTCCGAAGAAAGGACCATCAAGATTACTCCATGCGTAGTCGGTCTTGTGAGCTTCGCACCGCCGCAACCGATCGACAGGTCGCTGACAGCGTTACCCCGGTTGCCCGGGCTTCCGCCCGGGTTCGCCGTCCGCCGCTGGGGACTGCGGCCGGCTATCCCGCCATGAGTCGGCGCCTCTTTGGAGTCCGGCAGGCGGGGCTCCTCGAGACGGGCAACTTAATTACTTAAGCTGCCAGTGCGTAGTTGTAGTCAGCACTTGTTGGTTTCCGCTTTATTATCGTGCAACGCGGAGAGCACGGCATGCAATCCGGACCATCCCATTCCCCGTCGAATCCGTATCATCCCCTCACACCCAATATACCACACAGGCGCATGACCCGCAAGCCGGCAGAACATCCCCGCCGGATCCGCGAACCGTTTACCCGAGCGTCGTTTTCATGGTTCCGTTCCCCTTCAGGTAGGTCTGAGTGAGGAAGTCCTTCAGGTACTCGAACGCCTCTTTCGGCGTGTCCATGAAGCGGAACAGTGCCATGTCCTCGCGCTCAATCATGCCGTGATTGATCAACTCATCGAAGTTGATGATCCTGTTCCAGTATTCCGCCCCGTACATGATCACGGCCACTTTTTTCTTGATCTTGTTGGTCTGCAGGAGCGTCAGGACCTCGAGCAGCTCGTCCATGGTGCCGAACCCGCCGGGGAACACCACCAGCGCCTTGGCGAGATACACGAACCAGAACTTCCGCATGAAGAAGTAATGGAACTCGAAATTCAGTTTTTCGGTGATATACCCGTTGGCGAACTGTTCGAACGGGAGGCTGATGTTGAGCCCGATCGATTTTCCCCCCGCAAGGGAAGCACCCTTGTTTGCCGCTTCCATGATACCGGGTCCGCCGCCGGAACAGACCACGAACCGTTGCGGAGCACTCAGCCGCTTGTTCCACGACGTGAGGAGCCGTGACAGCTCCACCGCGTCCTCGTAATAGCGCGACATCTCCACCTGGATCTCGGCATGGCGGAGCTCCTGTAATGAGGCCTTCGTCGGACGGCGGCTCTTCCTGATCGAGGCCTCGACTTTGCGAAGGATGGCAAGGGTCTCGCTCCGCGGCTTGACGCGCGCGGAGCCGAACATGACGATCGTGTCCTTGATCTGCTCCTGACGGAACCGCCGTTGTGGTTCCAGGAATTCAGACAGCATGCGGATGATGCGCGCATCGGGACTGTTGAGGAACTCGATGTCCTTGTACGCCTTGGGAGGTTTGACGAGACGGCGCTTCATGATTTCCCTTCGGTCAGGCAATAGAAACGGTGATCTTTCCCCTCGACCCGGATGCCGGTCGTGATGACGCCGCTCCGGACAAGCCGCCCGAGGGTGTGGAAGATGGACTGGCGTTCCCACCGGAAGAGCCGGGCGATGGCCGGCACGGAGGACACGAGCTGGTTCCGGAAGTATCGTTCAAGGATCCGTTCACGGGCGGTCTCGGGAGCGATGCGGCGGGACTTCCGGACCTCCGACGGGAACGCTTCGCGGAGAGGCGCCCAGACGAACGTGAATGGATCGTCCAGCTCCGCGACCTTTACGATGAACATGGTCTCCTGCAGCTCGGCGATCGCCCGGTCGAAATGGACGCGGTCGCTCTTGTGGTGTTTGCCGGTGGCGAGCTTCAGCCCTTTGGTCGTTTGCGGCGAAGAGTCGCGCAGCGCGTCCATGATGTCGCGGGCGGTTGCGGAAAGTTTTCCCTTGACGAATTCCCGTTCATACTCGGTTTTCAGTCCTGTCCGGCGCGAGAGGACGTAGAAAAACGGGAGATACTCGAGCGACACCATCATCGGACGCTTCTTCAGGAGCTTCCCGTAATAAATCTTTCCTTCGGCGGGCAGGACGTTCTTCATCTCCCACACGAAGGAGATGGCGGGATCATGATGCGTGTGTTCGGGCATCACCGGGGCACGGGTGCCGCAGGCGGCGTGCCAGAGGCACGGGAGCTCAGAGTTTTCAGACTTGAACGCGAAGCAGAAGCCGACATCGTTGATGAATGACAGGGCCTGGCGCTTTGTGGAGATCGCGCGCGTCGGGATGCGCCGGTGAAGGCGGTCCCGCCAGTTTTCAATATCTTCCCAGCTGTAGCTCAGTTTCATGAACCCGCCCCGTTGATGGGGAATGCAGTGATCGTGCCCCTGGCGCCGGAATCGGCGGCGATCAGTTCGTCGCCTGGATGGGCCACTGCGTCCGCCACGACAGCAAGGCCGGGAAATTTCCCCATCACGCGAACGGAAAGCGCGCTCGTCAGCTCGCCGACCTCCTCCCCCCCTTTCAGCAATGCCTGGCCCGGGACGCCAGGTGCCGATTCGCTGAACACGATCCCCGCCAGACCCTTCCTGACCTTCTGGTACGTGTCGAGCCGGGCAACCACTTCCTGCCCGATGTAGCACCCCTTGGTAAAGCTGATGTCTTCGCGCAGACCTGCGTCGTACGGATTCCGCGCATCCGACAGTTCACCGGGCCGTGCCGCGACTCCCCTGCTGATCCGGTATGCCTCGTAGGCGATGCTCCCGATGGGCCGGCAACCGGCTCCCTCCCCGGCGCGGAGAAGGGCGGGCCACGCGCTGGCAGCCTGTTCACTGGAAGGCGTCATGAGAGCATACCGCTGACGTGCTTCCGTCCTTACTGTAAGCATTGCTCCGTTCCCGCCAGCCGGCCAGAGCACCCAGCAGTTCTCTGCAGGGAGCGAACCGTCCAACTGATAAGCGAAGGAATCCAATGCAGGGCCCAGGATGCAAAACATTGCTGTTGAGTCTGTTACATTCGTCAGGGTGATATCTTCTGTTATGGTATACTTCGCGAGCCACTCCATGAGGAGATCTTCAGCCCCCGGAGATGTGACCATCAGAAGCGAATCCTCCCTGACCATGAGAAGGGCTCTGTCCACAATCCGCCCCTTGTCGGTGAGGAACACTGTCGACCGGACTTCACCCTTCCGTGCTCCCAGGAGATCGTTTGTCGAGAGTCTGTGCAACAAATCGAGACGGTCTTTTCCGCGTACCTCGATCCGTCCAAACACCGAGAGATCAGCCAGAGCGCACCCGCGCATAGCAGCCGCATATTCAGCCTCCACGTCACCGTACGAGGCGGGAACGCTCGCCCCGTGGTACGGCCGGGTGATGAAACCCTCTCTGACGTGTCGCTGATCCTGACTCATGCTCTTCCGGTGCCAGATTGAGAACGGGCCCCCGGACCCCCAGGGGGGTGCCATCTGCCGGGCGAGAAAACCCGAAACTTTAAGATAGAGACGGTGTCTCATAAAGTCAACTCTGAACAGATTCACGCAAAGACTTGCAAACGCGCAAAATCTTGAACATATTGTACGCACTCAAAACCCTTCCACGCCCAACTCACGGACGGAGTCAACCGATGCGATCAACTGCACTCGTTGCGGCAGCTCTTGCCATTCTGATGGCGGGGTGTGCCACATTCAAGGAGCTCGAACCGAAGCCTGATTTGCTGCCGGTCGAACGCGGGTACATCGAGCTGAAGAACAATAAAGACAACTTCCCGCTCGCCCAGGGAAAGCAGTACTTCATAAAATTCCCGCGACCATCCAGGGAAAACTTTGCACTCGTGCTCCGCATTCCCGCAAAGGGAGCCATCCGCTCGTACCTCACCAGGACGTTTGACGACGGGAAGGGGCCGATCACGCGCATACCTGACGAGGCGGGGACGAACGATACTCTCAGCGTGTATCCGGTGGATCCTGCCGCGCCGGTCTTCTTCTGGGTGATCGACAGTGTCCGGCATGATGTTGAACTCACCATGAATTACCGGTACGTTCCGCGCTGGCGGTACACGTTCGAAACGAAATATGCCGACTTCAAGGTCACACTTTCCGAAAATCTGGTCGATCGCTCCACGTTCAACGGAGCCCCTGGTGCTCCCTCCATCGACGTCGTTGAATTCGGCAGAGAGCTCGACCGCGTGAAGGGGAAAACCCATGCTCTTGAAGCCATGAACAATGAGCTCCAGGGCGTTGCAGGTCTTTTTCCTCCCGATGTCGCTGCAGGCCGTGATACGGCATACCTGAACTATAAAGACCTCCGGGCGTCCGTAGAAGATGAGCTGACGTTCCAGCGCAATTACGCGGCCGCCCTGGATGTGTTCCAGAAAGAAAAAAACACCTGGGGAAACACGGGCGCGTTCCTGTCGAACGCCGATGCCTTCGCCGAATTCCTGACACAGAAGGACCGCTACCCCTCCCCTGTCGTGGAGAAGGCGCGCAAGGCATTCCAGACGCGTCTCGCCGACGTCGTCCCGTATTACGAGAAGCAGCTGCAGCGCAAACGGGACGCCAAACCCATTGTCCCGTCTCCGCCGCTGGAGCCCGTCGCGAAATTGTACCGGGCAGTCGGGCGGACAACCCCCGCGGATTTTGAAGCGCTTAACCTCTTTGTCAAACGCTTCAACGCGGAAGCCGAAGCGCTCCAGACTGCAGGCGACCGGCTGAAGGAAATCACGGGAACGGTCGACAAAGTGGTCACGCCTCCGCCATCTTCTTTCTATGCAAGCATGGCGACGGCTGCCCGCGATATCAAATCGAACATCCCTCAGCCCGTGGCGGTCTCCGATGAAAAGTACCGCACGGTGGAGGCTGCCGGGATCCTTGCGCTTGAACTCGGGAAAGCGGGAGAGTTGGCGGACGACTTGCAGGCCCTGTTCGCTGCAGGCGAGCAGATTGCCGCCGACATCACCGCGCATGCCTGGTCGGCCGCGGAAATCAGGACGCGGGGACTGTACGAGGGACGCGACGGCAGAACGTTCGTGAGCGCGGCCCGCTACCGCGACAAGGTTGTGCGCTGGTTCGAGAGCGACATCTTCGCGGGCGTAAATAAGGCCACGCAGGATCGCCTGAACGCGTTCGTCCGCCTGAATGAATCGTCGTTCGCCGACGTGCCAGTCCTCTACGCGGATTCAGCGTTCATGGCGGCCTATCAACTGACGTTCAGCTCGGGCGGACAGTCGGAACTTGGCCGGAAACGTTCCCAGATCGATGAGTACATCGGACGGATCCGCAATTACCAGTTTCCCGAAGCCGCCATCAAGGCCATCTACAAAGATTTTACGCGCGATATGAACGCACAGGGGGTCGAGCGGGCACGGGCCATCGTCGAGCACGGACGCATGTACAAAGGTGCCGACAAGCAGCTCACTGCCATCGTGACCGAGTGCGATCCCACGGTCGCTAAATGGATCGTCCGTCCGAAGGAGTACCGCCGCATCCTGGCCCTCCCGGTCACCGACAACAAACGCGGGGTCAATGAGTATGTCTTCCGGCTCAAACTTCAGATCCCTTCGGAAGCCCAGTTCCCCGTGTTTGACGTAAACGTGAAACTCCCGAAGGAACTGGCCGACGCCGCGGGACGCGAGCAATGGTACGAGAGCATCACGATCAACAAGAACCCGATCAAGAACGAAGGACGTTTCCGGATTACGTCGCCGACGGCGGACAATAACTACGAGTCGCAGATCACGCCCGTGCAGATGGACAAGGAAGGGAACAACATCCTCGAGATCCGGTTCAAGAAGAACTCCTTCAAGGTGTATGAAATCAGCGCCATGGCGCAGGTCCCGATCATGAAGAAGAACTGAGGAACGCAGCCCCATGCAGAACAAAAAACTGATGTACGGCCTCATAGGCCTCGGCGTTGTGGTAGTGGGAGTCGTGCTCTACATCATTTTCCACCGCCCCGACCTCTCCGGAAGCATCGTCATTCCGTTCATCGCCCACCAGAAACCGGCCATCGACCCCCATCTCCCGGGACCGACCGCCCTTTCCGACAAGCTGGACGAAGTCCAGTTCGACGGCCTCTTCGACCTCTCGGCGAACCCGAGCGGCATCACGTATGAAGACGGCCTCGGCGAGTTGATCGGGGTGGACCAGGACAACGTGGTCACCGTCCGTCTCAAAACCAACCGCCGCTGGACCGACAGCTATCTGGTGACGCCGAAGGATGACGAATTCACGATCACCCGCGGGCGCGACCATTACTTTACCCCGGCGGACCTGCAGTTCACAATCCGGAGGATCATGGCGCTCGGCAGCCTCTCTCCCGATTTCATCCTGATCACCCAGGCGATGGAGAATCCGGGTTTTGAAGGGCCGAACGAGCAGGGGGAAATACGCTTCCGGTTCCGGCAGAACAGGATCTGGAAAGAATCGGATATCAAGGAAGTGCTCTCGTTCAAGATCCTCCCCGACACGTCGCCCATGAACGCGCTCAACTACTCGGTCGGGACGGGCGCCTACATGCCCCTCCCGCCGAAGGATGGCGTGGCAAATTATACCCGCACCCCCGACGGCATCGCGGTGGTGCCCCAGATCATGCTGGCGCCGTTCATCGACAATAGCACCTACACGACCGAAATGCGCAACGGCGCGATCAACGTTCTGCTGGAGACACCCTTCGGCGCGCTCTCGCCCGTCCTGAATGACGGGGAACGCTATTTCGTGAAATCCAACATCAGCACGGCCTTCTTTGCAATCCTGTTCAACACCGAGCGCCTGTCCCGTGCGCAAAGGACGGAGCTCAGGAAACTTCTGAACAGGAAATCGATCGCAGACAGATTTTTCAAGGTCGGAACTCCCCAGCAGCGCCACATCATGGACTACAAAGGACACCGCGACAATTACGACGACTATCTCAACTACAGTATATTCCCGTCGACATCCTACTTTGTCGAAGAGAAGATCGTCGAACCGGCGCGCGCGCAGGAGTTTGCCGAACTCTCCGTGCTCCCTGACACGGTACGGATCAAGGTCTGCACCAATTTCGGATTCCGGGAGGAATACGCCGACCTGATCGAGATCCTCAACGATCCTGCGATCACCCGCGGCAAAGTGAAAGCGACGGCGGTCGGGAACGAGGAGATCCAGCGCGGAGACTACGATGCTGTCCTCGTGGCGTTCACCGGGTACCGGAGCAATTTCCTCTTCGACGTGTATGATATTTTCCTCCGGCAGCCGGACCTCCAGACCTATAAAATCAACCTGGAAACGTCGTCGGATGCCCGGGGCGTGCAGTCCGTTGCGACGGGATCACTCCGGCACAGCGGCAATTTCTTCCGCCTGGATGCCTCGGCCGACACGCCGGACAAATCCGATGTCAATCTGCTCCTCCAGTACCTCTATGGATTCATGTCCACCAGGCAGATCGGCGACAAGCAGGAGTACGCCAGGCGGATTGACCAGCTCGAGCATTCGCTGAGTCTTGGCGCCTGGCTCTTTTCCGTCCCGTCCCTTGCGTATTTCAATACGCAATTCGACAGCACGAGCATCGACCTGTACGGAGTTGCGTCCCAGCTCTCCACGATCAAGAAATGGCGGGAAAAGCCGAAACGGTGAAGCATATCATCCTTGCGGCGGCGATGCTGTGCGCCCCCGCCGCGCTTCGTGCGGCGGGCGGCCTGGGAGACATCCTGATCGTCGCGCATCCGGAGCGATTGACCGTCTACAACACGTACCAGCTGCGCCTGTCCCGGGAAGAAGGACAGGCGCTTGCTGCATTTGAACCGATGATCATCGTACGCGAGAAGGATGTCCTGGGTGACGGCTTTACCCCCTGCATGCGTGTGCGGGTGAACGGTACTGCATACTTTCTTCAAACGGGGGCTGACGGCAGGCCCCTGGAAAATGGGGGCACGGCAGGTATCACAACACTTCGCGGCGTGAAGGTTTTCGGAGACACGATTGTCGTCCGGAACCCTGGGGGCCTCCCGGTGCGGCCCTTCGACAGCCGGACTACGGCCCTTGCACCCGCGGGCGCCCTGCTCGTCCGCGAATTCCTCCGCGAAGGAGAAACGTACATCCGGATTCCTTCCACTCCCCCCCAGTTCGGCTGGGTGACGCTCGCCTCGGGGGAATGGGCCCACCGCCGCATTGCCAAAGAAGCCACAGCCGACGTTTTCGCTCCCCTTCTTCCCTCGCTCCGCGCGCTGGTGAATGATGCCAATGCGGCCCTCCGGAACATGTATGCACGGTTCCACGGAGAATCCACCGCGGCCCCTGCGCCTCCGCGGTTTCTCCTCGACGAACGGGGCGACTCGCTCCTCTGCACACTGCAGCCCCCTGCACGCGCACGCGCATTTCACGAAAGCATTGCCGCGCTTGCACGCAGCTTCGAGGGTCTCTTTGCCGAGGGCGATGTGCGCGTTGAAGTCGCAGGCAACAAGATCATCCTCGTGCAGCTCTGACACCCCACGTGACTCCCATCCGCCGAAATATCGCCGAGCACTTCCTCGCCCTTCTGCTGGTGGGGGGTGCCCTGGGCGCCCTTATTGTGTACGTGGAAGCGTCACGCCCTGAGGAGAAGGGACGGAGCGCCGTCGAGTCGTACCTCGATATCGATTCCGTGAATTTTGCCTCTCCCCTTCAGCGGACCCTCTTTCGCGAGGCGTTCGCCGAGACGCACTCCATGAGCCCTGCGGCGCTCGACTCCGTGCTGAACCTTCTTGAACGGGAGCGGCTTTCCCGGTTTACCGATCCTGAAAAGAAAGCCGGAGGGGCGCGTGAGCACCTTTCATGGGAATCGGCAGCGCACCTTCTCCCCATGTACATCGGCTTTCTCGTCGTCTACGCTATCGTCATGGTTGCCACGTTCTTTGGGGCACGCACGATTGCCATTGTGCGTTTTGCTGCCATGAAGCGCGGGCGCTCCTCGTTCATCCGCGAGTATTTCCGTCAGATCGAACGGCGCGGCATTGCTGCCGTGTTCGGCCGGCTCGGTCTGCTCCTCAAGGCTCTGCTCCGTGGTGCCGCCTATGGCATTCTCTTTTCGCCCGCCTATGTCATCGCGTATGCGTTCCGTACGAGGATCGACACTGAGAATCTCCTCTTTATGACGTTGCTGGGCATAGCATCCAACGGCCTCCTCATCAATTACGCGAACAAATTCTACGGACTTCTCGTAACGGAAAGCCGGAAAGGCTATGTGGAAACCGCCCTGGTCAAGGGACTCCGGTCCTCGTACGCTCTGGGGACGCCGGACGGACTCCCGTGGGAATCATTGATTACACCGCTCCGCCGCCTGCGCGGCCACGTCTTCCGGCATATCTATCTGAACGCGCGGTTTCAGTTCATCATGTCGCTCAAGGAGCACGCCGCATTCCTTGTGACCGGGCTCGTCATCATTGAAATGGCATTGAACATCAAAGGCCATCTCTGTTACACGCTCCTCCAGCACATCCTGTTCCGGGAATATGATCTTGTGATCCTGATCGTGTTCGGCATTTTCGCCGTCGTGAAGGCAACGGAGCTCGTCGTGGATATCTGGCATGGCATCCTTTCCCGCCGGTACGGCAATGCAGGGTAACCCCGACAGCCGCCCTCTTCGCCTCGCGGGCATCCTTGCGGGAAAGAAAGACATCCTGTGGGCCGTGATCTGGATCGGCGGCATCCTGTCGCTCTGGGCCTGGCTTGGCCTCGAGCTCAACTCTCCCGCCCGGCTGCAGGTGCAGAGCGCATCCGTGAATACCGTCCTGGGAGCGCTGGGTGTTGTTGTGATCTCCCTGTTCCTCGGCTGGGGAACGGCACTCACCCTTCACTATCTTGACCGGCCGACGAGGCGGAAGGCGTATTTCATCCTCACGTTCCTCCTCAACCTGTTCCGTTCGGTTCCGCAGATGGTGGGGATGCTCGTCGGGTACGTCGCGCTGACTCTCCTCATCCGCGGGGAAGCGCTCCGGTCGGAATCTGCACAGCTCTTCGCCGCGTCGGTGGTGACAAGCCTCTTCATTTTCCAGGAAGTCTCCGACCTGATCCGCGAGCGGATCCGCCACTACATGCAGTCAGATTTCGTCAACGCCCTCCTCGTGTGCGGGGTGCCGGAATTCACCGTCATCAACCGTGAGATCCTCCGGAAAAACAGCCTCGCCCACATCGTGCAGAAGGGTGTCTCCGTCTTCGGCTCCGCTGTCTTTCTCGTCTGCAGCATCGATTTCATCATCTCGGTCGGCCTCTCGACGGACGTCAGCCTTTCCAATTTCCCCGTGACCCTCGGAAGCATGCTTGCCAAGCTGGACAGCAAACAGGACATTCTCGTCATCGGGACCGCGTTCTCCGACCCCTCATTGATCCCGACCCTTTTCGTTGAACATATCCAGGGGATCAGCGTCGCATTTCTTATCGTGTTCACGCTCCTCTGCGTGTATAAAATTTCCAACGGACTCGTCGAACGGTACAGACTGTGACAGGCCCGCAGTATGACATAACAATCCGGGCCGGCCGCCGCACGCTGGTGGAGGTTCAGGCGTTCCCTCTTGAGGAGGGGCGCGTGACGATTCTCTTCGGTGAATCCGGGATCGGCAAGTCGCTGATCGGCAAGTCCCTCTTCGGGATCGCGGATGAGGAGTCCCTCCGCGTGCGGATCAACGGCGAGTCGTATGACCGGTTCAGGTCCGCCCCCGGGGTGCGCGCATGGAGGAAGAACGGGTTCTTCGTATTTCAGGAACCCTCCTCGCACCTGAACCCGCTCATGACGCTTGGCGAACAGATCCGCGAGGGTGACCTCGCAGATGCGCCGCACCCCGCGGAAATACTCCAGGAGCTCTGGAATGACCCGCAGGCCCGTCCTGTCGAATCCCTCCTCCCCGTCTACCCGACGCCCTATCGCCCCAGCGGAGGGGAAAAGCAGCGCATCCTGGCCGGGATGGCATTTGAAAAAATGGACCTGGTGTCCTTGGCGAAGGACGTCGCAGGGGGACTGTTCGTGTTCGACGAGCCGACGGGAAGCCTTGACCGGGAGGCGCGGGACCTCTTCCTGGACCGGCTGATGGACCGGTTTCGCCGGCGGCCGGTCACGGTGCTCCTGATTACACACGACTACTCGATGATCAGCCATTTACGCCGTGGACACCCGGACGTCCAGCGTGCGCTCCGCCTGCTGGAGTTGACCCGCATCAACGGGAAGCTCCGCGTCGATGAGTTCGCCCCGAAGCGGTACCTCGACTGGCTCTCCGCCCGGCGTCCTCTCCCTCCCCCCTCCGCCGCTGCGCGTCCTCTGCTGACCGTGGAAAGCGGGATCGAAGTATTCGGCCGGCGATTCCATTTTGAACGCGGGAAGGCGACCGGAACGCAGGAGGATCTTCAGGTGTACCCCGGTGATCTTGTCTATCTCAAGGCAGGGAGCGGAGTCGGGAAAACGACCGTCGTGAAGATCATCATGGGGCTGCAGGTACCGGACCATTTCCGGATGATGATCGAGGGAGTCCGGCTGGGGGAGGTCTCGCCCAAGAAGTTCTGGCGGAATGTGCTCTGGGGGAAGAAACTTACAATGGCGTTCCAGCACGCGGACGAAGCCCTGAATCCGCATGCCACGGTCGATGAGTCGCTCTCCATCCTCCCCTCACCCGCTCTGCGGACGCCGGAGGGGCGGATGCGAGTGCTGCGCGTTCTCTTCGACGATTCGGCGATTGCCTCCCTGCGCACAAAAAAGGTATGGCAGTTGAGCGGCGGACAGAAGCAGCGGTTGAATCTCCTTCGTGCGTTCTCGCTCTCGACGCCGCTCGTCATACTGGACGAGCCTCTGAATGCACTCGATTTCGGCAGCATCGGGAGAGTGCTCGACCTCGTGGAGGAGCACAGGCGGGGAGGACACGCAATCCTTCTGATCTCGCACAACGAGGATATCTTCGACGCCGTGGCGGCGCCGGAACGGGTCTACCGCCTGGTCGCGTCGGATTCCTGATCAGTCACCGCACTCCCCTCAGTACGTGACCCACCCGACCACTTTGAGTTGCGACAGCAGAAGCGTCGCACCCGGATCGGGGCAGAGAAATGAGATCGCGCACATCGCAGGTTTCGAAAGATCCCGCCGCATGACCATCATCGAGAAGTCCTTGCGGGGCACCGCAAGCGAATCGCCTTTGTAGCACATCGGGCCGACCTTCACCAGAATGTGATCCATTATCGTACCCGCGGTCAGGCGCTCCGCCGTGAACGATATCCGGACGCTGTCGTAGGCCGACAGGTCGTAGTATCCCGGAAGACGGACCATTCTCAGAGTGTTGACCTCAGGCTCCAGCGAGCCAAAGCCCTCCAGAATCACGACCTGTATCACCTGATGACTCTGATCGTTCCCATTGGGGTCAACGGCGCTCCGTTCGCAACCGGAGGCGAGCAGGATGGCAGCTGCAGTGAGCAGGTTTCGCATCATAATGTCCTCACGGATGGTGGGAGGTTGGGTGGTGCATCGCGGTGAGGTACTGCCCGAACGGTACGAAACGCTATCCAGAAGAGCAAGCGCGGGGTACTACCGGAGAATGTGCGCGCGCGTGAACAGCCGGGTGTCCTGCAGGTACCTGCCGAGGGTATCGGCGATCAGCCGATGCCCCAGTCTATTGGGATGCGTGTCGGCAAGCGAAAGCGGGCGGGCGCTCTGCATGCGGAGGTAGGCGCAGAGGTTGAGGGTCCGCACGCCGCGCCGGGCGAGCCGTGACTCAAGGATGCTCAGAGCGGACTCGTGATATCCCACCGCATTCATCTGATAGCGGTTCGGGAGCAGGATGCACACAAATGCTCCGTGTACCCGCTCGTTCATGCGGACGTAGTTCGCGACGATATCCTCCGTCCATGGCTCGTTCCGGACAAAGGAGGAGTCGTTCTGTTCTGAAATCTCGCGCATGTACGAAGTGAGGGCCGTATCGCTTCGTGCAACCGTATCCGCACCCGCGGCGTGCGCGCGAAGCTCCCTGATCCCTTCGAGCCCGGAGGATATGAGTGTGGTGAGAACGGTGACCAGGCGCGAGGAGCGCGCAATCCGAACCGTCCAGGCGGGAACGTGCAGGTCGGCGTGTTTCCACCCTCCCCCCTCCTTGCCGAGATCATTATCGGCGACCTGGCAGATCACCAGATCCGGCTGGAGGACGGGCCCGATTCTTTCGAGGAGCTTCAGTTCCCGCCACGATTCATAGGAGGGGACGCCGCCGTTCAGAACTTCAAGCTTTGATCCGGGATATTCCGAGCGAAGAGCCTGCTCGAGGCGCTTCGCATATGTCTCCTCCAGCGCAACCCCCCATCCGAAGGCGTACGAGTCCCCGAGAGACAGGATCCTGAATGTTCCTGCCGGCCTGGGGACAGCGAACTCGCCGTCGCGGAAGCCCATGCTGTTCGTGCGGATCTCCGGGTGCACGAAATATGGCGTCCGTTTCCCGCTCAGCGTCACGCCCGGCCGCAGGCGGTACACCAGTTCGTCGTCGTAGGTCCTGAGGTCGGTCTCGTGGATCTGGATCCCGGTGGGAAACCCGGAGAAGAAGAGGACAATCTCCCCGGTCAGCACACAGAGCGCGGTCACAAGGGTGAGGCCGAGGAGAGATTTTGCCGATCGCACACGCCTCACAGGGTAAAATCTGCTAATGACAGCATCCGTTCCGTCCGAAGGAGGAATTCTCCCCACCTTTCTTGACATTCGGCCGGGAAAGACGTTGTATAGGACGGTTCTCGCATTGCCTGAGTCTCACCCTGAGGGAAATCGCTATGAAAATTATTCTCTGTCTCTGCCTCGCATGCGTTCTCTCGGCGTGCGGTGGAGCCGGTTCGCGCAACGTCAGTTTCCGTGAAACCATACAACCCCTTCTCAGCACGCGCTGCGTTTCCTGCCATGGCACCGACCACCCGCGGGGAAAAATTGTCCTTGCGTCGTATCAGCAAGTAATGGCAGCGAAGTCCGTCTCCGGCCGCGCTCCGGTCGTGGTGCCGGGAAGCCCGAACGAGAGCAAGCTGTTCATTCTCTGCGCCACCGATCAGGCGCATTTCCGCATGCCCCCCGACACCTCGGCGGCCGTCCCTCTCGCCAAGGCCGATCTTGAGCATCTCCGCGATTGGATCA
>JBGPYM010000336.1:0-2900 GCA_041493205.1 Bacteroidota bacterium
CCACGGAACGGACGGAAAAGGACCTCTCGTTCAAGGTCGTGATCCTCGGCGTCCTTGCAGTGTTTGCGCTGATGATCGGCCTCTACTTCTACTTCACGAACGTCATGATAGGCGCAATCCTGGCCGCGGTCGTCATGCTCGTCGCGGGTTTCTTCTTCGCAGCCGTGTCGGGCAATCTCGTCGGCATGATCGGCTCGTCGAACAATCCCATCTCCGGCCTGACACTCGCGACAACAGTCATCGCCGCGCTGACGATGGTCATCGACGGCGTGTCGGGCATCCAGGGTGTCGCAGCCGTCCTGGGCGTCGCTGCCGTCGTGTGCGTCTCTTCGGCGGTTGCGGGTGAGATGCTGCAGGACCTGAAGGTGGGACACATCCTGGGCGGTACGCCGTCGAAGATGCAGGTCGGCGATATCATCGGCGTCATTCTTGCGGGGCTGGTGATGTTCTTCCCGCTCTATGTCCTGCACAATGCAGATTTCGCGAGCAACCCCGCTACCGGCGGATTTGGCGGACCGAAACTTCCCGCGCCGCAGGCCGGACTCATGGCGGCCCTCTCGCAGGGAATCGTCGGGGGCGAAATGGCGTGGCCTCTCGTTCTGGTCGGTATCGCCCTCGGCATCTCGCTTATTCTCGTCAGGGTCAAGAGTCCAATGCTCTTCTCCGTGGGCATGTATCTCCCGCTCGAAACGACCTTCGCAATCTTCGTCGGCGGGCTCATCCGGGGATCCGTAGACAAGCGGACCGTCAAACGCGGGTTGAACGCGGCGCAGAAGGCACGCGTTGAAAATGCAGGCATCCTCTCCGCATCCGGATTGATCGCCGGGGAAGCCCTGGTCGGGCTCTTCATCGCCGCCGCTGTCTTTATCCGTGACCGCGTGGAAGGGAAGCCGGAATTCTGGATTGTGCCGGGATTTGCCAGTATCGCACCGTGGCTCGCCATTCCGGTCTTCCTTATTCTTATCACGTATCTTGTGCGGGTGCCGCTCTCCAAGGCAGGTAGCCCTGACGAACCGGCGCCGCCGACAGCGGTCATGTAATGTGTCTCCCACCTCCCGCGCACAAAGCGGGTGGTGGGGAGTCATCCAACCCGAAAGGAGTGATTCGGCATGTCAACGGCAATAGAAGGTCTGAAACCCACGCTGGTGTGGAAGTACTTCGCGGAAATTGCGACGATCCCCCGCTGCTCCAAACACGAAGAATCGATGACGCGCTACATCATGGACAACGCGAAAAAGCTCGGACTCCAGGCCAAGACCGACAAGTTCGGCAACGTTGCCGTCACCAAGCCCGCCAGCCCGGGCAAGGAACGCGTGCGCAGCATCGCCCTCCAGGGTCACCTGGACATGGTCTGTGAGAAGAACAAGGAGACGGTCCACAATTTTTCGAAAGACCCGATCGAGCTCGTCCGCAATGGGAATATCCTTATGGCCAACGGGACCACGCTCGGGGCGGACAACGGCATCGCCGTTGCCACCAATCTCGCGATCATGGAGGACCGGTCGCTGGTGCACGGCCCGCTTGAATTCCTCTTCACGGTGGATGAAGAAACCGGGCTGACCGGCGCAAGCAATCTCGGCAAGGACTTCCTTGCAAGCACCACGCTCATGAATCTCGACTCCGAGGAAGAGGGAGCGCTCTATGTCGGATGCTCGGGCGGCAAGGATACGATTGCGGTCTGGAAGCTCGCGACCGACGCTGCCCCCGCGGGGTGCGTCGCCGCCGACCTGAAGGTGACCGGGCTGAAGGGCGGTCATTCGGGGCTCGAAATCGACAAGGGGCGCGGCAACGCGATCAAGATCGCAAACCGGGTCATCATGGAGATTGCCGGTCTCGGCGCGCGGCTCGCAGGCATCGAAGGGGGAAACAAGCACAATGCGATCCCCCGCGAAACCGAAGCGCTCCTGTTCGTGCCGAAGAAGAAGTGGGAGGCGACGGCAGCCGCCGTCAGCGCGTGCAACGAGACCATCAGGGCGGAAGTGGGGAGTGTGGAACCCGACCTTGCGATCACGATCGGCGTCCGGAAGGGCGTGAGCAAGGGGAAGGTCCTGACAAAGGTGCTCCAGAAGAAACTCTGCATGACCATCGCGGCGCTCCCGCACGGCGTCACGAAAATGAGCGCCGACATTCCAGGCCTGGTGGAAACCTCCACCAACGTCGCCGTGATCACAACCGACAAAAAGGGCGTGACGATCGCGACAAGCCAGCGCAGCTCGGTTGCGTCGGAGATCCTGGAGATCTGTCAGACCGTGGCGGCCGTCCTTACGCTGGGCGGAGCGTCCGTGTCAACCAGCGACGGCTATCCGGGGTGGAAGCCGAACATGAATTCCGAAATCCTGAAGGTCGCCCGCGCAACGTACAAGCAACTGTACGGCAAAGATCCGCTTGTCAAGGCGATCCATGCCGGACTCGAATGCGGGATCATCGGGGAGAAATTCCCGGGGATGGACATGGTCTCCTTCGGACCCACGCTCGAAGGAGTGCATTCGCCCGATGAGAAGATTTACATCGACACGGTGGAAAAATACTGGAACTTCCTCCTGGCGATCCTGAAGAACGCCAACTAACGACGGGTGCCCCTCCCCGATGACCGACCAGACCGTTACCGGCCGGGCTGACGTCCGCCCACTTCCTCCGCGGTGGTACCGCTGGATGGTGTTGTTCCTCGTCAGTCTGGCGATGTTCGGCAACTACTACGTCTACGACAGCATCAGCCCGCTGGCGGACCTCCTGGTCAAGGAGCTGGGGTTCTCGGACTCCAATATCGGGCTGCTCAACGCCATCTACAGCATCCCGAACATCGTGATGGTGCTGATCGGCGGACTGATCGTCGACCGCATCGGCACGAGGACCTCCACGCTGATCTTTGCGGCCCTCTGTCTGGTCGGGGCTGCGGTGAC
>JBGPYM010000360.1:0-2538 GCA_041493205.1 Bacteroidota bacterium
ACGCCACTCTCACCCGGATCGACGCGGAGAACGACCTCCAGCTCGCGGCCATGAACCTGAACAACATCCTTGGGCGGTCTCTCGATCAGCCTGTGGCTGTCGCGTCTGTTCCGGGCTCGGGGGGAGGCGGAGATACCACCGGGCCGGGAGGCGAGACTCCCGCCGGATTGATCGAACGTGCACTGAAAGACCGCCCTGACCTCCTCGGGATGCAGTTCCGCCTCGAAGCCTCCCGCGCCGCAGTCACCGCGGCCCAGGGAAGCTGGTGGCCCCAGATACTCTTCTCCGCAAACTACTACTACAGCCGGCCGAATCCGCGCCTGCTTCCTACACAGGACATCTTCAAGGGAACCTGGGATGTGGGCGTCGGCGTCCAGCTCGATCTCTGGAACTGGGGAACCACCGCCGCTCAGACCGAACAGGCCAGGGCGCAGATGCGCCAGACGGAATTCATGCTGAGCCAGATGCAGGACAACGCCGCGCTCGATATCAGGCGACAGCAGCTTGCGCTCCGGCGTGCGCTCGAGAAGGTGGATGTGGCGCGGCTTGCCGTCGGCCAGGCCGAGGAGAACCTCAGGATCACCACCGAAAAATACAAGAACGGACTCAGCACGACGGCCGACCTGCTGGACGCCGACGTGATGATGCAGTCGGCCACCACAAGCCTGACCGGCGCACTGGTGGAATTCGAACTGGCCCGCGTGCGCAGGGCGCGCGCGCTTGGACTTCTTGACTGACAGGCGGCAATGACCGGGAATGCCATAGAGGTCCGCGACCTCACAAGAAAATTCGGCGCCTTTACCGCCGTCGACCGGATCTCATTCGACGTCCGGCGCGGGGAAATCTTCGGGTTCCTCGGCGCGAATGGCGCGGGGAAATCCACGACGATCAGGATGCTCTGCGGTCTCCTCAGCCCGACGTCTGGCACCGCCCGCGTAGGCGGTTTTGACGTCCGCTCCCAGACCGAGCAGGTCAAGCTGCACATCGGCTACATGTCGCAGCGATTTTCGCTGTACGATGATCTCACGGTCGGACAGAATATCCGCTTTTACGGGGGCATTTACGGCCTGGACGACGCACGCCTCCGCGAACGCGCCGCCTGGGTGCTCCGCATGGCCGACCTGGAAGGGCGGGAGGAGAGTCTCACGCGGACGCTGTCAGGAGGGTGGAAGCAACGGCTCGCGCTCGGCTGTGCCATCCTCCATGAGCCTGCTATCGTCTTCCTGGATGAGCCGACCGGCGGGGTGGATCCGATCTCGCGCAGAAACTTCTGGGAGCTCATCAACCGCCTCTCGGCTGAGGGAATTACCGTCCTCGTCACAACGCACTTCCTGGACGAGGCCGAGTACTGCAACGACATTATTCTTATCAATGCCGGACGGCTCATCGCCGCCGGAAGCCCTGCCGAGCTCAAAAGCAGATACATCACAAATCCTATCCTCGAAGTCCGTGTCGATGAATCGGGTATCGTGGAGGCACTCGAGACGATCCGCGCGTGCCCATGGGCTCTCGAGACATCGGTCTTCGGCACCGCACTGCACGTCATGACCGCCGACGAATCCGAGGGAAAACGGCTCATCAGGCAGACGCTGAGCGCCGCACGGGTGATGGTGCATCAGATTACGCGCATCGTTCCCTCGCTCGAGGATGTGTTTCTCTATCTCCTCGACCAGGAGGCCGCAAAGGCCGGGGCGGAGAAGGCATGATCACGCTCCTGCGGGCAGTCAAGCCGATTATCGTCAAGGAATTCCGCCAGATCCGGCGCGACCCGACGTCGCTCGGCATGCTTCTTGTTCTCCCCGCCGTCCTTATCGTGATGGTGGGCTATGCGCTGAACTTCGACGTGAAGCACACCCCGCTCGTCATCTTCGATCAGGACCGGACAGCGGAGAGCCGGGAATTCCTCGACAAGTTCATCCAGAGCGAGTACTTTGACTACAAGTACAGTGCGGGTGGATACGGGGAGATCGAAGAACACTTCCTCCAGGGCAGGGCCAAAATTGCTCTTGTTATACCGCCCCGTTTCGCACGCAATCTGATTGCGGGCAACGACGTGCATGTTCAGATACTCGTCGACGGGGCCGATGCCAATACTGCAAGTCAGGCGATGGGAACGGCGGTCCGCCTGACAGCGGATTACGCGACAAAAATCGTGGCGGAGGCGTTTGCGCGGAAGGGGAAGCAGCTCTACATGCCGGTCGATTTCCAGCCCAGGGTCTGGTACAACCCCGACCTGATATCGTCGAAATTTCTTGTCCCGGGACTGATCGGCTTCATCATTGTACTCACTGCGGTGATCTCAACCTCGCTGACCGTGGTGCGTGAGAAAGAGCGCGGGACGATGGAACAGCTCATGGTCTCCCCGCTCCGCCCCTTCCAGATCGTCGTGGGGAAGACCGTCCCCTACATAGCGATCAGCCTCGTGGCAGCGACCGCAATCCTCATTCTCGGATACCTTCTCTTCGATGTCGGGGTGCACGGGAGCCTCCTCCTTCTGTATGCCGCAATTCTGATCATCATCCTGGGGGCGCTCGGCCA
>JBGPYM010000262.1:0-4188 GCA_041493205.1 Bacteroidota bacterium
ACGCAAACTTGGCGGCTTGGTTTCGTCTGGTTATCCCTCTCTAGGTCGCGCTGTGTCCATTTCTGCCGATGGGAATACAGCAATTGTCGGCGGGGATGCTGACAACTCCGGTGCAGGTGCAGCGTGGGTATTCACTCGTTCAGCCGGCGTGTGGAACCAGCAGGGGAGCAAACTTTTTGGCACAGGCGCTGCCGGGGGTGCAGCGCAAGGCTACGCGGTCTCTCTTTCCGCCGATGGAAATGCAGCTATCGTGGGCGGGAACGCTGACAACTCCACCGCGGGAGCGGCATGGATCTTCATCCGTTCAAGTGGTGTGTGGAGCCAGCAAGGGAGCAAACTTTTCGGCACAGGCGCTGTCGGAAGGGCACAACAAGGCTCGTCCGTTTCCCTTTCTGCCGATGGGAATACGGCAATCGTTGGTGGGTTCAATGACGACTCCTTCGCAGGAGCAGCGTGGGTGTTCAAGCGGTCTACCCAGACAATCGTGTCTCTCAGGGATGTCCCGAACGACCAGGGAGGGAGCGTCAGGCTGGAGTGGCAGAAGAATCCGATGGACACCAGTGTCTCCGGGCAGGTACCGATTACTTCCTATGGCATATGGAGGAAGATCCCTCCTGGGACGGCTCAGCCTTTCTTGCAGAAGAGCCTGGCAGGAACCGTGCACGATACGCTGGGGGCGACGTATGATTCCATCGCCACGGTGCCCGCAGTGCAGTCGCCCTCCTACAATCTCGTTGCGCCGACGCAGGCTGATTCATCGACCTCCGGCGTGCATCGCTCGGTGTTCCTCGTCAGCGCTCAGACGGCTGACCAGAATCTCTTTTTCCTTTCCCCCTGTGACAGCGGGTATTCTGTTGACAACCTCGCGCCGCTCGCACCGGCCAATGCTCAAGTCATTCCGCTGGTGAACGGTCCGATACAATTGACGTGGAGCCAGGACCGGACGGACCCGGATGTCGGTTCCTACACGGTGTACCGTTCGACACAGGATGGTTTCACTCTTGGAGATACCTCACGACTCAGCATCGTGACGGACACAACACTTGTGGACTCTTCGATTACCACCGGTCAGACCTACTTCTACCGGGTCACAACGGTGGATATTCACGGCAATGAAAGTGTGCCAACCGCTCAATTGACCGTGGGCGCGCTCCCCATCCAGTTGTCGGGTTTTAAGGCCACGGTGCTGGGCCAGAACGGCGTGCGCCTGAATTGGGTGACGCTGAGTGAGACGAACAACTACGGGTTCTATGTCGAGCGCGCACAGGAAACGGTGACCCATTTCCATGCCCTCGAGGACAGTTTTGTCCCTGGCCATGGGTCGACACTTCAAACGCAACACTATTCTTATACCGACGGAACGCCGGACCGGGGCAAGTGGTGGTATCGGCTGCGGCAGGTTGACCTCGACGGGTCGGTACACTTCACGGAAGCGCTCACCATCGACATCGTCACGAGTGTGAAGGAAGCAACTCTCCCGACAGAATTCTCAGTGAGTCAAAACTACCCCAATCCGTTTAACCCGACAACGACGATCAACATTGGTCTTCCGTATGATGCGAAAGTGAGCCTTGAAGTGTACAATACCCTCGGTCAAAAGGTGGCAAACCTCGTGGATGAGATTGTAACGGCAGGGTTTCATCGTGTTGTTCTTGATGCATCGCAGCTTGCAAGCGGGTTATATCTCTACCGCATGAAGACCGGGAACTTCGTGAAGACGATGAAATTTGTTGTGCTGAAATAATGTCAGGGAATATCGCCGACAAACTCGGTCCGCATGTCGGATTGCTGACAAAATTGCTAACAGGACCGGTACACCCTCGCTTGTTTTCGGAATTTTGCCTTCGTATATTATGCCCGATTGAGCGGACGCTTAGCTCAGCTGGTTCAGAGCGTACGCCTCACACGCGTAAGGTCGAAGGTTCAAATCCTTCAGCGTCCACGCTGCAAAAGTCCAGTCTTCCAGCCACCCTTTAATTCAGCCCTGCGAGGCGGAAAAGGGAGTCGCCAGTGGTCGGCGTCAGCAAACGATGTACAGCGGTAATCGGACGGCCGGCTGCAAAAGCCTGTGCCGCCCGCCCGGCACGTTTCTCCCGCCGGTTGCAGACATCGGTTCCAGAACCTCCATTCCCTTCAAAGGCGATGGAGGTTTTTTTATGCCCCCACTCCACACGCAATCCCATCACCGACCGGGACACACCCCCATGAGAAAACTCAAGGCGCAAATCATCGATGAGGCGGGGTTTGAACGAACCATTACGCGTCTGGCGCACGAAATCCTGGAGAAGAATAAGGGTGCGGGAAACCTCGTGATCGTCGGCATCCGTACGCGGGGGGAGTTCATCGCCCGGCGCATCACCCGGAAGATCGAGGAGGTGGAGGGTGTCACCCTCCCGATCGGGTCGCTCGACATCACGCTCTACCGGGATGACCTTCTCGGTAAGCTGGAACAGCCGCAGCTGAAGGGGACCGACATCATCTTCGACCTGAATGACAAGGACATCATCCTCATCGACGACGTGCTCTATACGGGCCGGACAATACGCGCGGCCCTCGATGAGCTGATTGACCTCGGGCGGCCCAAGTCGATTCAACTCGCAGTCCTCATCGACCGGGGTCATCGCCAGCTTCCGATACGGGCCGACTACGTCGGCAAAAACGTTCCCACAAGCTCGAGCGAATCGATCAGAGTCCATGTGAAGGAAGTAGACGGCGAAGATGCCGTCCTCCTGATGCACCCGGAATTACCGAACTAAACTCTCTCACTCATCAAGTCGTTCCCATGCCACTGAAAAGCAGACACCTCCTCGGCCTCGACGGAATGGGCCGCGAAGACATCCAGCTTATCATCGATACTGCGGTGTCTTTCCGCGAAGTCCTTGAACGGCCGATTAAAAAAGTCCCGCCCCTGCAGGGTAAGACGATCGCCAATATGTTTTTTGAAAACTCCACCCGCACCCGCCTCTCCTTCGAGCTCGCGGAACGGCGCCTCTCGGCGGATGTCCTCGGGTTCCAGGCAACCGGCTCGAGCGTCAGCAAAGGGGAAACCCTCAAAGACACCGCGCGCAATATCGAGGCGATGAAGGTGGATATGGTGGTGATGCGCCACTCGGCATCCGGCGCCCCCCACTACCTGGCCAGCGTCATCGACGCCAATGTGATCAACGCAGGCGACGGGGGCCATGAGCACCCGACACAGGCGCTTCTCGATATGTATACGATCCGGGAACGGCTCGGCCGCCTGGAAGGCCTTCACGTCTGTATCGTCGGCGATATCGCACATAGCCGCGTCGCGCGATCGAACATCTTCGGCCTCAAAACCATGGGCGCGAAGGTGTCGGTTTGCGGGCCGGCAACCATGATCCCCCGCGAAATCGAGAAGATGGGCGTCGACGTGTACCACCACATCGACGACGTACTCCCGTCGGTCAATGTCCTGAATGTCCTCCGGATCCAGCTCGAGAGGGACGCCGGAAGGCTGTTTCCGTCCATCCGCGAGTACCACAATTACTACGGCATCACCCGGCAACGGCTCGACAAAGCCGGACGCGCCATCACCATCCTTCACCCGGGGCCGATCAACCGGGATGTCGAAATCTCCGCCGATGTTGCAGACAGTGAGCACTCGGTCATCCTGCAGCAGGTCCTGAATGGTGTGGCCATCCGGATGGCGGTCCTCTACCTTCTCTCATCAAGAAACTGAACCTACAAGGAAGCAACATACCATGCAGATTCTTCTGAAGAACGGCAGGCTCATCGATCCGGTCAGCGGACGCGATGAAGAACTGGATATGCACATCGCGGACGGGACCCTCGCGAAGATCGGCAAGAACCTGTCTGTCCCGGCAGCGCAGGTCATCGAGCTGCGGGGTAAAATGGTTGCGCCGGGCTTTTGCGACATGCACGTGCATTTGCGCGAGCCTGGCTTCGAACATAAGGAAACCATCCTTACCGGCGTCAGCTCCGCAGCGGCGGGCGGATTCACCGCGGTCTGCTGTATGCCCAATACGAATCCGCCCATTGACGATGAGTCGGTGGTCCGGTTCATCCAGGCGAAAGCGCGGATTGCGCTCAACGGATTGGTCGACGTCTATCCGGTGGCGGCCGTTACGAAGGAGCGAAAAGGTGAACATCTGTCGCCCATGGCGGAACTTGCAGATGCAGGCGCCATTGCCTTCACCGATGATG
>JBGPYM010000144.1:0-7913 GCA_041493205.1 Bacteroidota bacterium
ACGGAGATGACATGCGCACCCTTCCTGCCTTCGCTCTCAGTGTCACACTCTTCGCGGGCTGCGGTCACGATGTTCCGGACCGGCCCCGGCGCGTTCCGGTGACGCTGGAAGGGATGGCCATCACGGTCCGCGGCGCTGCGCGGTCCTTCCTGCAGTCCGACAGGCAGGGGGCACTCCTCACCGGCACGGTGGGGAGCGGCGCCACGGATGCGTCCCGGTGGACCGTGGAAGGGAAGGATGTGGCAGTCAATCTCGTTGCGGAGACAGCGCGCGTGGCGCTGACCGGAGACCGTCTCGATTCGGCGGTGATCCTCCCCTCAGAGACCAGGATGATGTTCGCCGGCGGCACCGTCGTGCGCGAGTCGATTCTCGAACGCCTCGGGACCCCCGACATGCACGGCGTGGCCGTAAAAGTGTCTTCAGCCCCTGCGGGCAAGATTCTTCTTCGTGTCACGCCCGCAAAGGGGATCCGTTCGCAATCCCATGGCGCGGAAGGACACAGCGCCGAGTGGCGCTTACCGGACGGCCGCAGACTCGTCCTGACGGCGGGCCCCCGGGGGGTCGCAGCCGGCGATGCGGTCGTGTGTGATGCGCAGGGGGATGCCGATTTTCTGCTCGTCATCCTCCCCGAACACGACGAACCGGCAAAGGCCGAACGCCTGCGGGAGCGGATGGATTCACTCCTCACCGCCCGGCGGACGCGCATGGAAGGGCTGCTCAATGCTTCCTACTGCAGGACGTCGGACGATACGCTCAACAGAGCACTGCAGTGGATCAAGGTGTCGCTGGACGGCCTGATGATCGACCGCCGCGACACGTTTGCCATCGCCGGCGTCCCCTGGGATGGATCCATCGATGTCCGCGCCAACGCGCAATCGATCGCCGGCCTCGGCCTAGCCACGGGCGACTACCGCCGTACCGGAGCAATCCTGCGCACGATGGCGCGGTACCAGGACGCCGATCCTCGCAGCGCAACCTACGGACGACTGCCCGATCACATTGCGGGACACGATGTCTCCTACCACGGCGCCGATATCGCCCCCTGGTTCGTGCGGGAGTTGTATGAACACGTGGTGTATTCCAACGATACATCGCTCGTGCGGGCACTCTACCCGGTCGTGAGCAGAAGTCTCACCGGGACGTATCAGCGGCACACCGACAAATTTAATTTCCTCACGCACGGTCCCTACGAAACGTGGATGGCCGGAATCCCGCGGGGCAACCGCGCCGTGGAGGTGCAGCTCCTCTGGTATTTCCAGCAGCTGATAGGATCGTATGTCGCGACCTTCCTTGGCGACACCGCGCATGCACGGGAATGGTGGGATGCGTCGATAAAGACCTCCGACAATTTTAACACCCGGTACGCCGACACCACTTCCGGATCGCTCGCCGATTTCCTCACGCCGGCAGGCGTGCGTGATACTACCCTGAGACCGAATGCCATCATGTGCCTGGAGATGCTCGAAACGGAACGCATGCGGTCCGAAGTGACCAGGGCCACCGTCCGGAATCTCCTCCACCATGAAGGCGTTGCGACCGGCGCCGGCCCCTCCGGCGGGCCAGTCGTCACCTGGCTCATGGGTCCCGTCACCTATGCGCTTACCCGCTACGACCGGCAGGATCTCAGCTACCAGGTCACCAGGGCGATGGCCCGTGGTGTGCTGACGGAAGGGATGGCAGGCACGCTCCCGGCCGTCGTGAACCCGGGGCCGGCCGGCACCAGCGCATCGTTGATGGGTATGGCGGAATTCGTCCGCACGATCTATCAGGACTATCTTGGTCTGCGCGTCGATCTGGCCGCGAACACGCTGACGATCCAGCCCAAACTCCCGGATGCGCTGAACGAAATTGACTTCACGGTCTACGCCGGGCTTCATGCGATCCACGGGTCGCTCTCCAGGACAGGAGAGGAAGGGCGGATCAGGCTGGAAGCGCCCGATCTGCCCGGCGGGATGAAAGTGAATTTTCTCTGGATGACGGAGAACGGCGATGCCTGGCGCGGGACGGCACAGCTCCGCAACGGCGTTCCCTGGACGCTGGTGATACAGGCTGACGATGTGCTTCTCTTCCAGGGGGATCAGAAGGGGGAGTGTGAAACGAAGCGGCACCTGAAGAACTTCTCACAGCGGGGAGCGGCAGCGGGGTTTGGGTTCGCGCCCTAGTGACGGCGCGGCGCGCGCTTGCGCGCGATGTCTTTGCGCAATTTCTCCGCACGCGTCCGTGTCATGCGGTACCGGAGCGTGACGCCGTCTCCTTCATAACGCTTTTCAAGCACCTCGCCGTCTTCATGCACGCGCGACATGAGCTCGTAGTCGTCCTGTCCGAACCGCACGGTTTCCTCGACGATGGACCCCTCCAGCAAGTTGGTCACCTCAGCAGTAAGTGCCGTGAGGTTGATGCCGCGCGCCGCGGAGATGCAGACGGCGTGCTCAAACCGGGCTATGAGCGCGGGAACGTTGTTCCGGTGTTCCACGCGGTCCAGCTTGTTGAACACCAGCACCGTCGGTTTCCCGTGCGCCCCGATATCCTCCAGCGTTTCGTCGACCACCGCGATCTGCTCTTCGAACAGGGGATGGCTCATGTCCACCACGTGGAGAAGGATGTCCGCCTCGCGCACTTCGTCAAGCGTGCTCTTGAATGACGCGACGAGATGTGGGGGAAGCTTCCGGATAAACCCGACGGTGTCCGACAGGAGGATGCGGTGGACGGGGGTAAGCGTGACCATCCGGACGGTGGAATCGAGCGTGGCGAACAACCGGTCCTCGACAATCACTCCCGCCCCGGAGAACCAGTTCAGCAGGGTGGATTTGCCTGCGTTGGTGTAGCCCACCAGTGCGACACGGGGATATTTTTCCCTCCCCTTGCGCTGCACTTCGCGCTCTTTGCCGATGTCCGTAAGCTTGGCGTTCAGCCGCGCAATCTTTGTGCGGATGGACCTCCGGTCGGTCTCGATCTGGGTCTCGCCAGGCCCTTTTGTTCCTATGCCGCCGAACTGCTTCGAAAGATGCGTCCACCGGCGCGTGAGGCGCGGCAGCATGTACTGCAGCTGCGCAAGCTCAACCTGCGTCTTTGCTTCATTGGTCCGCGCACGCGAGGCGAAGATGTCAAGAATGATGCCGCTCCTGTCGACGATCTTACACCCGATGAGATCCTGCAGGTTCCGCACCTGGACGGCGGAAAGATCGTCGTCGAAGATGACCAGCTGGATGTTTTTCTCCTTGACCAGCCAAGAGAGTTCCTCCGCTTTCCCCTTGCCGATGAAGAACGCGGAGTCGATGTGCCGGCGGTCCTGGAGTATCCTGTGAACGACGTCGGCCCCCGCCGAATCCGCAAGGAGGGAAAGCTCTTCCAGGGAATCCTCCACGCGTGCCCGTCGTGCTTCGCCGGTCGCAACGCCCACCAGTATCGCCCGCTCCCGATCAGTTGTCTGCTGCAATTTCATGTGCCTTCACTCCCTCCGGTGTGTGGCTTCGCCGCGCGCCCCACGGCCATTTCAACGAGCGCGAGGATCAGCGCCAGCGCAAGAAAATGCCGCCATAGTTCTACGCCAAATCTCGATTGCCGGATGCTCTCGGCGGGCGATTCTCCCGGGGGGACCGCACGGATATTTTCCTGGGGAATGCCTGCATGCTGCCAGAACGCTGAGACCTCGTCGTCGCTCGCCGTCCGGAGATCCGATTCCGCGGGTGAGACATTGACGGCGGCTGCCGCCACGCTGCGTGCCCCCCGTTCGCCCTCGCGGCGATCACGGGTGACAACATACACGCCCGGATCGGACGGCGGAGGGGTCGTGAAGATGGCTGTGCCGGTCCCGGCCTGGAACGCGGGAACGATCCTCCGGGCGGTTCCGTCCGGACCGGTCACACTGTACGTGTCCCTGTCGGAGAAATCCCGGAGGCGCGCTGCGACGCGGAAGGGCTCGCCGGCGGTCAGCGAGGGTTGTTCCGTGGAGCGCGCGGCGCAATAGAGCAACGCACGGTGAAGCAGGGGGGCAAATACTCCCTTGAGGGGGAAGTCCGACCACCCGAGCCCGGCTTCGACGGCAAAGACGAGCACCCGCCCGCTCCCCTTCCCGTAGTCTGCAAGGAATGTCGCGCCGTTGGAGAGCGCTATGACTCCCGTCCCCCGCTCGCCTGCGGTCAGGGGGAGTGATGTGACGATGCGGGGAGATTCAATTGCCCGCGCCCGGCGCCGTACACCCTCAACGGCGTCGAACATTCCCTCGAACAGCGGGTGGGCGTAGTCCACTCTCCCAAACGTGAGAAACGTCCCCTGGGGCTGCGTGACGGGACCCGATTCCCACCGGGGAATCCCCAGATCCGGAAGGAGGGATTCATTATAGAGTGAGGGAACGGTCTCCGGGCCCGGAAACAATATCAGCCCTCCGCCGGACTCCACAAACCGCGCTATCCGGCGGGCGGCGGGACCTGCGAGCCCGCGAAGACTGCACAGAATCAACACATCGTATTTCCCCAGGTCGGTGGAGCCCAGCTCACTCTCTGTGGCCTTGCGGAGGTTGAATGATCCCGCGAGCGCCGTATCACCCGCAAGGGTGATCGCGAGAGACGTCAGAAGTGTCGCGTTCTCGTTCGGCCCGGCCAGAAGCACGTTGACATTTTCCGGTACGGTGAGCGTGTAGTACCATTTGTTATCAGGCTCGAACAGGTCGTCTTCACTCTCCACGTATCCGCCCAGAATCCCCCGGCGCGGAGTGGAGAACTGGAAATCCTGTTCGACAACGCCGTTCGCGGGGACGTCCGCGGACCGTTGAGCGACGCGGCTGCCGTCACAGTACACGCTGACAAGGGTCCCCGTGAGCGGGCGGTCGCTGAAATTGCTGAGGTGGGCGGCCAGATGGACCGGTTTGTGCCCTGTGATGATCCGTGTCGTGATGTGGGCTCCCCCGACGGCGCCGTTCCCGCGCCCGAGAGGGGGGGAGGAGACCACAAAAACCCGCGTACGCGCATCGAGCCCCGACGCGCTGTCGGAGGACGCGCCGGGGCCGCCGAACTGTGTGGCCTGCCCGTCGGTGATCAGCACGAGCTCTTTGTTCGCGTCGGATGAGGCGGCGAGTATCCGTGCGGCGGCCCGGAGCGCGGTCGCGTAGGGAGTTGTGAATGTCGTCGGGGTCATCCGGTCGACGGCCGCCCGGACGGATGCAGCATTCCGCGCGGCTGGGAGCGGGGCGCCGGATCGCACCTCGGAGAGCGGAAGCAGGTAAAGCTTGTCCCCGTCCTGTGCGAGGTCCGCAATGCGTGACGCGCTCTGCTGGGCCCGCGCAAACGCGCTCCCCCGTTCGTCCCGGACCGTCATGCTCGGCGAATCGTCCAGCATCACCACCATGGTGCTCGCTGCCTCCGCGCCCCCCAGGCCGGCAAATGATCCGCGGAGCGCGGGACGCGAAAATGCGAGGACGAGTGCGATCACGAGAAGAGTCCGAAGCACCAGTAGCAGAATCTGGCGAAACCGGATTCTGCGCATTGAAGTTTTCTGTAACTCCTTCAGGAATCGGAGCGAGCTGAACTCGATGGTCCGGAGCTTGCGGAGGTTCAGCAGGTGCAGGATGAGGGGGATGCTCGCAGCGGCAAGGCCGAAGAGAACAAATGGGTTCAGAAAGGTCATCGAAAAAAAGAAGGAGAAATATTAACAGAAATGCAACTTGACATTTCCGCCCTCCTGGAATATATTGAATGCATGCCGGCGTAGTACTCGCTGACCCATTCTGCCCCACTTTCCCTCATTTTAGCACCCGATGTATCTCTGATGCGCGCGCGCTTCGGTCATTTGTTTCCGCTTGTTGCTCTGCTCGCCCTGGCGTTCATCCCGGGGGGCGGGGGCGATGACCGGGACACTCCGCAGCGACTCCTCCGGACATCGGCTGACACGGACCGCAACTACACCACCATCGGCAACATCGGCCTGACGGTCACGAATTTCGGCACGGTCGGATCGCGGAACGCCTACTGGCCGGACCAGCCCTCCTGCGAGTATCCGCGCGGGTCCCGCATTGAACACATTTACCAGGGGGGGCTCTGGGTCGGTGCGGTGTCCCGCCAATCGGGCCAGCAGCACGTGAGCACGGGAGCCACGGACCAGGCGTCTGCATCACGCATCGGCAGGGACTACGAGTTTACGTCCGATGTTGCCGCATCGATGACACAACGGTCCACCATCTCCAGCTCGCGGTTCTTCTCCGAAGACGCCATCAGCCATCAGGATTTCGTGTCTGTGTACACGGATCTGAACCGGACGAACCCGACGACGGGCGATACGATTCCCGAACACACCCCGCTAAAATTGTCCGTCCGCCAGGAAAGCTATGCATGGAATTTCCCCTTCGCGGACTTCTTCGTCATTCTGAACTACACGATTTCCAACGCCGGAACCGACACGCTCGATTCGGTCTACGTGGGGTTCTGGAACAACGGCCTCGTCCGCAATACAAACCTGGTCCGGCCGGGTACCCCGGGGTATTTCAATCACGGCGCCAATGGCTATCTCGATACCCTGCGCATGATGTACACCTTCGACTATGATGGAATCCCCACTCCCCCCGCTGCCGACAGTTACGTGGGGGTCAAGCTGCTCGGGGGCACGCCGTTTCCCCATGGCGCGGATTCGACGGGCGATCTCCGGGGGCGGGCATTCTTCAATGCCTGGACGTTCCGGAGCGCAAGTGGCGACGTCGATTATTTTTCTCCGACGGACGATGCAGGGAATATCGGGGGCGCCCGGAGCCGCTACGACCGTATGGCATCGCCGCTACCACAGCCGAAAATCGATCTGCTCCGCACGCAGGCGGGCAACACGACTACGCTGTTGTCCTCCGGCCCCTTTTCATCCCTCCGGCCCGGCGACTCTCTCAACGTCGTGTTCGGCATCGTTTGCGCCCGTAAATTTGGGGCCGCCCTCGCAAAGGACGACACGCGCGACCAGCGGCGGAACCTCATGTCAAATGCCGCATTCTGTCAGAAGGCGTACGACGGTGAAGACCTGAACGGCAACAACATCCTCGACCCGGGCGAAGACATCAACGGGAACGGCCGGCTCGATCATTATCAGCTCCCGCAACCACCCCGTCCTCCCAAAGTCCGGGCGGAGGTGGCTGACCAGAACGTCACGATCTACTGGGACAAATCCTCCTCCGAGCTGTCGGTCGATCCGGTCACCGGTGAACGGGATTTTGAGGGGTATCGCATCTACCGGTCGAACCCGGGGGCCGATTTTACCAGCCCGTCTGACCTTCTGCTCAGGCTCTCGCTCGTGGGGGAGTTCGACCTCCCGGGAGATAACGTCGGGTTCAATACCGGGTTTTCAGCCATTCTGCTCCCCCAGCCCAAACGGTTTCCCGGCGACACCGTGGCGTACTGGTACCGGTTCCCGCCCCCCGGGGCGGCGGTCACGCACCTGAATGGCTGGCAGTATCTCTACGGCGTCGCTGCGTTCGATCGCGGCGACTCGGCGACGGGGGTCACCCCGCTGCAGAGCAAGACCGAACTCGTGCGCGCGATTCCCGGAACCCCCCCCGCGACCGCGGGGACGACACGGCCGGTCAGCGTCTACCCCAATCCCTACTACGCCCGCGGCGTGTGGGACGGACCGGGCGAACGGAACCGTAAGATCTATTTTATTAATCTTCCGGCCCGCTGCGAAATACGGGTCTATACCATGGCCGGCGATATCGTCGCGAACATCCAGCACGATGCAGCCACGTATGACGGATCCGATATCTCCTGGTTCCAGCAGTTCAGCGGCATCGGCGTCACGCCGGAGTTCAGCGGAGGGGAACATGCCTGGGATCTGATCACGAAATATGATCAGGCTATCGCCACGGGGCTCTACCTGTTCAGCGTGAAAAACTCCGACACGGGGAACATCGCAACAGGAAAATTTCTGGTCGTTAAATAATTCCG
>JBGPYM010000204.1:0-5903 GCA_041493205.1 Bacteroidota bacterium
ACTCGACCGGCTCCGTGCCGTGTCCGGGAAGCGCCATGATCCGGTCCGCCCGTTCAAACACGGGTTCGAGCCATTGTTCGATCGCGTTCCCGCCGCCGAGGCTCGCAGGGATACCGGCGATTCCTCCCGCAAATGAGAGGACCGCAAGGACCATCAGGGGGACGGTCATCGTGAGCGGAGCTTCATGCGGATGCTTTCCCGCCTCCCACCGTTTTTCCCCGTCGAAGGTGAGCGTCAGGAGCCGGAACATGTAAAACGCCGTCAGCCCTGCGCCTGCAAGTCCTGCCGCCCAGAGGAGCCAGTGTCCGTGCGCAAACGCCTTCCAGAGGATTTCATCCTTGCTGAAAAACCCCGCGAACGGGGGGATGCCTGCGATCGCGATGGTGCCGACGAGAAAAGTCTTGTACGTAATGGGGAGCGCTTCCTTCAATCCGCCCATCTTGCGGATATCCTGCTCCTCGTGGAGCGCGTGGATGACTGCCCCGGAGCCGAGGAAGAGGAGCGCCTTGAAGAATGCGTGCGTCATGAGATGAAAGATCCCCGCCGTGAAGGCGCCGACCCCGAGCGCAAGGAACATGTACCCGAGCTGGCTGATCGTCGAGTACGCCAGGACTTTCTTGATATCGTTCTGCACCAGCCCGATGCTCGCCGCCATAAGGGCGGTCGCCGCGCCGATGACGGCAACCGTTTCCATGGCCGCGGGTGCGAGAGCGTACAGGACCGAGCAGCGCGCAACCATGTAGACGCCGGCGGTCACCATCGTCGCTGCGTGGATGAGGGCGCTGACAGGTGTGGGACCCGCCATCGCGTCGGGGAGCCAGACGAAGAGAGGGATCTGCGCGGATTTCCCTGTCGCGCCCACAAACAGGGCAAGAGCAATCCAGAGGGCGACGGGGGCGCCGACGGCAAGCATGGCCGCGTGCGCGAAGACCGTCTGGAACCGGAGGGATCCAAACGTGGTGTAGATCAGGAACATGCCGATCAGGAATCCGAAATCCCCGATACGGTTGACGATGAACGCTTTCTTCGCTGCGTCGGCCGTCGTTCCCTTCTCGAACTTCCGGTCATACCAGAACCCTATCAAAAGATAGGAGCAGAGCCCCACCCCCTCCCATCCGAGGAACATCAGCAGGAAATTGTCCGCCAGGATGAGGTTGAGCATGGCGAAGATGAAAAGGTTCAGGTACGCAAAGAACCGCCAGAACCCCGGGTCGCCGTGCATGTACCCGATCGAATAGACATGTATCAGGAATCCGACGCCGGTCACGACCAGCAGCATCAGCACCGAGAGCTGGTCGACCTGGTATGCGACGCTGACCTGGAGGCCGCCTGCGGCGATCCAGGGGAACAATTCGACGATGCGGACGCGTTCTTCCGGGATTGTCCCCAGCATCGAGAAAAAGTTGAGGCAGCCGATGACGAACCCCGCCGCGACCGTAAGACTCCCGATGGCGCCGATGACATACTCGTTGCGGATCTTCCGGCCGAAAAGGCCGTTGATCAGGAAACCGAGCAGCGGAAGAAGGACGGCGTAGCCGATCAGTTGCTGGGGCATGATGGGTGGGTCACCACTTCAGGATGTTGATCTCGTCGATATTGACCGTCTTCTTGTTGCGGAAGAGCGCGATGACGATCGCGAGTCCTACCGCCGCCTCCGCCGCGGCGACCGCCATGACGAAAAAGACGAGCACCTGGCCGGTGATGTCGCCCAGGAACGACGAAAATGCCACCAGGGTGAGGTTGACCGAGTTGAGCATGAGTTCGATGCACATGAACACCACGATCACGTTGCGCCGGAGCAGGACGCCGGCGACGCCGACGGAGAACATGATCGCGCTGAGGGTCAGATACCAGGAGAGCGGGATTCCCATGGGCGGTCAGGCCTTTTTCTTCGCAAGGACCACCGCTCCGACGATCGCCGCGAGCAGCAGGAGCGAGGTGATTTCAAAGGGGAGGAGGAATTTGCCGAACATGGCCGTCCCCATCCCCTCGACCGTGCCGATCGCTTCCGCCTGCGGGTGCAGCTCGGCGCGGAGCGGCGGATTGCCCGCGGTGAACAGGATGGTGGCGAGCTCCGCAACGAACCCGGCGACGAGCGCCAGGACCAGTCCCATCGAGAAGCTGAACCGTTCGCGGAGCCGTTCCTCGTCCCCGAGGTTCAGCAGCATGATGACGAACACCACCAGGACCATGATCGCCCCGGTGTACACGACAATCTGGAGCACCGCGAGAAGCTGTGCGCGCAGCAGCAGGTAGAATGCCGCAAGCGCGAAAAAGTTGCCGATGAGGCAGATGGCGCTCATGACGGGATTCCGCTGAAGCACCATCATCACAGCGGTGGTCACCGCGAACGCGGCAAGGAAGAAAAAGGCAAGGGTTTCTGGAGTCACAACCAACCGATCAGTAGAAGTAGTAGTAGACGCCAAATTGCGGCAGCGGAAGCACCGTCGCGTCGCTGAAATACGTAAAGAGAAGCTCGCCGCTCACGTGAAAGCCCGTCGAGAGAGGGAGTTCGCCGCCGATCCCCAGGCCTACGCGGATGGGCCCGTCGATCGCGTTCCCGTGGCCGCGCCCGCCGTAGTAGTATCCCATCCCTCCCGCGACGAAAAACCTGCTTGCGGTTGCGCGCACGAGGTCGTACTGGATTTCTCCGCCGATGGCATAGGAGGTCTTGTCGTCCACCTTGATGATCCCCCCGGTGACTTCATAGCTCCACGAGCCGGGGAGATGGTGGCGGAAGCTGAGACCGATCCCCGTCGCGGCCCCGACGGCAAGCCCGAGGCCGAAAACGTTTTCGCGTACCCCCCGCTCCCCCCCTTTTTCCGGCAACACGACCTGCGCCCGGACGGACGCGACGGCGCACGCGGCACAGACCAGCACGGCACATAACCGTTGTGTTCTCATTGGCATGTCACCCCTGTCTTGCCCAGCGGAAGATTTCCTTGATCTTCGGGCTCTTGCCCGTGGAGAGGATGCCGATCCGGAAGATGCGGCCGGCGACAACCATGGCGCCATAAATCGATACGATCATCAGGACGATGGTCGAGAGAATTTCCCAGGTGGCGGGAGTCTGGATCGGGATCCGGAGCGCCATCATGGTCGGCGTCAGGAACGGCACGAACGTGAGCACCTTGAGCCAGGGGGCTTCCGGGTCTTTCATCGCAGGCATCGCCAGCACGATCGGTATGATCAGCAATATGACCAGGTACGACGTCACCTGCTGCGCTTCCTGCTCGGTGGAGAGAGGCGAGCCGGCCGCGATGAACACCGCCGCATAGAACAGATACCCGAGGACGAAATAAACGATCAGCAGGAGCGCGTGGTCGAGGCCGATCAGGTTGATGCCGAACTGCAGCGTCGCCCCGACGCCAATCAGGGTCCAGAACGCGATCTGGGTGAAGCCGAGTCCGCTCAACCCCAGGACTTTCCCGACCATCAGATCGGTCGAAGAGACCGACGAGACGAGCACCTCGACGATCCTGTTCGACTTTTCCTCCAGGATGCTCCGGACCAGAAGCTGTCCCGACGTCATGATCAACAGGAACAGCATCATCAGGAACACGTAGGCGGAGAGGAACACCTTTTCGAAGCCGGCTTCTTCCTTCTCCCCCGTCTTCGAGAGCTTGACCATTTTAACGTCCAGCGTGACGTTCAGCTCCTTCACGACCGCCAGATCGATCCCGCGTGCGACTGCTCTTTTTTCCGCGATGATCGACTTGAGGGTTTCTTCGAGGCGGACGCCGACCCGGAAATCCCCCACCGCTTTCGAGCGGTATTCCACGACGCTGTCGGCGAGTCCCCCGGATCCGAGGATGCAGTACCCCTCGATTTCATCCGTGACCGCAAGCTTGCTCGCCTCCTCGATCGCCAGATCCATATTGTTCGGCTTGCCGACCGTCAGGGGGCGCACGAGATAGTTCGGCTCGCCGCTGGCAAGCAGATATTTCTCCTGCATCGCCTTTGCCAGCGGGACGGCCAGCTCTCCCGTCGGGTCTATGACGCCGATGACCTTCGTCGTTTTGTCGGCCTGCCCGGCCAGGAGTCCGGGAATGACGCCCATCCCCACCATGATCAGGGGGGTCAGGAACAGCCCGATGAGGAATGCCTTCGCCTTTACCTTCTCGAGGTACTCCCATTTCGCGACTGCCAGCGCTTTCTTCATCATGCGACCGCCTTCCCCGCGGCCGGGACGCTTTCGGCGCCCGCCACGGTCTGGATGAAGATCGACTGGAGAGACGGCTCCAGCAGTTCGAATTTCCTCAGCTCCACCCTCGTGTTCATGGCGCCGAGCAGGTCCTGCGTCCGCGCATCGGGTGCGAGTTCAAGCTCCGCAGCGTTCTCGTACATAATCGCCCGCTGGACGCCCGGAAGGGACCTCATAAACTCGCCGTCGCCGTCGAACTCCACGTGCACGGAATTCGTCCCGTACCGCTTCTTCACGTCGCGGACCGTTCCTCCCAGCACGACCTTCCCCCTGTTGATCAGGCAGAGCGCGTCGCTCAGTTTTTCCGCCTGGTCCATCTGGTGGGTCGAAAACACGATCGCCTTCCCCGACTGCTTCATCTCCTTGAAGATGTCCATCAGCAGGATCTGATTGACGGGATCGAGACCGGAGAATGGTTCGTCCAGCACGACCAGCGCCGGGTTATGAATGATGGACGTGATAAACTGTACCTTCTGCTGATTACCTTTTGAGAGCTCTTCCACCTTCCGGTCCCGGTACGCCGAGAGCCCCGCGCGTTCGAGCCACTTGAGCGCCTCAGAACGCGCGACGGTCCTTTTCATCCCGCGCAGCTCCGCAAAGTAAAGGATCGTATCGAGAAGCTTGCTCTTCCGGTAGAGTCCCCGCTCTTCGGGAAGGTAGCCGATTCTGTCCCGCACTGCCGATGAGAACGGCTTCCCGTCGAACATCACGGTGCCGCCGTCGGGCTCGAGAATGTTCAGGATGATCCGGATGGTCGTGGTTTTGCCGGCGCCGTTGGGGCCAAGGAGGCCGAAGATCTCCCCGGCCTGAATCTCGAACGACACGCCGTCCACGGCAACGACGGTGGCAAACTCCTTCCGCAGATCGCGGGCAGCAAGGACCGGGTTCATGCTCATGTGCTATTATGGTGTAAGACGATAAATCATACGCGGGAACGGGATCGCTTCGCGGAGATGATCGAGGCCGCAGATCCAGGATACCGTCCGTTCCACGCCGAGGCCGAATCCTGCGTGCGGGACGGACCCGAACCGGCGGAGGTCAAGGTACCATTCGAAGGCCGCGCGCGGGAGCTTGTGCTCTTCCAGACGCGCCAGCAACAGGTCCAGGTCGTCCTCGCGCTGGCTGCCGCCGATGATCTCCCCGTACCCTTCGGGGGCAAGCACGTCCACGGCAAGCGCCACCTTCGGGTTCTGCGGGTCCCTCTTCATATAGAATGCCTTCACTTCCGAAGGGTACCGGTGTACCATGACCGGGCGGTCGAACTGTTCCGACACGGTGGTCTCGTCAGCTCCCCCGAGGTCGTCGCCCCAGCGGAACTCGACCCCCTTCTTCTTCAGGATATCCACCGCCTCGTCATACGTGATGCGCGGGAGAGGCCGCCGGACATTCTCGAGTTTTTGCGTGTTCCGTTCGAGGGTTTTCAATTCCGTCTGCCGTTCCCGGAGAACCGACTGGACGATGTGCTCGAGGAATTCCTCGGCAAGGTCCATGTTGTCGTTCAGGTCGTTGAATGCGACCTCGGGCTCCACCATCCAGAATTCCGTCAGGTGGCGGCGTGTCTTCGACTTCTCCGCGCGGAACGTCGGCCCGAACACGTACACTTTGCCGAACGCCATCGCTCCCGCTTCGCCGTAGAGTTGTCCGGACTGGGTGAGGTAGGCCTTGCCGAGGTCGAAGTAGTCGGTTTCAAAAAGCGTGG
>JBGPYM010000113.1:0-9357 GCA_041493205.1 Bacteroidota bacterium
CGCAGCCCAGGGCGTGGGCGCCGTTGATCGTGGCCATGCGTATGAGTTCCATGGAGGAAAAAGACCGGACACCCTGCGCGAACAGCGGGAGCCGGCGGAGGAATTGCATCTCCCGCAGGATGCCGGGCGCCCCCCAGTCGGTTCCAAGACAGAGCCGCACGTCATGAGTTGCGAGCTTGACCATCAGCGGACACCCGGTCCGTTTTGCGGCAGCGGAGGACGCACACAGGGTGATTGTTCCCCCGGCCTCGGCCACCGCCGAGAGATCTGCCGCACCGAGGTGGTTGCCGTGGAGAAGCTGCGTCGTGGATTTCAGGGCCCCGAACTCACGCAGGACCGCAAGAGGATGTTTCTTGAAATTCCGCCGGAGCGTGTCCACGTCGCGCCGGTGTTCTCCCAGATGGGCCACCACGTCGCACGGGCGCTCCCGCGCGGCACGGAGCAGATTCTCAAAACTGTACACCGTGTACTGATCTTCGGGCCCGAGCGATATCGCAGTACGCCACGGCTCATCCGGTCGCGACTGTGCCGCGGTGATCTGCTCCCAGTTCTGCAGAACGGCGGTATGACGGATGCCGGTCCGTTCCAGCCCCTCGAGCGCCGCTGTCATTCCTTCCATGCCATAGGGGAGGAGGTACTCGCCGGCGGTCGTTGTTCCGGAAAGAAGCTGCGCTGCACCCGCGGCTGTGTAGAGTTCTGCAACCAGACGTGAGGCGCCGGAATCGAGCAGGGCATCAAGGGCGTTACGAAGGGGGGCCAGCGTCGGCCAGACGGCGGACGGGTGCCGGGCAGTGATGAACCGCAGGGCGAAACTCTCGCCGTGCACATGCGCATCCACAAACCCGGGGGTGATCAGCCGTGCCGATGCGTCAACGACCGTCGCCGTCGGATAGAGTGACGTGAAGGACGATGCCGTCGGTGCGATATCAACGATCCGCCCGTCGCGCACGAGCAAACTGAAGCGCCCTCCCCTGTTCGATGGATCACAGGTGAGGACCAGCCCGTCTGCCAGTATCAGGAAGCCTTTTTCCAGGATGTTCCCGTCTTCTTGTCTTCAAGCACAATGCCGACTTTTGCAAGGCCGTCGCGGATTTTATCTGAGAGGCCCCAGAGCTTTTGGGTACGGATTTCCGTCCGGACGCCGATCAGCAGGTCCATCAACAGGGCCACGAGCGATTCGCCGCCGCCCGCGGCTGCCGTGGCTTCGGTGGCAATACCCAGGATGCTGCCGGCATGGACGTCGTAAAACGTGAGCAGCTCCCTCAGCGCATCCCTGCCGCAGGCGGCGTCCGACGCCAGGAGTTGATTCACCTCGCGCGCCAGGTCAAAGAGCACTGCAATCGCCTGGGGCGTGTTGAAATCGTCGTCCATCGCTGTGCGGAAGGCCTGTTCATACGGCGCGAGCGCAATGCCTGTCGGAGCGCTCCCGTCTCCCGTACTGGCATGGCGCTCACGGAGATTCCGGATCGTATTGAGGAGTTTGGCGTACCCGGCGGCTGCGGCCTCGACGGCTTCATCGCTGAAATCGAGCGTGCTGCGGTAGTGGCTTTGCAGGATGAAAAACCGGATGACCGGCGGCGCCCATCGTTTGGCGGCGTCTTTCAGCGTGGTGAAATTTCCGAGTGACTTGCCCATCTTCCTTCCGTCCACGGTTACCATGTTGTTATGCAGCCAGTACCGGACGAACGGCTTTGTCGTGGCGCTTTCGCTCTGGGCGATCTCGCATTCGTGATGCGGAAACTGGTTCTCGAGCCCTCCGCCGTGAATGTCAAATGTGTCTCCCAGATACTTCATCGACATCGCCGAGCACTCGATATGCCAGCCCGGAAACCCCTCTCCCCACGGGCTGGGCCAGTGCATGATATGCCCGGGGTCCGCCTTTTTCCAGAGGGCAAAGTCCGCGGGGTGCCGTTTCTCCGCTTTCACTTCCACGCGCGCCCCCGCAACCATTTCGTCCACGGCTCTCCCGGAAAGCATCCCGTACGCAGGGAACTTCAACACATCGAAATACACCGACCCGTTGGCCTCATAAGCCATGCCCCGCGCCATCAGGGTCCGGATGAGCTCGATCTGCTCGGTGATATGTCCCGACGCTCTCGGAGAAATATCCGGCCGCAACACGTTGAGGGCATCCATGTCCTCGAAATAGCTGCGCGTGTACGCTTCCGCAACCTGCATCGGGTGCTTGTGTTCGAGCCTGCTCTGCTGAATGATCCTGTCTTCGCCCTCGTTGGTATCGCCGAGGAGGTGGCCCACGTCGGTGATATTCTGGATGTAGAGGACCTTAAAGCCTGCGTGACGGAAATAGCGCACCATCACGTCAAACGAGACATAGCTCTTCGCATGTCCGAGATGCGAGTGGCCATACACCGTCGGGCCGCAGACGTACATCCCCACGGCGCCTTCGTGCAACGGGACAAACGGTTCCTTCTTGCGCGTCAGCGTGTTATAAACCTGCAAGCTCATCTTCTTTTGTTTATTTGTTCTCTTGCTCTCTTCTCTCTTCTCTTTTCGCTCTTCTCTTATTTATGCAGTCCCATCAGTTCTCTCGCTCCCCGCAATCCTGCATCGGTCACCTCGGCGCCACTCATCAGTTTTGCCACCTCTTCCACCTGCTCTTTGAGCGCCAGTCTCTTCATGGTGGTCTGGGTCCGTTTTCCCTTTTCGGTCTTCAGGACCACAAAGTGTTCATCCGCCAGGCTCGCAATCTGAGGCAAATGCGTAATGGCGATCACCTGGTGGAAACCCGAGAGGTTTTTAAGGCTGCGTCCCACCGCCTGCGCCACGCGCCCGCTCACGCCCACGTCGATTTCGTCGAAAATGAGCACGGGCAGCCGGTCCGATTTTGCAAGAATGCTTTTGAGCGCGAGCATGATGCGCGAGATTTCGCCCCCCGAAGCGACCTTCACCAGCGGCTTTTCCTCTTCCCCGAGGTTCGTCGAAATGAAAAATTCAACATCGTCGAACCCGCGTCCGTTCAGCCGGAGGTGTTTCGGCCCGATCCCGACGCTCTCCGTACCAACGCCGTTTCCCTCCGCGTCTTCGCGTTGCGCGATCCGGGTGATGAAGCGGGGATTCTTAATCCCGAGCTTTTCCAGCTCTGCGGCGATCGCCCCGTCGACCCTGCGCGCGATGTCATGTCGCTTGACCGAAAGCCGCTGGGCCACCGCCGCACACTCCGCGCGTGCGGCCTCCCGTCCGGCTTCCAGCCGCCCGATCACCTCGTCGAAGTTCTCCGCCAGCAGGAGCTCTTGCCCGACCGCAGCCCGGTGGGCAATGGTGCTTTCGACGGTCCCGCCGTACTTCCGCTTCAGCAGCGCAAGCCGGCCGAGACGGTCACGGAGTTCTTCCAGGCGGTCCGGGGTGAATTCCACGCGGGCGTTATAGGCCTGGACAAAACGGGCGAGCTCACTCACCACCGCTTCCGCCGAAGCGCATTCGCGCGCCGCATCGGCGAACGACGCATCGATTGCGGCCAGGTCCTGCAGCTGATTGCGCACGATGACGAGCTGGTCGCGGATCGACTGCTCGCCTTCATACAGCATGCCGTAGAGGCCGCCGGTCGCCGCGAAGAGTTTCTCGCCGTTTTCGAGGATTTTCAACTCCGTGGCCAGCTTCGCTTCTTCGCCTGGTTGCGGATTCACGGCATCGATCTCGCGGATCTGAAATTCGTAAAACTCTCTTTTCTCGGCGAGCTGGCGTTCCCGCTGACGCAGGGCCGTGAGTTCGCTTCCGATGTCGTGGAGTTGTTTCCGGGATGACCGGAATTCCTCCACCATGCCGTCAAGGCCGCCGAAGTCGTCCAGCAACGCGCAGTGGGTATCCACCCTCAGGAGCGACTGGTGCTCATGCTGGCCGTGAAGGTCCACGAGGAGGTCGCCGATCTGTTTCTGGAGAGCAAGGGTCACGGGGGAATCGGCGACGAAGCACCTGCTCTGGCCCCTGGCGGTGATTTCACGGCGCACAATGAGCTCCTCCGCCGGTTCCAGCCCGTTTTCCGTCATGAGGTGGTGCAGTCTCTTGTTGCCGGAGGTCTGAAAGACCCCTTCGACGATGGATTTTTCCGCACCGGAGCGTACGGCGTCCGCAGAGGCGCGTTCACCGAGGATGAGACCGAGCGCGCCGATGATAATCGACTTGCCGGATCCCGTTTCGCCGGTCACGATGACGAGTCCCCCCGAGAACTCCACGCTGAGTTCCTCTATCAGCGCATAGTTCTTTATGTGCAGGGATTTCAGCATACGGCAATCTACCCATCTTTTGTACAACATTCAATTTGCAGCGGACGGCGGGATCAGTTGAGCGCGGGATCGGGAGGCGCGGGCGGATCGCTCACGCTGAAGAAGGTGAGATCGGGGACATCGGGAAGTATGCCGTGATAGTAGGCGTAGCGGAAGAACTCCCGGATTCCTTCCTGCACATCGTCGGTGAGATCATACGAGAACGCTTCGAGCGCGCCGGCAAGCGGACCGCCCGCTTCGGCAAGCGCCTCGTACCCTCGTCTGCCCGCGTCCGCAAGCACCCGGATCTCGGGCACTGTCAACGCGCCCTCCCGTCCGGCCCAGAAGCCATGCACGTACGGAAAATCAGTCGACACGACCCATTCCTCCACGAGATCCAGCGCGTTCGGCCGGGAGAGTGCGTACTGCATCGCCGCATCGGCGGCCAGAAGGGCCGCGTCGGCCCGGGCAAGCATGTCGTCGAGCGTACCGAGGACCGGAACAATCTGCGGGTTCAGGTCGAACCGTTCCGCAAGGAGGATTTTTGCAATGATGATATCCGAGGCCGAGGTGGGAGGGACGGCGAGTGTCCGGATGCTAGTCGCCCCCTCGCGAAAGTGGACCACCACCGCGTTGTTGCCTTCCGCGGACGAGACGGCCGAGCCGGGGACGATCAGATATTCGGAAGCGTTGCGTGCGTAGTCGATGGGGGAGAGAAACGCGGCGTCCAGTTCACGGGCGAGCAACTTTTCGGCCAGAGCGGCCGGTGCATCATGGACGATCCTGAAGGACGGATGAGCGCGGAGTCCTTCGAGGAAGGGGCGGCAAAATATCGTCCCGGGAAGGCCGAGAGTCCTGACCGTTGCCATGGGAACAGCGTACGTCGCCTGTGAGCACTCGCACGAACCTATGCGTTCGTTTTTTGACGGATTGCTTTGCTGGCCAGATCCCGGAGGTAATAAAGCTTTGCCCGGCGCACCGCGCCCTCCTTGATCCTTTCAATCTTCGCGATCCGCGGAGAGTGAAGCGGGAAGATGCGCTCGACGCCCACGCCGTCGGACACCTTGCGCACCGTGAAGGTCGCGCTCATTCCCGACCCGTGCCGCCCGATCACCACGCCCTGGAATTGCTGGATCCGTTCCTTGTCCCCTTCCACCACACGCACATGCACATTCACGGTATCGCCTGGTGCGAAGGCGGGGATATCGCCTTTCATTTGCGTCGCGTCGACTAACTTCAGTTTATCCATGACCGTCTCCGATGCTCTGACATTTATGATTGTTCGAACAAATCTTTGCGCCGCTCGTTCGTGCGGCTCCCCCGCTGGGCCGTCCGCCAGGCGGCGATCTCCTCGTGGTTCCCGGAGAGCAGCACATCCGGCACGCGCATGCCCCGGAATTCCGCAGGGCGCGTATATGACGGTGCATCCAGCAGTCCATCCTGGAAGGAATCCGTCAAAAGCGATTCTCCGTCGTTCAGCACGCCGGGGATCAGGCGCACGACCGTATCAATCAGCACCATCGCCGGCAACTCGCCGCCGGTCAGCACATAATCGCCGATCGATAGTTCACGCGTAATGAGCGTACTCCGGATCCGCTCATCGATGCCTTTGTAGTGACCGCAGAGCAACAGGAGCGTGCCGCGGAGGGAGAGCGTGTTGGCCGCATGCTGCGTCAGCCGCTCCCCGTCGGCGCTGAGATAGATCACCTCGTCGTAACTGCGCTTCTGTTTGAGCGACTCGATGCAGGCAAATACCGGTTCCGGCTTGAGGATCATGCCCGCCCCGCCGCCGAAGGGAGTGTCGTCGATTGTTCGGTGCCTGTCCGTTGCGTAGTCGCGCAGGTCGTGCAGCTCGATCGTGACGATCTTCCTGTCCTGTGCCCGCTTCACGATGCTTTCGCTGAGGGGCCCCGCGAAGAGTTTCGGGAAGCCTGTCACCACATCAATGTGCATGTTCACTCCACCAGCCCCTCTATCAGGTGCACCGTCATCGTCCGGTGCGCGAGATCGATCGCGGCAACGAACTCCCTCACGGCCGGGATCATGAATTCATTTCCGTTCCCCCGCACCACGTATATGTCGTTGGCCGGATAGCGCAGCACATCCGCCACGCTCCCGAGCTCATGCCCCTGTTCGTCCCGCACCGTGAGGCCGATGACATCGTGCACGAAGTAGCGTCCCGCGCGAAGCGGGACAAGGTGCTTTTCGTCCACGAACAGTACTTTCCCGTGGAGCGATTCCGCGGCCGTGCGGTCGTCGATCCCCCTGAGCTTGACCCGCACGCCGCGGGATTCGACCGCGACATGCTCGATGCGGACTTCGGCGGCCGACTGGCTGTCGGCGCCCATCCAGACGCTCCGCAATGACCGGAAGCGATCGGCGGAGTCGGTCATGTGCTGCACCACGATCTCTCCCCTGATGCCGAACGCCTTGACGACACTTCCCACGGCGTAGAGCTGCGGGCGTTTGTTCTTCACTCCGCTATTTCCAGTATGACTCTTTTGCCTTCGCGTGCGGCAACGGCAGCCAGAAGTACGCGCATGGCCTGCGCCGTCCGCCCTTTTCTTCCAATGACCTTGCCGATATCCGGTTCGGCCACCCTGAGCGTGAAAATTACCTTGTCATCCCGTACCACACAGTCAAGACCCACGAGCTCCGGGTGATCGACAAGATGCCGTGCAATGAACTCAAGAAATTCCTGCATGGTAGACCTCCCCTCAGCGTAGTGCAGGCACGCGTTCGTAACGGAACCCGCGCCAGAAGTAGCCGCTCACTCCCACACATAACATTCAAAGAACAACGCTGCTTTTCAGTACCGCCGGCGTCAACCTGCCGCCGGTGTATCCGCTGCCGGTGCATCCGCCGCCGGAGCGGCCGCTGCAGGGGCCGCGGCCTCTGTCTTCTTCGATTTCTTCCGGGCAGCGTGGCGCCGGGTACGCCGCTCTTCGTCGTGGCGGCGCTTCTCTGCCTGCGCCATTTGCCACTTCTCCATTTCGGTCGCAATCTTTGCCGGCTCCGCTCCCTGCTTGGTCATGGTCCATTTCACCCAGAGGCCGCTCCGCTGAAACAGGCTCCGCACGGTGTCCGTTGGCAGGGCGCCCGTTTTCAGCCAGTAGAAGACGCGGTCCTCTGTCGTGTTGATGAGCATGGGGCTCTGCAGCGGCTCGTACCGGCCCAGGACTTCAAGAAATTTTCCGTTGCGTGCCGCGCGGGAATCCGCTGCAACGATCTGATACATCGGCATTTTCTTCTTGCCGATCCGCCGTAATCGTATGCGTACTGCCACGTGAATGTCTCCTTCTGTCGTCGTATGAAATCAGTTCGGCAATCTCAATCCCTTCATCGCGCGCTGCAACCCGCCCCCCTTGCCCAGCGTCTTCATCATGCGCTGCATCTGCTCATACTGTTTCATGAGCCGGTTCACATCCTGCACGGTTGTCCCGCTTCCCAGGGCGATTCGTTTCCGCCTGCTTCCGTTGATGATCTGCGGCTTGCGGCGCTCCTCCAGGGTCATCGACCGGATGATGGCTTCAATCCGGACGAGTGCATGTTCGTCCACGGTCGCATCGGCCGGGAGCCTGTGCATGCCGGGGAGCATCCCCAGCACCTGCTGCAGCGGCCCCATGTTCTTCACTTCCTGCAGCTGCTCGAGAAAATCCTCCAGCGTGAACTGCGCGTTGCGAAGCTTTGCTTCGAGCGCGACCGCCTTCTGCCCGTCAACCCTCTCCTGCGCCTTCTCCACAAGGGTGACGATATCACCCATGCCGAGGATGCGGGAGGCAAGCCGGTCCGGGTGGAAGCGTTCGAGGTCTTCGAGCTTCTCGCCGGTGCTGAGAAACTTGATCGGGACCCCCACGGTGGCACGCAGGGAGATTGCCGCCCCGCCCCGCGCATCACCATCCACCTTGGTGAGCACCGCGCCGCTGAAGGCGAGCCGCTCGGAGAACGCACGGGCAGTATTGACAGCATCCTGCCCGGTCATGGCGTCGACCACAAAGAGGATCTCGTGCGGCGCAATCGCGGCTTTGATGGCCTCAACCTCCCGCATCATCTCTTCGTCCACGTGCAGGCGCCCGGCAGTGTCGACGATGACGACGTCCCGTGCGTTCCTGCGCGCGTGCTCCACGGCCGCCGTACCGATCGCAACCGCCCCCGTGTCCGGCGCGTGAAAAACAGGGATGCCAATCTGTGCGCCGAGCGTTTTCAGCTGATCCACGGCGGCCGGGCGATGCACGTCGGCGGCCGCCAGCAGTGGAGAACGCCCCTGCCCTTTCAGAAACCGTGCGAGCTTCGCACTGAAGGTCGTCTTGCCGGATCCCTGGAGACCGGCGATCAGGATGACGGTCGGCGGCTGCGGCGCATGCGCGATATCCGCCGCGGCCGTTCCGAGCAGAGCGACCAGCTCGTCGTAGATGATCTTGACGATGAGCTGCCCCGGCGTGATGCTCCGAAGGACTTCGAACCCGAGCGCTTTCTTCCGGACGTTCTCGATGAACTCACCGGCTACCCGGTAGTGCACGTCCGCATCCAGAAGAACACGCCGGACCTCACGCAGGGTCTCCGCGACGTTCGCCTCTGAAATCCTTCCCTGGCCGCGCAGCTTCCTGAGGACATCGTCCAGCTTGCGGCTGAGTTCCTCCAACATCGCCCAACCTCCCGAAAAACAACAGCTTAGAGCGTCGCAGAATCCGAAGGGGATTTAAAAGGTACTGAAATCCGTCCTTTGATGCAAGGCCGCTGCCCGGCGTTTCCGGTGCGCACGTCAACAAAAAACCGCCGGACGGTCAAGTCCGGCGGTCCCGGAAACCTGCGGAAAACGACCTGGCTATTCTGCCTGTGTAAGCGCCTCCGCCCCCGAAACCACCTCGAGCAGTTCCTTCGTGATGGCCGCCTGGCGGGCCTTGTTGTACTGGAGCCGGAGTGTTGCAATCATTTCGCTTGCGTTCTCGGTCGCATTTTCCATCGCCGCCATGCGGGCGCCCTCCTCCGCTGCGCTCGATTCAAGCAGGGCTCTCCAGATCTGGAAGTCAAGGTGACGGGGTATGATCGATAGCAGGATTTCCCGACGCCCGGGTTCGTAGATGTAATCGATTGACCGGCGGGTGGCAACGGGGGGCACTTCAGGCGGGACCGGCAG
>JBGPYM010000194.1:0-6279 GCA_041493205.1 Bacteroidota bacterium
ATTCGTCGTATGCCGGCACTATTTATGCGCACGGCAACTGGTGGGGTGATTACCCGCCCTTTCCCGCGCTGTCAGGAAATGTGGATTATTCTGATGCCCTCAATTCCGATCCAAACGGATGGGCAAAGGTGGCGGTGAAGTTAGGGTCGAACTCTGCCCCGGTCTCCTCGCCTCAGGTGAGCACCGCTTCCCTTGACACCCTTGGATTGGCAGCATTCGCCGAGGGCCAGCGTCTCTTCCTCAAGGGTGAGAGCGAACGTGCATTCACAAGCTTCGACCAGCTTGTTAAACGGTATCCAAACAGCCTTGCTGGGACCAAATCGCTGATCTATCTTGCGCGGATACAACATAAACTGAACCTACCGGCAAAACCCACATTGACTGACGTAGCCAATGTGGAACCGAGAACTTCGGTCGGGAAACTTGCGAAACTCTTGCTCGTTGGCGAGTTGTTGCGGGAATCTGATAACGTGGGAGCCTTGACGACCGCTGAGTCGCTCCTGGATTGCGGCGACAGTCTGCTTGTGAAACACGCACTCTACAATGCAGGTAATATCCTGTGGTACCGACTGGGGAACAAAGCGAAGGGAGAATCGTATTTCAGGACCCTTGCAGAAGCATTCCCGGGCGATGCACTCTCGATTTCCGGTCTCGATGCACTCGGGGAAAGATATGTTGATCAATCACGGCCCCCAAAAAAGGAGGAAAGTGCAAGCGTACCAGGCGCATTTACGCTCCATCCGAATCATCCGAATCCGTTCAATCCGTCGACCACGATTGAATATGATATGCCATGGCCGGCGCACGTTTCAGCCATCGTGTACGACGTGCTGGGCCGTCAGGTAACCCAGCTTGCGAATGGCTTCCAATCGGCGGGATCGTATTCACTCCGTTGGAATGCTTCAGGGATGGCCTCTGGCGTGTATCTCTTGCGCCTGACTATATCTGATGGGTCTGGTCACCCGCTCTTGGACAAAGTGAATAAATTGCTTCTGGCCAAATAAGCACGGTTCGATTGCCACTCGTGTTCGCGGCGGCGACTGAAAAAGTCGCCGCCGCCATTTTGTACGTCCAGCCTGACGGAAGTCCAGGGGTCGCCGCGCATCCATCGGACCGGCAGATGCCCACTCCGTGCTTGAAATTCAAGCAAAAAATGGGTACTATGATCGGTAATCCTCGACAAACGTCCAGAAGCAGGTACGGATCATTCTACCGGGAGACATGATGAATAAGAAGTCGATGGTGGTGCGCAGGAAGCATAAAAAGGCGACTGAGAGGGCCAAGGCCAAGCGCCGGGCACTTCTGGCCAAGAAGAAGGATTAACCCACGCACGAGGTGACCGGATGGTTGCCTCGTCGCATTTCACGGGGATTTTTTGATTATGACCGCCCCGCCATTTGTGTACCGCTTCGGGCGACGCACCTATGACCTGTCTGCCCGGACACATATCATGGGGATTTTAAACGTCACGCCCGATTCATTTTCCGACGGAGGCCGGTTCCTCTCCGTCCCGCGGGCAGTGGAGCACGCACTGGCCATGGCCGGTGCGGGAGCGGATTTTATCGATGTCGGGGGTGAATCGAGCCGCCCCCGGGGGACGGCGTACGGAGACGGCGCAGAGCCCGTCAGTGAACAGGAAGAACTCGACAGGGTTCTTCCTGTCATAGAACAGATAGTCCGTGCCACGGATGTCCCGGTCTCCATCGACACGACCAAGTCAGCGGTAGCCCGCCGCGCGCTTGCGGCAGGCGCGGTGATCGTCAACGATATCAGCGGCATGCGTTGCGACCCCGCAATGCCCGCCGCCATCGGGGGAGCCGGGGGGTCTGCCGTGCTCATGCACATGCGCGGCTCCCCGAAGACCATGCAATCGGATACCGCCTATGCCGACCTCTTCGGGGAAATCACGCTGTTCCTCAGAGAATCAATAGAACAGGGGAAGGCGCACGGCATCGTACAGATGATGGTCGATCCTGGAATAGGATTTGGCAAGAGCACCGCCGACAATTATCGTCTTCTCGCGGGGCTTCGGCGGTTCGCTGCGCTCGGGTACCCGCTCCTGGTGGGGCCGTCGCGCAAATCGTTTATCGGGGCTGCAACGGACCTTCCCGTTGGCCAGCGGCTGGAAGGCACGATCGCGGCGACCGTTGCGGCGGTGCTCAACGGGGCGAACGTCGTCCGCGTACACGACGTGCCCCAGGTGGTGCGCGCAATCAAGGTCACGGACGAGGTGCGCCGGGCGGCGACCTGAGGCGAAACTCTCATCACAACGATGCCAGGGCCATGGAACTGTTCAAGATCGGGTTTCTCTCCGTCGGACTTTCCGACATCATCGACATCCTTCTGGTCTCGTTTCTCTTCTACCGGCTCTACCTGGCAATGCGCGGCACCATCGCCATTCAGATCTTCGGCGGGCTGCTGCTGATCCTCGCGTTTTCTTTCGTGGCTCAGGCCTCCAACCTGAAGGCCATGAGCTGGTTTCTGCGCACCCTCACCGACATCTGGGTGATTGCCTTCATCATTCTGTTCCAGCCCGAACTTCGCCGCCTCCTCGTGCTTGTCAGCAGGAACCCGATTATCCGGCTCTTCCTCAAGGTGAACGTGGACGAGTCGATTGATGAGGTCGTTTCGGCGGTGACAGAACTCTCCAAGAAAAAAATCGGCGCCCTGATCGTCTTCGTCCGGGCCTCCGGCATCCGGATGGCGATCGAGACTGGAACGAAGCTCGACGCCCAGCTCAGCCGCTCGCTCCTGCTGTCGATCTTCAATCCCCGTTCTCCGCTCCATGACGGAGCAGTGGTGGTCAAGGACAAAGTAATCGAGGCGGCGCGCTGCACGCTCCCTCTCTCAAACCTCAACGCATGGGAAGGCCAGCTGCTCGGCACCCGCCACCGCGCCGGGCTCGGCATCTCGGAGCAGGCCGACGTCATTGCCGTCATCGTATCCGAGGAGTCGGGGATGGTGTCGATTGCGGAAAACGGAACACTCTACCGCGGACTCACACCGGCCGTGCTCCGCAAGGAACTGAAGGCGCGGTTCAGCCTCGAGACCGACCGCTCTCCGGCCGCGGTCTGGCGCATCGTGAAAGCGGGAGCGTAGACCACGGCGTGGGACGATTTGACGAGGAACGCGCTGAAATGATTGCCCTGTTGCGGGAGAGGGGGATCACCGACACGGACCTGCTCAGGGCGATGTCGACTGTGCCACGGCACCAGTTCGTCCCGGAACCGTTCACCAGCAGATCATACGAAGACTCAGCTCTTCCGATCGGCAAGATGCAGACGATCTCGCAACCGTACACCGTAGCGTTCATGACGCAGGCGCTCGGCGTTCGATCGGGGCATAAAATCCTGGAGGTCGGGACCGGATCCGGGTACCAGGCGGCGGTCCTGGCGGAGATGGGTGCACGGGTCTTTTCCATCGAGCGGAACCTCGACCTGCTTGCCGGTGCCCGCAAAATCCTCGACCGGCTGAAATACCGCGTCGTTTCAAAAGGGGGCGACGGGACAATCGGATGGAACGAGTTCGCGCCCTTCGATGGCATCATCGTCACGGCCGGGGCCCCCGAGGTGCCGTCCCCCCTCCCGAAGCAGCTCGTCGAAGGCGGGAAGCTGGTGATCCCCGTCGGCTCCCTCGCCACCCAGACGCTCCTGGTCATGACGCGTCACGGCGACGAATTCGAGCGCCACGCGCTTGAGGGCTTCAAATTTGTTCCGCTGATTGGAAAAATGGGCTGGGGCACGGGTGACAACTGATGTGAGTGGTAGTGGGACGGGCGTCCCCGCCCGTCGAACCGTGCTCGTCCTTGTCGGCCCCACCGCCTCAGGCAAGACCGCTGTCGCCATGGAACTTGCCCGCCGCCTCCACGGCGAAATCATCTCTGCGGACTCGCGGCAGATCTACAAGTATCTTGACATCGGAACCGCAAAGCCGACCCCCGAACAGTGCGCCGAAATCCCCCACCATTTCGTAAACCTGTTGACGCCCGACCAGGACTATAACGCGGGCCGGTTCGGAGAAGAAGGCCGCCGTGTCATCGACACCATCCTCGCCCGCTCCCGGATCCCTTTCGTGGTGGGAGGATCCGGACTTTACGTGCAGTCCCTTATTGACGGCTTTTTCGACGGCCCGGGCGCAGATCCGGAGTTCCGCGAGATCCTCGAAGAACGTCTTCGCACGGATGGTCTCCCTGCTCTCCTGGAAGATCTTCGCAGGGTCGATCCGCTCTCCGCGGCCCGGATTGATCCGACCAAACCCCGGCGGATCATGCGCGCACTGGAAGTTTATCACAAGACCGGCACACCGCTCTCGAATCATCATGCAGCCCCTCCCCCCGACATCACATTCAAACCGCTCCTTTTCGGTCTGCTCTGGAAGAGAAGTGAGCTGTATGCCCGGATCGACATTCGGTGCGGGCGGATGATCGATGACGGCCTTCTCCGCGAAGCAGAGGAACTCAAACGGCGCGGGTATCCTTCGACGCTCAATGCATTGAACACGGTGGGATACCGGGAGGCGTATTCGTTTCTGAGGGGTGAGATCGACCGGGAGGAGATGCTCCGGCTCTTCCAGCGGAACAGCCGGCGGTATGCGAAACGGCAGCTCACCTGGTTCCGCCGTGACCCGAGAATCCGCTGGATTGAAATGAACGGCCGGAACACCGCGGAGGAGACCGCCAATTGCATAGAAGCGGCTTACCGGACTCCCGCCTGAGCCGTTGCCGGCTTGCGATTTGTCAAAGATCCTTGTACTATTTGCGCAGCATTGCGGAAGGATTCCCGGATGATCAGATTCGAAATGATTTTTGTCATCCTCGCGGGGGTGTTTCTCGGGACGCTCATCCTGAACGAGAACACGACAAACATGTCCACCTCGGAGACCCTTGTCGTCAGCCAGTTCGGCATCAACGCAACCTCCATTGCAAACTCCTACCTCGACAGGATTTCCAGTCCCACACTCGCCTTTGATGAGTACCTGCTCGGCGCCGCAGCACAACCGAACCGCGTCGATTCGCTCGCCAAGCTCGGTTTTCTGACGACCATCCTCGGTCGCGAGACAGGAGAGGTGGCGCAGTCCCTGTACGACGACGTGGACGACTTTAATGGCCTGGACACGATGGTGGTAGTGACAGGTGTGGGGAATTTCCGCGTGCGCTGTGCCGTCCGTTATTATGATCCTGTCGCCGGCGCGCCCGTGTTCACACCCACGTGGTACAAGCTCGTCCAGGTTACGGTGTGCGACACGGTCCCCGGCACCAACACGCACCACTTTCAGTTCGACGGCCGCCGGGCGGACCTTGTCGAACGCTCCGTCATCAGCTATTTCAAATTCCTCCAGTAATCGCCGGAGGCCTCAGTGGGCTACCAGGTTATCCTCGACATTATCGGGTCGGCGGTCATAGGAGGACTCCTCCTCCTGACCCTGCTCACTTTCAACGCGCAGAACCTCGAAAGCAAGCAACAGTACCGCGACGAGATTATCGCCCAGAAGAATCTCGTGGAGGTAGTCAACGTCATGGAAGAGGACTTCCGGCGCATCGGGTACTGCCAGATCCGGAGCAACATGGCGCTCCCGGTGGTGACAGTCGCCGCCGCGGAATCCCTCCGCTTCAAGACCGATCTTCCCTCCAACGCGGCCAATGAAGGGGACGGGACGGTGGATTATGTGACCTATGCGCTCGGACCCTTCGTCACCTCCACAATGAACCCGCGCGACCGCATGCTCTACCGTCGCGAGAATGCCGGTGAATATTCCGGCAGCAGCATGGGGGTCACCAATTTTTCACTCCGCTACCTCAAGTATAACGGCGACACGCTTGCAGTGCCTGTTCCGTATAACAAGCTGAAGGAAATTATCGCCGTAGAGGTGACGCTCCGGGTGGAAAGCATCAACCCGTACACAGCGGTCGGCACCGTCGACTCTCTCACGACGGTGATGGTGAACTGGAAACAGCTTCGTTTCGAGATCCGGAACTTTGGGAAGGGGGCCATCTAGTGACCGGTCGTGTCGCATTGCTCCTGGTGGCCGCCATGACGGCGGCGATGATCGTCGTGAACGCCACGATGAACACGTCGGATGCGGTGGACAACTTTGCGGCCTACTTCAACCGTTCCAACGCATACGATATCGCCCTGAGCGGCGCCAACATGGCGGGGAACGCGCTTTACTTCAACAAGACGGTGCGGGGGCACTTTCAGAACAACATCGATTTCAACGGCGGCACGCTCGATGTGACGATTCAGAACGTCGGTTCTAAAGTCCAGGTGACTTCCACCGGGG
>JBGPYM010000208.1:0-5778 GCA_041493205.1 Bacteroidota bacterium
GCCGTGGAGATCGCGTCGAAGCCGATGTAGGCGAAGAAAATCAGGCTCGCCCCGACCCAGACTCCGGAGAAACCGTTCGGCATAAACGGCGACCAGTTTTCCGGCTTGACGAATTTCGCGCCCGAATAGATGAAGAAGGCGAGGATGACGAGTTTTATCGCCACCATGACGTTGTTGACGCGGGCCGACTCCTTCACCCCGATGACCAGGAGCCAGGTGATCGCCATGACGATGCCGACGGCGAGCGCATTGAAGATGACCGGCACGCCGAGGAAGGTCGGGTGCGTGATCCAGGCCTGATGCGCCAGTGCAACGGCGGGATCCGCGATCGCTGCCGCTGCGGCGGCATCGGCGGCCTGGAGCGCTGAACGGTAATCCACGGCCAGCCACGCCGGGATATGAAACCCGAGCCCCGCGCAGAGTTGCTGAAAATAGGCTCCCCAGGCGATCGCGACCGCGACATTGCCGACCGCATACTCTATAATCAGATCCCATCCAATGATCCACGCAACCAGTTCACCCAACGTTGCGTACGAATAGGTGTAGGCGCTGCCGGAAATGGGGACGAGCGACGCGAACTCGGCATAGCAGAGTCCGCAGAATGCGCAGGCGACGGCGGTGAGTATGAAGGAGAGGACGATGCCGGGCCCCGCCCCGGCGCGGATGGCATCGCCGGCGACGGCGGTGCCGATGGTGGCGAAAATCCCCGAACCGATAATCGCGCCAATCCCCAGCATGATGATATCGTAGGCACCCAGCGCGCGCTTAAGCTGCTGCTCGGGCTCGCCCACGTCGCGCAGGATCGCGTCAAGCGACTTGGTCCGGAACAGGGGATGGCGCATGGAAATTCCCGTAGTGACAGGATTTCAATAACTTAGAGCATAATAAATGGCCGGGAGAGAATCAACTTTTCCCTTGACATATGACTTTCTTTATCGTATATTTACGATAAGCGATAACGGAGGAAGAGATGGCCCTGAACAAGAAAGCTAAGTTCGCTACCGATCAAAACCGCCTGGCGTCGTATGCCAGGGCGATTGCGCATCCGGCACGCGTCGCAATTCTCCAGACGCTCGGCGAGAAGACTTCCTGCATCTGCGGAGAAATCGTGGAGGTCATGCCCCTTGCACAATCCACCGTGTCGCAACATCTCAAGGAACTGAAGGACGCCGGGCTGATCAAAGGCGAGATCGAGGGTCCGCGCTCCTGCTACTGCCTTCATTACGAGAACCTCAAGGAAATGGCGGGACTCCTCCAGGGGTTCTTCGATGAAATCACGGAAACCGCCCCACACGACGCCTGCTGACATATCTGAGGAGCACTGCAATGGAAAATGCGGAAAACATCAAGTCAACCATCAAAGAACGGTATACCCAGATTGCGGGCCAGTCCCGCGAAGAGAACGCGTCGTCGTGCTGCGGGACCGGCGGATGCTGCACAGTGGACTACGAAGTGTTCGCCGAGGACTATTCGAAGCTGAAAGGGTATAACCGGGACGCGGATCTCGGACTCGGATGCGGCATCCCGACCGAGTTCGCCCAGATCAAGGAGGGGGACACGGTCGTTGATCTCGGGTCCGGCGCCGGGAACGACGTCTTTGTCGCCCGTACGCTTGCCGGGGACAAGGGGAAGGTCATCGGAGTGGACCTGACCGACGCCATGATCGAGAAGGCGCGGGCGAACGCTGCAAAGCTCGGTTTTCAGAACGTCGAATTCCGCGCGGGTGACATAGAGCGTGTTCCGGTGGCGGCCCAGACTGCGGATGTGGTGATCAGCAACTGCGTGCTCAACCTGGTGCCCGACAAGGCGCGCGCGTTCGCGGAGATATTCCGGATCCTCAAGACGGGGGGCCACTTCAGCATCTCCGATGTCGTCGTCCGCGGGGCACTCCCCCCTGCGATCAGGGAGGCGGCTGAGATGTACGTGGGATGCGTCGCGGGCGCTCTTGAAAAGGAGACCTATCTGCGTCATATTGCGGCCGCGGGTTTCTCGGATGTCCGCGTGGTGAAGGAAAAGGTCATCGACCTTCCCGATGAGATTCTTCTTCAGTATCTTGCACCCGGGGCGCTCCAGGAATTCCGCGCCTCCGGGACCGCCATCAAGAGCATCACGGTGTACGGGCGCAAAGCCTCGTGCTGCGCACCCGGCGACAATTGCTGCTGATACGGAGATTCCACCCATGACGCGGTTTGCACCGTATCTCATCCGTCCGGCTGCGCCGACAGATCTCGGCGCCGTGAGCGCACTCCTCACTGCAGCATCGCTCCCCCGGGAGGGAGTTGTCGAGCATTTCCATTCCTTTCTGGTGGCGGAGCTGGACGGGGTGATCATCGGCGCCATGGGGCTGGAATTGTACGGAGAGACGGCCCTTCTCCGGTCGGCCGTCATCGCCCCGGAGCGGAGAAACGCGGGTATCGGATCCCAGCTTTTCACGAAGGCCATGGCACTGGCGCGGGCCGAACGCGTACGGCGCCTGCTGCTGCTGACAGACACCGCTGGTCCGTACTTCGCGGCGAAAGGGTTCCGGGCGATCGACCCGGCCACGGTTACCGGACCCGTTACCGGCTCCTTCGAATTCTCGGGCGCCTGCCCTTCCCACGCTCTCTGCATGGAGATGCTCCTGTGAGCAGAATTCTCATCCTCTGCACCGGGAACTCATGCCGGAGCCAGATGGCGGAAGGAATTCTTCGCTCCCTTGATCCGGGCCTGGAGGTCTTTTCGGCCGGAACGCTCCCTTCCGCCCGCGTGCATCCCCTCGCCGTCCGGGTCATGAAGGAAATCGGCGTGGACATATCATCCGCCGTTCCGAAACCGGTCGACCGGTTCACCGGGGAGCAGTTTGACGCCGTACTCACTGTCTGCGATCAGGCGCGGGAAACCTGTCCGGTGTTCACCGGCCGCGTTGGCCTCCGGCTGCACCAGGGGTTTGATGATCCGGCCATTGTTCAGGGGACAAACGAGGAGGCTTTGCAGGAATTCCGGCGAGTCCGCGATCAGATCAGGGTCTTTTTCACCGGGTTTCACGCCTCACTTCATGCACTCTGACGGCATGCACACACGGCCCGGCAGCAGCGCACCGTGGTATCACCGGTGGAAACCCGGGAGTTCACGGAATGGTTTGCTTCGGATGGCCGCCGTTGTGTGGGGTCTGGCCGGAGGCGTGCTCTTGCTCCGCGGTTACCTTCTGCTTCCGGATACGCTCGGGGATCACATTGTCCTCGGGAACCTGGGGATTTTCGCAGGTATCATCGGTTTCCGGTTCCTGTTCAACAGGCTGACCGAGCGCACGATCGGGAGAATACGCACACTTGCCCCCGATCGCCCCTGTCTGTTCTCATTCCAGTCGTGGCGAAGCTACGGCCTCATGTCGGTCATGATGAGCGCCGGTGTGTGGTTGCGGAGCGCCGGCGTTCTGCCGGCCGCAGGGGTTGGGACGCTCTACATTGCGATGGGTGTGCCGCTGCTGGTCTCATCGGGCCGGCTCGCCTTCGAGGGGGTCCGCAACAAGAAGGAGGCAGTTCGCGACCGGGCGCTCCCCGCCGGGATCGGAGGGAGAGTTGACGATGTTCCCCCCGATAATCATCACCGTTGATCCACCCCCGTCCAGATTCAGTCCCTGCCAGACACCTGCTTCAATCATAAGATCGGCAAACTCGGGGAGCGTCATCCCTGCGCTTCCCTGCTGTCGGCCGTCGACCACCAGAAAAAAGACCCTGCTGCTGTCCTGTGAAAACCCTATGCCCGTTCTCGGGTGACGTTTGCGGGAAAACTCCGCGGATGTGCCTTCCATGAATTCCGGCTTCCCGGCAACGCTCTCCCCGTCCAGCACGATTCTCGGGGCGCCCCCGACGAGGGTGCGGATGCGGCCGCTGGGCGGAGCTGTTCCCTCGACGACACAGAGCGTATCACGGGAGTGCAGCGCACGCACGAACGGGTGTGGAGAATCTTCGCGCGTGAGCAGAGCGCAGGAAAGTGTGTCACCGGACCCGGCTTCCCCTTGCACGAGAGTGAACAGAAGGGTGTCCGTCCGCCGGCCGGCTTCCTGCAGCCGGACCCGCCGAAGGGGATGGGTACCTGCTGAATCAGGAAGCCGTCCTCCCCACCAGGCAGTGATGAGACTGACACCGCCGCTGTCGGGGAGTGTGTTGAGCCCATCGAGTGCCGCCGGCCCGGCGCCGGGTGCGATCACCGTGCCGCGATATCGAAGCCGGTCAATGAACGGGGACCGGTCCCACGTTATTCCGAACTGAGACCGGGGGAGCGCATGCCGGAGTCCGATTCCTTTGACGAACGCCCCTTCCGCGACCTGATTGTTGACGGTCTCCCCCGTTTCAAGCGCAAAGAAATCGGCATTGAGTGCGGCGACAACGGTCCCCGCCCGGGCGGGAAACCGGGAGGCGATGGAACTTGTGGTCTCTCTGCCGCGGAGGCGGTCAAAGGCGTGGGCGCTGCGGAGGGAAAGTTCCCTGCGGGTGAGGTCGATGGTGAGGATATGAATGCGCCACGGCCCGGCACTCCGGACCAGCGTGCGTTCGATGACGCCGGGACGAACCTGGCGAATGGAGGTGGAGTCGGGGGGCTGTGCCGGAGCGGCAGACGCAATGAGCAGGAGGACAAGCCAGGCGGCCCGGCCCGATCGCATAGTCCGGTGAGGGGAGCTCAGATGATTATGCTTTCGTAGCACCCGGCTCCACCCTGCACTCGAGGTAGTCCCGGCAAATCTTCCTCATGGCGGTGTTGGCGGAATTGAACGCCCAGATGATCGATCCCCCTTTTGTACCCGCGCTCAGGTCACCGATGAGAAACATCCCGGGCACGTTTGTCTCGTGCCCGTCTTTGACGTACGGTGCGTCACCGTCGAATTCGATGCCGATCGTCTTCAGAAAATTGTTCGGCGTCGTCCCGCCAAGGGTGTAGACGACGAAGTCGAAGGTCCCCGGCGGGAAGGCGGGCTCTTTGAAATCAACTGCCGGCTTTCCCCCCGCATCCCTGATTGCGGCGACATTCGACCCGTACAGAATGGTCACCTGCCCCCGTTCCCCCAGGGCGAGAATGCTCTTGCGGTTGATGTCGTTCATCCTCGTGAATTCCGGGCCGCGGTAACTCAGGACGACGCGGTTTCCCTGCTGGACGAGGAACTGGGAGTATTCCGAGGCGCTGTCCCCGCCGCCCACAACGAGGACGTCGGCTCCCTTCACATCGGTCGTCGTCATGTCGTAGAGAATCCGCTCCTTGAGGCTCAACGGGAGCTTGTAGTCCGGTTTGTTCGGCTTGCCGAGGATGCCGATGGCGATGACGACCACCTTTGCGTCATACGACGCCCTGTCGGTGAACAGGGTGAATCTCTGTTCCGCCGGCTCCTTGTGGATTTTGTAGACGGTCTCGCCGTACTGGACGCGGATATCGTTATCGCGGATCGTCTGGTCGAGGTACGAGATGGCCTGGTTCTTGGACTGGTCGATGATGCACATGACGCCCGTACAGACGGCCTCAAACCCCTTGTAGTTGGCGGTCACGAGTTTGTTTTCAGGGTAGTACTTTTTCAGCGAGAACGAATGTTCAGCGGCCTTTTCGAGGAGCAGAATCTTGTCAGCATCGATTCCGGCAGCACGTGCTTCCGATGCCATGCAGATGCCGGCGGGACCCGCCCCGATGATGATCATGTCGAGCATGCCAGCATGCCTCCTGGTAATCGTGACTACAGGAGGAATCTAAGAAGAAATCTGTCAAGTGCAAGATGGACCGGGGACCAGAGCAAGCGGCAGGGGAAAAAGAACA
>JBGPYM010000005.1:0-35366 GCA_041493205.1 Bacteroidota bacterium
CGTCCACCAGGGCGAGCATGATGACGCCGAACGTCGTCTGCATCTGGGTGTGCTTGTACAGATTATTCAGGATGACTTCGGCATTGGCATCCCGTTTGAGATCAATGACCACCCGGAGACCGTCGCGGTCCGACTCATCCCGGATGTCGGCGATATCCTCCAGTTTCTTCTCGTTGATCAGATCGGCGATCTTTTCGATCAGGTTTGCCTTGTTGACCTGATACGGGATTTCCGAAATGATGATGCTCTGCCGGTCGTTTTTCCCCGTTTCGATGTTCGCTTTCGCGCGCACTACGATCCGGCCGCGGCCGGTCGTGTAGGCGCTCTTCACGCCCTCATAGCCGTAGATGATACCGCCGGTCGGGAAGTCGGGCGCCTTTACGATCTTGATCAGCTTCTCGTCCGTGATGGCCTCGTCCTTGATCAGGGCGAGGCACGCCTCGATGACCTCCACGAGGTTGTGCGGCGGGATATTCGTCGCCATGCCGACGGCGATGCCGCTCGTGCCGTTCACCAGGAGGTTCGGCACCATCGCTGGCAGGACGGAGGGTTCCTTGAGGGTGTCGTCAAAATTCGGAACGAAGTCGACGGTGTCTTTCTGCAGATCCCGAAGCATTTCCTCCGCGATGCGGGAAAGCCGCGCCTCCGTGTACCGCATGGCGGCCGGCGAGTCGCCGTCGACCGAGCCGAAGTTCCCCTGGCCGTCCACCAGCGGATACCGCATGGAAAAGTCCTGCGCCATCCGGACCATGGTGTCATACACCGCCGCGTCGCTGTGCGGATGGTACTTGCCGAGCACCTCACCCACGATGCGTGCAGATTTCTTGTACGCCCGGTTTGACGCCAGTCCGAGATCCTGCATGCCAAACAGCACACGGCGGTGCACCGGTTTCAGACCGTCCCGCACATCGGGAAGCGCCCGCGACACGATGACCGACATCGAGTAATCGATGTACGATCCACGCATCTCTTCTTCGATGTCGACCGGGATGATCTTTTCGTTCACGGTTGCCATATCAATGCACCGATGTGTTCACGTGTCCGCGTATTCTGGATCAGACGTCCAGATTCCGCACGTACTTGGCATTTTTTTCGATGAATTCCCGGCGCGGCTCGACTTCATCGCCCATCAGAATGGAGAACGTCCTGTCTGCGTCCGCGGCGTTCTCGATGCCCACCCGGAGGATCGTACGGGTGTCGGGATTCATGGTGGTCGACCAGAGCTGTTCGGGATTCATCTCGCCCAGTCCCTTGAAGCGGGAGATGACAATGTTGTTCCCGACCACGACCGCACCCTCCTCCAGCGGCATTTCATCCTTTGCCTCGCCGTCCCCCTTTTTTTTGTCGGCCCCAAGGCGTTTGACAAGCTCATCCCGCTCCACCTCGTCATAGGCATAGAGTTCCTGTTTCCCCTTCTTGACTTTGAACAGGGGCGGCTGGGCGATGTACACATGACCGAGTTCGATCAGCTCCTTCATGTGGCGGTAGACCAGGGTCAGCAGCAGTGTCCGGATGTGCGACCCGTCTACGTCCGCGTCGCACATGAGGATCACCTTGCCGTAGCGGAGTTTTTCCACCGAAAACTCCTCTCCCACGCCGGTCCCAATGGCCGTGAAGATGTTCCTGATTTCTTCGTTCTCCAGGATCTTGTGCAGCCGGGCTTTTTCGACATTCAGGATCTTCCCCTTGAGCGGAAGAATTGCCTGGAAACGGCGGTCACGTCCCTGCTTCGCGCTCCCGCCTGCGGAGTCACCTTCCACCAGGTAGAGCTCGCAGTGTTCTGGATCATTGATGGAGCAGTCCGCAAGCTTCCCCGGCAATCCACCGCCGGAGAGCGCGTTCTTGCGCCGTGTGAGGTCGCGTGCCTTGCGCGCCGCCTCGCGGGCTTCGGCCGCGCGCATAGACTTGTCCAGGATTCTCCGCGCATCGCCGGGATTCTCCTCGAGCCACGTTTGCAGCGCGGTGCCGATCGCGCTTTCGACGATACTCTTGACTTCGCTGTTCCCCAGTTTCGTCTTGGTCTGTCCTTCAAACTGCGGCTCGGGGACCTTGATGCTCAGGACGCCGGTGAAGCCCTCGCGGAAATCGTCTCCCGTGAGCGAGATGCCTCCCTCCTTCAGGATGCCGTTCTTGTACGCATGGGTGTTGAGCGAGCGGGTGAGGGCGGTGCGGAAACCTACGAGGTGGGTTCCTCCCTCGTGCGTGTTGATGTTATTGACATACGTAAAAATATTCTCGCTGTACTGGTCGTTGTACTGGAAGGACGCCTCCACTTCCACCGTGCGCCCATTCTCATCCTTATCCGCGCCCTGGGCGTAGAAAGGCTTTTTCATGATCGACGGCCGTGTCGCATCGATGTACTTGACAAACTCAACCAGCCCGCCCTTGAAATGAAAGATTTCCTCCTGCTCGCTTTTGGTCCGCATGTCCACGATCCGCAGCTTCACCTGCGAATTGAGGAAGGCGAGTTCCCGGAGGCGTTCGGCAAGGGTTTCAAACTTGAACGCGCGGTTCTTGAAAATCTGTTCGTCGGGCTGGAAGGTCACACGGGTCCCGGTCCGATCCCGCTCCGCCTTCCCGGTCACCCGGGCAGCCGCCACCGGCTCCCCCCTCTTGTACTTCTGCGACCAGACTTTGCCATCCCGCCACACTTCCACTTCGAGCCATTCGCTCAGTGCGTTCACCACCGAGACGCCCACGCCGTGAAGCCCGCCCGAGACTTTGTAGGAGTGCTTATCGAATTTGCCGCCGGCGTGCAGCATAGTCATGACCACTTCAAGCGCCGAGCGTTTTTCCTCCTTGTGCATATCGGTGGGGATCCCGCGCCCGTCATCGGTCACCGTCACCGATCCGTCTTTGTTGATAGCCACGTCGATGTTCTTTGCATAGCCGGCGAGTGCTTCATCGATGGAATTGTCAACCACCTCATACACGAGATGGTGGAGCCCGCGGCTGCTCACGTCCCCGATATACATCGCGGGGCGGCGGCGCACCGCTTCCAGTCCCTTGAGAACGGTGATATCTTCCGCGGTGTACGCGCGCTCGTCGTTTTGTGCGGCGCCCGGTTTTTTCTTTTCGACGGATGTCTTTCCCATACCTTCGTGTGTTGTGTCGGTGCTACCGGAAGCGGATTTCCCTGACGAGCTGGGTGCCCGCACGGCTGTTCAGTTTCTTGAGTATTTCCACGCGTCGCATGGTCAACTCGGCCCTCCAGGACGCACTGCTCACGCCCACATAGAGGATGCCGCGTTCCATGCGCTGCGCCACGGCAACGCGCGCGATCTGTTCACCCACCACTTCCGCCCACGAGGTGATCACATCGTACTCCGCAAGGGTCGGCCTGAGGCCGAGATCCTTCACGAAGGCGTCCACCGCCGCGCTGATTCCCACCGGCGCTCCCCGTTTCCGGGGGGTGTTGTCACGCCGCCGGCCTGCACGTGCCGTTTTCAACAATATACCTCCTGTGCCGGTCCCCCCAGACGATCGAAGAGCCGAACACGCCGTCGTTGGTCGTGGTGATCATCGTCTGGCCGATCCCCGCGGCAAGCGCAAGGATGCGTGCCGCGCGCCCTGCGTCCAGTTCACTGAAGACATCATCCAGCAGGAAGAGCGGGACCTCTTCCCGGCGTTCGCGGACATACATAAACTCCGCCACTTTGAGCGCCACAAGCAGCGTCTTATGCTGACCCTGCGACGCGAACTGCTGGACGCTGATGCCGTTGATGGTCAGGGCGAGTTCATCGCGATGCGGACCGGCGAGCGTCACGCCCCGCGCCAGTTCCTCCGCGCGCTTCTCTTCCAGCGCCGTGCGCAGAGTGTCCGAAAGCCCCTCCGCGCCGGCCACGCCGCGCGCGGGAAACCCGCACTGGTATCGGATATCGGGCTCTTCCGCCGCCGGCACCAGATCGCGGTACGCACTCCGGAGAGAGGAGCGGAATTCGTCCACAAACAGGAGCCGCCGGTGTGCAATCCTGCCACCGTAGCGCGCAAGGTTCTCCGTCCACGGTTCAAGGATCCCGCCCACCGTGATGCCCCGCAACCGGGCATCGGTCAGAATCCTGTTACGTTGCCGGAGAATCCGGCGGTACTCGAGCAGATCCTCCAGGTAGACCCTGCTGACCTGAGAGAGCGTCAGATCCATGAACTTGCGGCGCTCCACCGGTCCGCCGAATGTGATGGCATTGTTCTCCGGCGAGAGGATCACGACCGGGAATCTGCCGATGACCGACGAGAGCCGCCCGGGGGCCGTCCCGTCGATCAGAAACGATTTCGCGGGCGGGACACGGGTATAGGCAACATGGACCGTATGCGACACGCCCGCCGCCGAGACCAGCCCGCCTTCCACCTCGAACGCGTCTTTGCCGATCTGCAGCGCATCCACATCGCCGGCGGCATAAAAACTTTTCGTCAGACTCAGATACGACACCGCCTCAAGCACATTCGTCTTTCCCTGACCATTTTCTCCGAGCAATGCATTGATGCCCGGTCCGAAGCCAATGGCGGTAGCTTCATGGTTGCGGAAGTTGCTGAGCCTGACGCCGGAGAGAATCATACGCAGCACCACCACCCGGCAAGACGCCGATCCCGCCGGGAGGCGGGACCGTGTATCGTTGTTCGTCCGTCCATTCCCCGGACTCTTCCCTGCACCCGCCCCCCCGGGGCAACCGCACGCAGCGTTGTTCGCATGGTGGATCCGCGAACGGAGCGCTAGGTATTCAGGCGCACGGGCATGACGAGCATGATGATATCATCCTTCTCATCGCCGCCCACCGGGGAGACGATTCCCGCCCGCGTGGGGGAAGAAAACCGGAAGTGGACCTGTTCGCTCTCCAGGTGTGTGAGAATGTCGATCAGGTATCCCGAATTGAACCCGATCTCGAGATCCTCTCCCGTGTATGTACACGGAAGTGTTTCGCGTGCCTCGCCGCCGAAGTCCAGATCCTGTGCGCTGACTTTCAAACTCGAGGCGGAGACGTCGAACCGGATCTGCCGGGTGGTTGCGCTGGCATAGAGCGCCACGCGACGGATCGAAGAGATGATATCATCCCGCTTGACCGTCATCCTTTTGTCGTTTTCCGACGGAATGACCGCCTCGTAATTCGGGTAGGTTTCATCGATCAGGCGTGACACCAGGAACGATTGGCCGAAAGAGAACTTGATATGGGTATCGCTGACGCTGATGACGATTGTTCCCTCGTCGATCGATTTGCCCAGGACGAGTAATGCCTTGGCTGGAATTACCACATCCTTCTTCAGGGACACAGGCTTGGATTGGGTGTGCACCAGACGGACCAGCCTGTGACCGTCGGTCGCCACTGCACGCATTTCCGTTCCTTTTGTCTGCAGCAACACACCCATCATGGCCGGCCGGAGTTCGTCTGTGCTGACCGCAAACGCAGTCCGGTGAATGATGTTCCGGAGTTCGTTGCTGTCAATCGACAGTTCCGCCGTTCCCTTAAACGTGGGGATCGGCGGAAAGTCTTTTCCTCCCTCGCCGGTAAGTCCGTATTCTCCGTTGTCGGTCGTGATGCGGATCTTACTGCTAGCAACATCTACTACGAACGAAGCACTCGTATCCGGAAGAGATCTCATGGTGTCCATAAGTCTCTTCGCCGGCATAGCAATTTTGCCGTCTTCTCCTCCGCGGACAGGAAGGGAAACAGTCAGAGAGGTTGCCACATCTGTCGCCGTCAGCGTCAGCACATCACCAGTCAGTTCGCACAGTATATTCTCGAGTATCGGCATGGTGGATTTCGCCGGTACGACGCCCCCGAGTTTATTCAGCGTTCTCTGAAGTTCGATGCTGTTGGCGGTAAATTTCATCGCATTCTCCTCAGGTGGGTCACGTAGGAATATCCGAAAGTGCTTAACCCAGTAAAATTACGCAAAAATCAGCATAAAGACAATATGAGGGTCTTCGTCTATTACTCTCTTAGTACTCTCTTTATGAATAAAAAGAGTAAGAGTTATAAGGGGTGTTGATATGTTCATAACATATATGCAGGAAGGAGTAACATGGAACGCACGCGCAGGAAATGCGGGTGTACGTGAGTTGTTACTTGAGGGGACAGAGAGTGAGTAATGAGGCAAGACGCTCACATTATACACACGCGGATGCACCGTGATGACCGGTCCCTGTGTTGTGCACCGCCACCACACAGGAATTCACAGACTAAGCACACGGTTACCGACAGGTTGTTCACGCGGATCAGACGTGTCCGAGCATCTGCAGGCGCCGCTTGATCTGGACAACGTTCGCCTGGTATTTCTGATCGATGCGCATCTGATCTTCCACGGATTGGTAGGCGTGGATCACCGTGCTGTGGTCACGCCCCCCGAAATGAAGTCCGATCGTTTTCAGAGAGCAGTTGGTCAGCTCTTTTGCCAGGTACATTGCGACCTGCCGTGCGTTGACGACCTCCTGTTTTCTCGTCTTGGCCCGGATGAGATCGTCGGGAATGCTGAAGTACTCGCAGACGGTCCGCTGAATTGTTTCAATGGTCAGGGGTGATTTCACGTCGCCGACAACCACCTTCAGGACTTCCCGGGCAAGATCGACGGTGATGTCGCGCCCCTCCAGAGAAGCCTTGGCCATAAGGCTGATCAGGCATCCTTCCAGTTCACGGATATTGGACGTAACATTTGCCGCGATGCACTCAACCACGTCCTGAGGGAGATCGATCCCCTCGTTTTCACTTTTCTTCCGCAGGATGGCGATACGCGTTTCCAGGTCGGGGGGCTGGATATCGGAGGTCAATCCCCACTGGAAGCGTGAGAGGAGCCGGTCGTCAAGACCCTTGAGCTCCTTCGGTGGACGATCGGACGAAAGGACAATCTGTTTGCCAAGTTGGTGCAATTCGTTGAAGGTATGGAAGAAGTGATCCTGGGTCCGCTCTTTGCCCGCAAAGAACTGTATGTCATCCACGATCAGGATATCCATACTCCTGTAAAAGGCGGCGAATTCGCTCGTGGTGTCGCGTTGAATTGCCTCGACGAACTCCACGGTGAACTTCTCACTGGAGACGTAGATAACCCGCTTTGCCTTGCCGTGGGAGATGGAGTAATTGCCGATTGCCTGCATCAGATGTGTCTTTCCGAGACCGGTCCCGCCGTAAATGACGAGCGGGTTAAAGGACGTCCCGCCGGGATTGTTGGCGACGGCAGACCCCGCGGCACGGGCGAGCTGGTTGCTGTCCCCCTTGATAAAGTTCTCAAACGTGTAGCGGGCATTCAGAAATGTCTGGAAGGTACCTGACGCAACCTCGCCTCCAGGGCCTGCACGACCGGCCGCCGCATTGACGGTGAACGAAGACGGCTGTGGTGGAAACGACCGGCGTTCCGGGAGCGGGAGTGCCTGGGGTGCAGCCTGGTATTCCATTTCAACGGGTGACTCATCCGTCCGTACGGCATACTCGAGGTGCGCATCTTTGCCCAGGACCTTCTCGATGGTCGCGCTGATCACCGAATAGTAATGTTCTTCCAGCCAGTCGTAGAAGAACTGGCTCGGGACCTGGACGGTGAGCTTCCCTCCGCGGAGCGAGACCGGCACCATCGGTTCAAACCAGGTCTTGAAACTCTGCGTGTTCACACTGTCCCTGATCAACTCAAGGCATGCATTCCACACATCGCGGGCCTGTTCTTCTTCGGAAGGGTTCAGCAACATCGGGGATCCGGCATCCATCGAAGGCATCCTAACTTAAGAGGTTATCCACACACCGCACACGGTTATCCACAAAGTTGTGCACGCATCATCGCGCGTACATTTCAGCGGTTGGTATCAATATGTTATCAACAATCCTGTGGAGAGAGGAAACAGGCAAAAACTGCAGATTGAGGCGCATTGTCTGGTGTTGTCAACACGTGAGGTCGGATCGTGAACGGGGGGCGGTTGACATCCAAGTGTCTCACGGTGCTGCAGTGGATTATCAACAGATTGTCAACACAAGGGAAAACCCCAGAATCAATACGATTATAATACAAAGCTGCGGCGGACGCAAGTGGATTATTTCTTTGTTGGACCGGGGTTTGTTGAATCTGTGGCATAATTTTTATACCTTGAATGCCTCCCGGCGACAGAGCCGTGGGCGTGAAGGTCGGATGCCCGCCACGGACCCACCAACAGACGGAGTTGAGCCCGATGAGCATAACATTTCAACCTCACAAGAGGAAGCGCAAGAACACCCACGGGTTCCGTGCGCGCATGGCCACGAAAAACGGCCGGAAAGTTCTTGCGCGGCGGCGCGCGCGCGGCCGGAAGAAGCTGACGGTCAGCGACGAACGTTAGGTGAAGAAGGAAGAAACGCTGCGGGGGCGTGGATCATTTGCTGCTGTGCTGGAGACGGGCGACAGGATTGATGGAGAGCTCGTCCGATGTTTCTTCCGGTTTGATCGCGGAGCCGGGACGCGCCTGCGTGCCGGCTTTTCCGTCTCCAGGAGGATGCAGAACGCAGTACGACGCAACCGGGTCCGGCGGCTGATGCGGGCTGCGTTCGACGCAGAGAGCGCTCCGTTGCGAGCGTCGGTCGGCGGCGGCTCTCTGGCAATTGTGTTTGTGTTCAAGGGCAAGAAAGGAACCGTTGTTGAGCGGCTGGGACTCGGCCAGGTGCAGAGCGATATGGCAGCGCTCTGTCAGCGGTGTGCCAGAGCGCTGCGACCGGTGACTTCATGAAACGACTTGTTCTCCTTCTGCTGCGCGGGTATCAGCTTGTGATCGCGCCGATGTTGCCGCCCAACACCTGCAGATTCACCCCCACGTGCTCGCACTATGCCATGGACGCCATACAAAAATACGGCGTTCTGTCCGGCTCGTGGCGCGCCGTCAAGCGGATCGGGCGCTGTCACCCCCTGCACCCCGGGGGATATGATCCGGCGTAAGCCAGTCACTTCTGAACAGAGAATGGTTCATGGATAAAAATACAACTTTCGGATTCGTGCTCATCGGCCTCGTGCTGATCGTCTGGATGTGGCTTCAATCGCCTGCGGTCCCCCCGCCGCAGCGGGGCGCGGGCGCGGACAGTCTCCGCAACGCACCCGCGGTGGTGCATGACACCGTGCGCACCGAGCATCCTGTGGCGGTGCAGAGCGATACCACGAAGCACACGCCCGAAGAGATGCTCGGGGCCTACTTTGCCCCGAGAGCTACGGGGGTGGAAAAGATCATCACCGTGAAGACGGACCTGTACACCGCGGAGATCACAACGCACGGCGGTCTTATCCGTACCTGGGAGCTTCACCGGTATAAAACGTGGGACGGGCACCCCGTGCAGCTTGTGGATTATGACCACGGCGGGGATCTGAGTCTGCTGTTCACTTCGGGAGACGGGAAGCTGGTGAACACGCGGCAACTCTATTTTGACGCGCATGAGGGGTCGTGGACAACCTACGCTCTCTCGGGGGACGGCTCGGTCACCGTCGAGCTGACGCTGCCGGTCGTTGAAGGAAGAAAACTGACGAAGCGGATGACATTTACAAACGGGACGTATGCCGTCGAGACAGAATTCCGGTTCACGGGGATGGCGCCGGCGATCTCGAACTACGAATACCAGGTTGTGTGGGAGGGCGGGCTCCGGTACGCCGAGCACAACAGCGTGGACGAGTCGAGTTTCGCCATGGGATACGCTTACTCGGGGGGCGAGCTGATTGAGGTCGATGCGACCAAAACGGGGGAAATCGCCAAGCGCGACATCAACGGCGCGACAGACTGGGTCGCGACACGGAACAAGTACTTTGCGCTAGCAATGCTCCCAGAGAAGGACGCCTGCCAGGGTGCCTACCTCGAGGGGACCCGCCTTCCGGCTGCCAATAACGGAGCCAAGGAAAATTATACCCTTGCGCTGAAGATGCCCCTCAAGACGGGGAACGAAAGCGCGAAGATCACCGTGTTCATCGGACCGCTTGACTTCAATATCGTCAAGGGATACGGCCGCGGGCTGGAACAGATGATGAGCCTGGGGGCAGCGTGGATCATCCGGCCGATTTCCGAATTTGTCATGATTCCCCTGTTCCAGTTCCTGCACCTGTTCATCCCGAATTACGGGTGGGTGATCATCGTCTTCTCCATCATTATCAAGATCGCCCTCCATCCGCTGACGCGCACCAGCATGAAGTCGATGAAGCGCATGCAGGCGCTCACCCCGCTGATGAACGAAATCCGCGAAAAGTACAAGGACGATCCGAACAAGCAAAACCAGCAGATCATGAATCTGTACAAGGAGTATGGCATCAACCCGGCTGCCGGTTGCCTCCCCCTTCTGCTGCAGATGCCGATTCTCTTTGCCCTGTATGCCGTATTCCGGTCGTCGATCGAGCTGCGCCAGTCTGCATTCATGTTCTGGATACAGGACCTGTCCATTCCCGACTCTGTCCTTCATCTCCCGTTCTCCATCCCGTTTTTCGGGATTACGGCAGTAAGCGGGCTTGCGCTCGCGATGGGGATCACGATGTTTCTCCAGCAAAAGATGACGGTCACCGATCCCCGGCAGAAAGCGATGGTCTGGATGATGCCCATCCTGATGACGCTGATGTTCAACAGCCTGCCCTCGGGACTGAACCTGTATTACTTCGTGTTCAATCTCCTGGCGATCGGTCAGCAGATGTGGCTGAATAAGTCCGGCGGCGACGAACCCCTGCGGAAGGTGGATCAGAAGAAACGGAGCGGCGGGATCATGTCGCGCATCTCACGGGACCTGCCGAAGCTGAAGCGGTAGCTGCCGGCGATTGTTGTTTTCCATGCACGCCCCGCCCCACGGCGGGGCGTTTTTGTTGCTCCCTCCGCGGATTGATACTCTCGGTGGAAATCGTTAGGTTAATCACTCTCCGCGATTCCCCATGAAGATCCACACGTCAGATACGATAGCGGCCGTTGCAACGCCCCGGGGCGAAGGGGCCATCGCGGTTGTGCGCCTGAGCGGTGCGGATTCCGTTGCAATCGCCGATACGGTGTTCCGGGGGAGACGGCCGCTGGGCACGGCGGCAAGCCACACGCTGCACCACGGCATGCTTGTCGGGCCCGAGGGGAACCCGGTCGATGAGGTGGTTGCCGCGCTGTATCGGGCGCCGCACTCCTACACGGGGGAGGACGTTGTGGAGATCAGCTGTCACGGCGGCCTGTTTGTGACGGATGCGGTCCTGGGCGTGCTGCTGGGGGCGGGCGCGCGGCAGGCGGCGCCGGGCGAATTCACGAGGCGGGCGTTTCTGAACGGGAGGATGGACCTTTCGCAGGCCGAGGCCGTGGCTGCTCTCATTGCATCGGGAAGCAGCCGCGCGCACCGTGCATCGCTCGATCAGCTGAACGGCCGCCTCGCGGGAGCGGTCGGGGAGATCAGGGACGCCATGATTGCTCTATGTGCGTTATTGGAGATTGATCTGGATTTCAGCGAAGAGGGAATCGCTGTGATCGCCCGGGGTGACATAGAACGTAAGGTTCTCTCAGCGAAGACCCGCCTCGAAGCAATGGCCGACACGTTCAGGACGGGCCGACTCTACAGGAACGGTCTGTCGGTTGTGATCGCGGGAAAGCCGAACGCGGGCAAGTCGAGTTTGTTCAACGCACTGCTCAAGGATGCACGGGCTATCGTCACCCCCGTCCCCGGGACAACCCGGGATTATCTGGAAGAGAGCATAACGTTCTCCGGTGTTCTGTTCAGGCTGACAGACACCGCGGGGCTGCGGGAGGCCCGGGATCCGGTCGAACAGGAAGGGATACTCCAAAGCCGGAAATCGATTGAGCGGGCCGATGTAATCCTTCTGGTGGACGACCTGACAACATCCAATGCAAGTCCCGATGAACTTCTGAGCGACATGACCGTGTCGCCCCACCAAACCGCCATGATCATCAGGAATAAGATTGATCTTGTTCCGGGGGCCACCCCACTAAGTAGAGCATTCCGGTCGGGCGATCTGGAGGGTCGGGAAGTTCTCCTTTCTGCGGCGACCGGGGAAGGCGTACACCTGGTGGCAGAGGAGCTGACCGGACTCGTTGCGCAATCGGGAATGGATACCCACGAAAGCGTGCAGATTACGGGAAGACGGCATTGGGAATCTCTTACCCGAAGTATTGCCAGCCTTGAAGCAGGATTACAATCGCTAAGGCAGGGGGCAACAAATGAATTTGTGGCATTTGATTTACGGGAGTCTCTCACCGCGCTGGGGGAGATTACGGGAGAGGTCACAAGCGATGAGGTGCTGAATTCGGTTTTTTCGGCATTCTGTGTGGGCAAATAGGCATTGTTTCACGTGAAACATAGGGGTGATGAAGTGAACGGGAGGGCGGACGTAGTTGTGGTCGGTGCAGGACACGCCGGAATTGAAGCAGCCCTTGCCGCGGCACGCATGGGGTGCAAAACGGTCCTCCTGACCATGGACGCAAATGCAATCGGGAGAATGTCGTGTAATCCGGCAATCGGCGGGACGGCAAAGGGCCACCTGGTGAGGGAGATCGATGCGTTGGGGGGTGAGATGGGAAAGATCGCCGACGCGACGGGAATCCATTTCCGCATGCTGAACAAATCGAAGGGGCCCGCGGTCTGGTCCCCCCGCTCTCAGAACGACAGAGAATGGTACAGCCGCGAGGCGCGTTATCGTGTGATACGACAACCCGGACTCGAGGTTCTCGAAGGGTCACTCGAAGGAATTGTCGTTTCCAAAGGGGTGCTCGAGGGTCTGGTACTCTCCGACGGTCGTAAGATCGCGACTGCCAGCCTGGTCCTTTGCAGCGGGACGTTCCTGAACGCTGTCATGCACACCGGGCTCCGGATGACCGAAGGGGGGCGGTTCGGGGAGCCGGCGTCCCACGGACTCACCGAACAGTTCATGCAACTTGGCTTCCGGACCGGGAGACTCAAAACCGGGACACCCCCGCGACTCAGCCTGAAGAGCATTGACCTATCGGAAACGGAAGTCCAGCCCTCCGACAGGGACCCGGCGCCATTTTCATATCAGAACTCCCGGATCGAAAACCGGCAGATCCCGATGTACCTGACATATACAAACCGCGAGACGCACGAAATCCTGAGGAGCGGTTTCGACCGCTCACCGATGTTCACCGGAAGGATCAAGGGGATAGGGCCGCGGTACTGTCCGTCCATTGAAGACAAGATCAACCGTTTTGCGGAGCGAGACCGGCATCAGATCTTCCTGGAGCCAGAAGGGTACGAGACAGACATCGTCTACATGAACGGATTCTCAACGAGCCTTCCGGAGGATGTCCAACGCGCGGCGCTTGCCACGGTCCCGGGTCTGCGGAACTGCCGCATGCTGCGGCCCGGGTATGCGGTCGAGTATGACTTTTTCCCGCCGTTTCAGGTAGAGCACACGCTGGAGACGAAACTGGTCCGCGGGCTCTTTTTCGCCGGTCAGATCAACGGAACGAGCGGATACGAGGAAGCGGCAGCGCAGGGGCTGATCGCGGGAATAAACGCCGCTCTTCGGGTTCAGAGGAGAGATCCGCTGGTCCTTCGGCGGGACGATGCATATATCGGCGTCATGATCGACGATCTGATCAACAAGGGGACGGAGGAACCGTACCGGATGTTCACCTCCCGCGCAGAATACAGGCTCCTTCTCCGGCAGGATAATGCTGACTCGCGCCTGATGCGGCGTGGGCACGCCCTCGGACTGATACCGGACACGGCGCTCCGGCGGCTCGAGGAGAAGGAACGAAGAGTTGTTGAAGCAAGAAAGTATCTCGAGTCAGAGCGAGTCTCTCCGGGTGAAGTCAACGGCGCTCTCCGTTCTGTGGGGAGCGAACCTGTCACGGAGGGGGTGATGCTCTCCCAGATTCTGAAGCGAAGCGAAGTGACCGTGGAACTCCTGCTTGCGCTTCCGCGTGTGGCATGTGATGAGCGGATGCGGATTCTGACCGACGATAGAGAAGCACGGGAGCGGGTTCAAATTGAAGTGAAGTACGACGGGTATCTTCGGAGGCAGGAGGAGCAGATCAGGCAGTTCGCAGGGGGCGAGCAGATGGAAATCCCGCACGGGTTCGACTTCCTTTCCGTAAAATCGCTCAGCACCGAAGGGAAGGAAAAACTTCAACGCGTGAAGCCGAGGTCCCTTGGCCAGGCGTCGCGGATCAGCGGCGTGACGCCGGCAGATATATCGGTCCTTATGATCGCCCTTTCAAGATGATGTTTCACGTGAAACATGAAGCCAAACAGACCTCATGCGCTGTGGCTGAGCCCCCGATAGCACTCCGAACAATTTGCAGGAAGAATGCCCTCTCCCTCAGCGACGATCAGCTGGCATTACTTGGACGGTATGTCGGAGGGCTTCTTGAGTGGAACAAAAAAATCAATCTGATATCAAGAAGAGATGAAGAGAATGTCTGGTTCAGTCACATTCTTCACTGCATTGCCCCCCTCTTTTATGTTGACATTCCCGATGGGTCGCGCGTACTTGACCTCGGGAGCGGAGGTGGGCTTCCGGGTATCCCTCTTGCAATTGTCCGGCCGGACGTTTCGGTGACACTCCTGGACTCGATCAGGAAGAAGTCGATGGTCACGGAAGAGATTATCCGCTCCCTGCAACTGAAGAATGTGGCGGTCCTCACCGGGAGGGCGGAAGAAAGTGCGGGGAAGAAGGGAGTCGGGATGTTCGACATGGTTGTTGCGCGCGCGGTGGCCTCGCTCGAAGATCTTGCACTCTGGAGCCGGCCCCTCGTGCGTGCGGGGAAGCGGCCGGAGGCATCGGGAGGGAAATCAAATTCCCCACACCTGCTTGCGTTGAAAGGAGGGGACCTGGAAGGAGAAATCGCTGCGGCGACCGGAAGAATTGGCGTTGCAATAACGGTTATACAAATGAACTTTGAGGGAAGCCTCGAACTCGGCCTGGAAGACAAGAAACTCGCGCTGGTCAACTTTTCACAACCCTGAACCTGTTGTTCCCATGAATGCAAACCGGGCACTCCATGATGCTCTGGCCAAACTGCTGACCGAGCAGCGGAACCCCGCTTCCGCAGATCTCGATTCGCTCCCGATCGAAGGAATCCTCCGGCTGATCAATGCGCAGGACAAGCTCGTCCCCCTGGCCGTGGAACGGGAGATTCCCTATATCGCCGAAGCGGTCGGCCTGGTGGTGCATGCGCTGCAAAACGAAGGACGGCTCATCTATGTTGGAGCGGGGACGAGCGGCCGCCTCGGCGTGGTGGATGCGGCGGAATGTCCACCCACCTTCGGCACAGCGCCGGATCGCGTCCGCGGGATCATTGCAGGAGGAGAGGCTGCGATGTTCCGGTCCCAGGAGGGGGCGGAAGACAACCCGGAGAATGCACACGAGGTGATCGATGCCCTTGGCGTCACACCGCGTGATGTCGTCTGCGGCATTGCCGCGAGCAGACGAACCCCCTTCGTTGTCGCGGCCGTTGCACGCGCACGTGCGCTGGGAGCGAAAACCATCTATGTGACAACCAATCCGCGTGCGGAGTTCGACCTGGAGGTAGACGTGGCGATCTGCCCGGAGGTCGGACCCGAAGTCCTGATGGGCTCGACACGCATGAAATCAGGGACCGCCCAGAAGCTGGTGCTGAACATGCTGACCACAGCGGCGATGGTACGGCTCGGCAAGGTCTATCAAAACATGATGGTCGATCTTCAGCTCACGAATGCGAAGCTCGTGGAGCGGTCGAAACGGATCATCATGCTGGCAACCGGTGTTTCGTATGAGCGGGCGGCGGAGCTCCTGGACCTTGCTGAGGGGCATGTGAAGACCGCCATCGTGATGGCCGCCGCACACGTCTCTGCCGGAGAAGCCCGGCAGCGGATTGAGCGGGCCGGCGGCATGGTCCGCGGCGCCATCGCGCTGACGTAGCAGGCGCGCAACTTTTTCGACAACCCTTCCGGAGTCCCGCAGATGCAGCCGCGGGATGCTGGAGGGGTGGAGTGCGTTCATCCCGTTCATATGATCGACAACATACGCAGTGCACTGCAGAGCCTTCCCGCATTCCGCGCGCTCACCGGCGCGGAGATGGGAGAAGTGCGTCTCGCAGGGGTGGCAGGATCTCTGACGGCGTTCGTTGTCGACGGCGTGCGCTCCATGTCGCGGCGGCAGATCGTCATCGTGGCCCGGGACGAGGAGTCCGCCGAGCGATTGCGGGACGATTGCGCGCTGCTGGTAGGGGCGGACTCGGTCCGGATGTTTACCGGTCCATGCAGCCGGATGTCCTCGCCCCAGGCGTCTGCACCGGTGTCCGATGTCCAGGCCCTCCGCTCGCTCCGGGAGTCGCCTGCGTCCGTCATTGTGACGCCTCCTCTCGGGCTGGCCACCCGTCTTCCCCCAGCAGGGGTCCTCGGGCGATCCATCATTCAGATTGCGAAGGGAGCATCCGTCGACTTTGCCGGGCTCATCGGAAGGCTCGGGGATTCCGGATTCGAACAAAAGGATTTTGTCGCGGCGCACGGTGACTTCGCCGTGCGCGGAGGCATCCTGGATGTCTATACGTATGCGGGTGACAATCCGGTCAGGGTGGAGTTCGCCGGCGACGCTATCGAGTCCATCCGGGAATTCGATCCGCTTTCGCAGCGGTCCCTCCGTGAGCTGGAACAGGCGGTCATCCTCCCCGACCTCCTGAAAGGCGGAAGTCCGGTCGGGGGCGGCACCGCGTCGCTCCTCGACTATGCCGATCCGGGCGCGATGGTGCTCCTGGAGGAACCGGACCTGATCCGGTCAACGATCGAAGAGGATCACAACACCGCGGAACTTCTCCCCTGGCCGGCGGTCGAGGAACTCCTCTCGCTCTTCCCCCGCCTCACGCTCAACGGACTTACAGGCGGCGGCCAGGACGTTGTTCACCTGGGCGCACGGCCGCAGCCGTCGTTTAACGGGAGCGTGGCTGTCCTGCGCCGGGACCTTGCCTCTCTGCAGGCAGAGGGATTTGCCATCATGATCACCTGCGACAGCGCTGCGGAGCTCTCACGGCTGAAAGAGCTTCTCACCGGACTTCCCGGCGCAGACGCCGCGGAGGATCCGGGGCCGGTCGATGTTGCATCGATCACGTTCTCACTCGACGCCTTCCACGGCGGCTTCGCTCTTCCGGCTGCGCGCATTGCGCTGTACACCGAGCACCAGATCTTCAACCGGATCAAGCGACGCGGCCGGCGCCGCGCGGCGCGGTTCAAGGGATTGACCGACCGCGATCTGCAGCGGCTTGTGCGCGGAGACTTTGTCGTCCACCAGGATTTCGGCATCGGCCGGTACGACGGGATGAAGCGGATCAGCGTGGGGGGCGCGGAGCAGGAGGTGGTGAAGATCCTGTACGACGCAAACGACACTCTCTTTGTCAATCTGAACTACGTCACGAAGCTGCAGAAGTACTCATCGCGGGAAGGACATGTTCCTGCGCTGACGCGGCTCGGGAGCGCAGAATGGGACAGGCTGAAGGCCCGCGCGAAGAAGAAGGTGAAGGATATCGCCCGGGATCTGATTGCGCTGTATGCGCGCCGGAAACGTGCGGAGGGATTCGCGTCATCGCCGGACACGCCCTGGCAGAAGGAACTCGAGGCATCGTTCATGTATGAGGACACCTTCGACCAGGCGAAGGCGACGCTCGACGTGAAGAAAGACATGGAAGCGCCGCATCCGATGGATCGTCTGATCTGCGGCGATGTCGGATTCGGAAAGACGGAGGTTGCGGTGCGTGCGGCGTTCAAAGCGGTGCTGGACGGGCGGCAGGCGGCTGTCCTTGTCCCCACCACGATACTTGCCCAGCAGCACTTCAACACGTTCCGTGACCGCCTGGCCCGCTATGGGGTCCGTGTGGAGGTCCTGTCGCGGTTCCGGTCCAGAAAGGAACAGGACACGGTGGCCGGGTCCCTCCGCGAGGGCGCCATCGATATCATCATCGCCACGCACCGCATCCTCTCCGGTGATATTGCATTCAAGAATCTCGGGCTGCTGATCATCGACGAGGAGCACCGCTTCGGCGTTGCGGCGAAAGAGAAGCTGCGGCGGCTGCGGGCCGAGGTGGACACGCTCTCGCTCACGGCGACGCCCATTCCGCGCACGCTTCATTTTTCGCTGATGGGCGCCCGCGATCTCTCGATCATTGCTACCCCGCCCCGCAACCGTCTGCCGGTGATCACGGAGATTCTCCAGTGGAACGACGACGTGATCCGGGATGCCGTGGTGCGGGAGTTGCAGCGGGGAGGGCAAGTGTACTTCGTCCATGACCGCGTACAGACCATGGGCGATGTCGCGGTGCGCCTGCAAAAACTTCTCCCGTCGGTGCGCATGGGCCAGGCGCACGGACAGATGTCGTCGCACGCACTGGAACAGACGATGCTTGGGTTCATGGAAAAGCGGTACGACATGCTCATGGCGACAAAAATCATTGAATCGGGTCTGGACATTCCGAATGTGAACACGATTATCATCAACCGTGCAGACCGCTTTGGCATGGCGGAGCTGTACCAGCTGCGCGGCCGGGTCGGCAGGTCCAATGCGCAGGCGTACGCGTATCTTCTCACACCGCCTGCCGGCGTCATGCCGCGGCAGACCCTTCAGCGGCTGCAGGCGGTGGAAGAATTTGTGGAGCTTGGATCGGGGTTCAACCTGGCCATGCGCGACCTGGAGATCCGCGGCGCGGGCAATCTCCTTGGAGCCGAACAGAGCGGGTTCATCGAGAACATGGGATTTGAAACGTACGCGCGCATTCTGGAAGAAGCTGTCCAGGAACTGAAGGAGGCGGAATTCAGCGATCTGTTCGACCGGGATCAGCTCCTGGCGCACGCGCGCCGCGAGTCCGCGGTGGAATCCGACCTTGACGCATACATCCCCGACACGTATGTCCGGAGCGATACAGAACGGCTTGCCCTGTACCGGCAGCTCTATGCCCTGACGACTCCCGGACAGCTGGGGGAAGTGAGAGCTGAAATGACCGACCGTTTCGGAAAATTTCCTCCGGAAATCGACAATCTGTTCGGCATGGTCACACTCCGGCTCGCGGCGGCAACTGCAGGATTCGTGAAAGTCACCATCCGGGGCGAGGGGATGGAAGTGGAATTTCCTCCAGAAACCGACACGCACTTCTATGAGAGCGACCTGTTCCAGCACATCATGGGCTCCATCGCCGGCATGAAGTCGAAAGGTGCTGCGCTTCGTCCGTCCGGCAAAACACTGAAACTCTCGCTCCGCCTCGGTACCGCAATTCCTCCCTCCGAAAAACTCCAGAATGCCTTGCGTATGCTCGAAGAACTTACCGGACGCGCACTGAGCAGCGGACGATTGTCGTAATCTGGCTCACAAAACCCACCAAATTTCGTCGAATTCGCCCCGTTTCCCGCACTATTTCCTTGACTTTAAAGGTCAAAAGAATATCTTACGAAGGTTCAGTGGGTAAAAGTGGGGAGTCAGTGGGTAGAAATATGCCCTCAAAGGGCATTTTGATTCTCACGAGGCCTGTCAAAATCCAGTGTCGTCCTTCAAGGGATCATACAAGTATTCTGTGGACAACAAGGGGCGGATCAACATTCCGGCCAAGTTGCGGAAGTACGTCTCGGCGGAAGCCAACGAGACGTTCGTCATCACCCGCGGATATGAACAGTGCCTGTTCGTCTACCCGAATGACGAATGGAACAAGCTGGAAGAGTCAATCCGCCATCTGTCCCCTTCGGATCCGAAGCACCGGTATTTTGCCCGCACCTTGCTGGAGAATGCCGCCGAATCCCAGCTGGACGGGCAATCGCGGATCACGATACCGAAAGAACTCCTCCAGCTTGCGGCGATCGAGAATGACGTCCTGATCATCGGCGTTCTAGAACGGATTGAGGTCTGGGATCCGCGGGTCTACAAAGAGTACCGGAAATCCCAGGCGGAAAGTTACGAAAACATCGCGCAGACGGTTCTCCAGAAGTGAGTGTCCTCCATGTCGACATACCACGAGCCGGTATTATGCACGGAGGCACTCCGGTATCTCATCACCGACAACAGTGGGATCTACGTTGATGCAACCGTCGGGGGGGGCGGTCATGCAGAAGCCATCTGCCGTCAGCTCGGAGCGCGGGGGAAGCTGATAGGGTTTGATGCCGATGTCGATGCCATTGTTGAGGCGGAGAAGCGTCTCCTCCCGTACGCCTCCCAGGTCACGCTGATCCGCGATAATTTCCGATCCATGGTTGATACCCTGGCTGCCCGAGGAATCGGGCAGGTTGCGGGAATCCTGTTTGATCTCGGCGTATCCTCGTTCCAGCTCGATACCGGTGCGAAGGGGTTCAGCTTCCGCGCGGACGAGCTGCTGGACATGCGGATGGACCGCCGTCGCGGTCTGCGTGCGTGGGACGTGGTCAATACCTATCCGGAGGAGCGGCTTACACAGGTCCTGCGGGAATATGGTGAGGAATACGGGGCCCGGCGTATCGCACGAGCTATCGTCCGGCAGCGGCCGGTGGACACTACCGGTGCGCTCCGCGCGGTTGTGGAGCGGTGCGTGGGGGGAAGATTTCTCACAAAATCCCTCGCGCGCGTGTTCCAGGCCCTCAGGATCGAAGTCAACGAGGAGCTCCCGAACCTTTCGCAGGCACTTGGAAACGTTCCCGGGCTCCTGCAACCCGCGGGCCGGTGTGTGGTGATCGCCTATCACTCGCTGGAAGACCGGATCGTCAAGGAGTTTTTCCGGGAGGAAGCCTCCGACCGGATCCGGTCGGCGCACAAGTACCTGCCGGATGTGCCCCGTGCGCCGCAGCTGGAGATTCTTACCAGGAAACCCGTCACAGCGGGTGAAGCAGAACAGGCACGCAATCCGCGCGCACGGAGCGCAAAATTGAGAGCCGCGGCACGAACCTGAGCGCGGACGCTGCACACCGGGGGATCACACCATGGCCAGAGTACCGGGCGGACCCAGGGAGGAATCGAGTGCACCCGCTGCAGAGCGGGAACGCCGGTACATCTACAACGGTGCGCCGACCGCACGCAGCGCAGGCTATGCCCTCCGCCCGAACAGGAAAGCAATCCGTCGGAAGGTTTCCACATTTAACATCATCCTACTGCTGTTCGGCATCGGGGGAGCCATCGTCTTCTCCATCAGCAACATCATCGCGATCAACCAGCTCTCCCTCGAAGTCGAACAATCGCGGCAGACGCTCAAGCGCATTACCAACACCAACAATGCGCTCCGGTCGGACGTGGACGGCAAATCAGCGCCTGACAAGCTCATGCCGATTGCCGCGAGCCAGCTCGGGCTGCATCCGCCGTTGCGCCCGGCAGTGTGGTTTTCGATTGACTGGGATAAGGCGCGCGCGATGGGTGTGCGGCCCGCGCGCGAAAGGTGATGCGCATGATGTTCCGTTCAGCCGCCCCGTCCGTCTCCCCTGACCCGCGCGCAGCCGCAGCGCGTGAGTCGACGGCGAGAATGCTCGCAGTCAAGATCTTCCTTCTTGCTGTCTTCGGCATCGTCGCGCTCCGGCTGGTCCAGATACAGGTGATCGAGTCGGCAAAATACCAGGAGACTGCGCGGCGGCAAAACAGCGCAAGCGTTCCCCTTCCCGCACTCCGGGGAATCATCATGGACAGGCAGGGGCGGACGCTCATCGCCAATTCGACATTGGTGTCGTTCGGCGCCGATCCCCGGATGGTCGGCGACAGCGCCGTGCTGGTCGCCAGGAAGTTCGCCGAAGTGTTTCAGAAACCACGCACGGAATACCTGGACAGGCTGCGCAAGGAAGAGAGCCGGTTCGTGTGGCTGGAACGCCGGGTGGATCCGCGGTACCGGCAGTGGATTCCCCCGGGGAAGTTCAACGGCGTGATCGTCCTGGACGAACCCCGGCGCCTGTACCACTACGCGCATGTCGCGGGTCAGGTGCTCGGCTTCACCGACATCGACAACCGCGGCGTGAGCGGCCTGGAGCTCGAGCTCGACTCGCTGCTGCGGGGGAAGGACGGCCTGGTGGTCATGCAGCGGGATGCACTCAACAGGCGTCGCCCATCGATGGATACGCCGCGCATCGAACCGGTCCACGGCAACTCGGCGGTCCTGACGATCGACATCGAGTACCAGGCGATCGTTGAACAAGAACTGGAAAAGGGGGTCGTCGCCAACGGTGCGGAGAGCGGCATCGCCGTCATGCTCGACCCGGGAACGGGGGAAGTCCTCGCGATGGCGAACTATCCCCCGATCGACCCGTCGCATCCGGAGTCGGTTTCCCCCGCCGCAGCGAGGAACAGGGTTCTCACCGACATGGTGGAACCGGGGTCGGTGTTCAAGGTCGTGACCGCCGCGGCAGCGCTGGAAGGACACCTGGTCTCCCCGGAGAAGAAATTCGATGCCGAACAGGGAGAGTATAGGGTCTCTCTCCCCAACGGACGCCTGCGCAACATTATCACCGATATGCACAAGTACGGGACTATCACGTTCCGGGAGGCGATGGAGCTCTCCAGTAATATCGTGATGGCCAAGGTGTCAGACATCATCGGGGCGGAAGCGCTGTTCACTATGGCGCGCCGGTTCGGATTCGGGACGGAAACGGGCATCGCGTTGCCGGGGGAGGTCCGGGGTGAACTGAAATCCCCGTCCCACTGGTCGGGGACGACTCTCAACACAATGGCGTACGGCTATGAAGTCGCGGCCACGCCCCTCCAGATCGCAGCGGCGTATGCCGCAGTGGCGAACCACGGTGTCCTGATGAAACCGTTCGTGGTCAAGCAGATTATCAACGACGCAGGCACTGTCATCCGGGAGACACGGCCGGAACGCATTCGGCAGGTCATTTCCCGCACAACCGCCGACACGCTGACCGGCTTCTTCCGCGGTGTTGTCGAGCGGGGGACGGGCCAGCTGGCCCGGGTGCATGGACTGGATGTCGCGGGCAAAACCGGCACGGCGCGGAAATTTGTCGATGGCCGTTATGTACCGGGAAGTTACATTGCGTCGTTTGTGGGATTCTTTCCGGCTTCCGATCCTGTCGTGGTGTGCCTGGTCATGCTGGACCTTCCCGGGACACCGACATACTCGGGCGGACTGGTCAGCGCACCGATTTTCAAGGCAATCGCGATGAAAGTCTCCACCACGTCCCTGCGATTTGCGCCCAAGCCGGGAACGGCACTCACCGGGATCGCGCAGCGCATGGTGCCTGATGTCACGACCATGACCATGGAAGCAGCACGTGCCCTGCTCACCGCGCGGGGGTTCGCTCCCCGGCCGCAGGGGGAAGGTCCGCTGGTCATGAAGCAATCACCCCGGGCGGAAACGAAGGCGTTCATAGGTTCCACGGTCCTGCTCGAGGCCGGAAAACAGGCGCAGGAAACGTCCAGGGGATATGCTCTTGTCCCTGATCTGCGGGGGCTTCCCATGCGCAGGGCGGTCGACCGGCTGGCCCTGCAGCAACTCGATGCCGTTATCAACGGATCGGGGCTGGTGGTGTCGCAATCCCCCACGGCGGGAGAGCGGGTGAAAACAGGTGCGCGGGTCAGTATCACGTGTGCGACAAAGAACCTGCAGCTGCTGACGCTTTACTGATGACGTTCCGACCGCGCGGGGAATTGAAGCGTGTGCTGCCATGGTCCTGAAAGACCTGCTGCAGGGGATCCGGGTCATCAAGCTCTACTCGGGTATGTACGGTAAGATGGTCCTCACGCAGGACGTCTCCGTGCAGAATATCCGGTACGATTCCCGGAAGGTCGGCCCCGGCGACATGTTTGTGGCAATGCGCGGGACCGCGTCGGACGGACACCGGTTCATCCAGGCCGCAATACGTGCCGGCGCCATTGTGGTGATCGTGGACGATGACGCGGCATTGCCGGACACCTTCTTCATGCACGAAGGAGTGCTGAAGGTCGTTGTTGCGGATGCACGTGCAGCGCTTGCACAGCTCTCGGCAAATTTCTACGGTCGTCCGGGCGATTCGCTGACGCTCGTCGGGGTGACCGGGACGAACGGAAAAACCACAACAACGCATCTGGTGCGCTCGATCATGGAAGCACACGGGGAGAATGCCGGGCTCATCGGAACGATCGAATACCGGATCGGGGGACAGACAATCCCTGCGACCCACACAACGCCGGAATCGCTCGAACTGAACGGGCTTCTCGCGGCGATGGTGTATGCCGGATGCACGGCGGCGGTGATGGAAGTGTCGTCCCACGCGCTTTCGATGCACCGGGTGGAGGGGATGGGATTCCGAGCCGGCGTCTTCACCAACCTGACACAGGATCATCTTGATTACCACGGAACAATGGAAGAATATTTCCGTGCGAAGAAAAAACTCTTTGAGCAGCTCAACAGCGATGCGATTGCCGTGATCAATGCGGATGATCCGTACGGAACACGACTGGTAGAAGGGTGCGCGGCGCACGTGATCACCTACGGCACCGGCAGCGGTGCCGACGTGCGGGCGACCGGAATCACGTTGAGCGTGGGGGGAAGCCGGTGCACGATCGCATACCATAAAGAGGCCAGCGAGATTCGATCGACGCTGACGGGACAGTTTAACATTGCCAATATCCTGGCAGCCTACGCCACCGGGGTCGGACTCGGCATCCCCGCGGAGACCGCGGCGGCGGGCATCGCACAGGTGGAGGCGGTGCGCGGGCGGTTCGAGCAGATTGCCGCTCCCGCCGGCTGGACGGCGGTCATCGACTATGCCCACACACCGGATGCGCTCGAAAACTGCCTTCGCACCATCCGAGCAATCATGCCCGGAGGCCGGGGGCACCGGATCATCACCGTGTTCGGATGCGGCGGCAACCGTGACAGGGGGAAGCGTCCGGTCATGGGGCGGATTGCCACGACGATGAGTGACGTTACCATTGTCACGTCGGACAATCCGAGAAACGAAGATCCTCGTGCTATCATCCGGGAAATCCTCGTGGGCGCGGCGGCACCGGACACCGTACGGACGGAGCCTGATCGCCGGATAGCAATCCGCCTGGCGCTGACTGACGCCCGGCCGGGCGATGTCGTCCTCATTGCCGGAAAAGGACATGAGACGTATCAGGTGGTCGGCGACACGAAGCTCCATTTCGACGATCGCGAAGAAGTCGAGTCCTTCATCCGGGAGAAGGGGTGAAGTTCACCGCCCGCGATCTGTCACATGTGCCCCGAAAGCGATTCCTGAATGCGGGAGCGCTGTCAGGAAAGTCGATCCGCGGCGTTTCCACTGATTCCCGCACCACGGCCGCAGGCGAACTTTTTGTTGCACTGCGGGGGGAAAATTTCGACGGGCATGCGTTTGTCGACGCGGCATTCGCGCGGGGAGCACTCGCCGCAATCGTCGACGAATCGTATGCAGGCGCGCGGGAGTCGCCGCACCCGCTTCTGGTGGTGGAAAACACGACGAGTGCCCTGGGCGCGCTCGCCCGCGTGTATCGCGACAAATTCCGGCTGCCGGTGCTTGTCGTCGGCGGAAGCAACGGCAAGACCACCACCAGGGAAATGATCACGCAGGTGCTCAGTGAAAAGTACCGCGTGCTGAGCACCGAGGGGAACCTGAATAATCACGTTGGCGTACCCCGGACGCTGTTCCGGCTGACTGCGCGCCATGAGATCGCGGTGATTGAGATCGGGACCAATCATCCCGGTGAAACGAGACACCTCTGCCAGGTTGCGGGCCCGACGCACGGCATGCTGACAAATATCGGGAGGGAGCATCTCGAGTTCTTTGAAACCCTGGAGGGCGTTGCAGCGGAGGAAGGAGAGCTCTTTGCTGCTCTCCGTGCATCGCGGCGCGGGACAGGACTCGTCAATGCAGATGATGCGCGTGTTCGCGCGGCAGCGGCGGGCATGCGGAAGACGATCGGCTACGGATTCCGGGCGCGGGGTGCACAGGTGAGGGGAAGACGGGCTGCAACGGATGCAACGGGATGTGCGCGGTTCGAGTTCAGGACTCCGCGGATGAGCACATGGCTGGGCGTGCAGCTCCGGGTCCCCGGCGTGCACAACGCAACGAATGCTCTTGCCGCGATCACCGCAGCGCACGCGTTCCATGTGCCCCCGTTGCGCATGCGGGAGGCGCTCGAACGATTCCGGGCCCCGGGCAGGCGGATGGAGTCTGTGAGCATCGGCGGCGTGGCAGTGCTCAACGACACGTACAATGCAAACCCCGATTCAATGAGCGCGGCGCTCCGCACGCTGGCGGCCACAGCCGGTCCGGGAAGGAAGATCGCCGTGCTCGGCGATATGAAGGAACTGGGGGCACACGCCGAGGAGGCGCACGCGGCGGTCGGCCGCGAAGCCGCGAGCCTGAAGATTGATTTTCTCCTGACATACGGGACGCTTGCACGATGGATCCACGATGCAGCAGGGATCCCCGGGGCACTCCATTACGACCGGAAAAACATGCTGGCGGAATATCTGGCAGAACTTGTGAGTACGGGAGACACCGTGCTCGTCAAAGGTTCGCGGGGGATGAAGATGGAGGACATTGTGATTTTTCTGGAGGAACGCCGCGGCCCGGCGGTGCACACATGAACCGTAAGACACACGGCGCTTCGTCATGCTCTATTATATCATAGACCAGATCGACCGTCTGTACCATGTGCCCGGTTTCGGGCTCATCCGGTATATCACGTTCCGGGCCGCAGCAGCGGCCGTCACAGCACTCATTATTGCGTTCTGGCTCGGCCCCAAGATCATCCGGAAACTGCAGGAACACCAGATCGGTGAAGCGGCGAAAGTGGAAGCGCCGAAGACGCACCTGGCAAAGGCGGGTACACCCACCATGGGAGGATTGATTGTCCTGGCCTCCGTCCTCGTGCCGACGCTGCTCTGGGGAAATATGAGCAACATGTACATCCTGCTGATCGTCTTTGTGACGGCCGCCCTGGGAGCCGTCGGGTTTCTGGACGACTACCTGAAAGTCGTGATGAAGAAGCCGAAAGGCCTCATCGGACGCTACAAAATTGTCGGACAGATCACCGTGGGCCTTGTTGTGGGAAGCGTCATCTACTTCTTCCCCGGCTGGATTGATCCCGATCTCTGGAAAATCAACACGTCGACAACCGTTCCGTTTTTCAAGAGCCTGGAATTTGACTTCGGACGCCTCTATATCCCGATGGTCATCTTCATCTTTGTGGCGACGTCCAATGCCGTCAATCTGACGGACGGACTGGACGGGCTTGCCATCGGTCTCGTCGCCATTGTCGGGCTCACGCTGGCTGTGATCAGTTACATTTCCGGGAATGCGGTGCTGAGCAGCTACCTGACAATTCCGTTTCTCCGCGGCAACGGGGAACTCGTCGTGTTCTGTGCCGCCCTGGCGGGAGGTGCCCTCGGATTTCTCTGGTTCAATGCGTATCCCGCGCAGGTGTTCATGGGGGACACCGGGTCGCTCGCGCTCGGCGGGGCGATCGGCTGCCTCTGCGTGCTGATCAAGAAAGAACTCCTCCTCCCGACGCTGGGCGGCGTGTTCCTCGCGGAGACGGCCTCGGTCATCATCCAGCGGATGTATTTCAAATACACGAAGCGGAAGTACGGCCAGGGGCGCCGGGTGTTCAAAATGGCCCCCCTGCATCATCACTTCGAGATGCTCGGCTGGCCGGAGCCTAAAATCGTGACCAGATTCTATATCGTGGCGATCCTGCTGATGATTGTCAGCCTCGCCACATTCAAAGTGCGCTAGGCGGTGAAGCAGAATCGAGACCTCCGCGGGCGGCGGTTCAGCGTGCTCGGCGCGGCGCGGAGCGGACTTGCGGTGGCCGGGCTCCTGCGCTCCGCGGGCGCGGCAGTATTCGTCAGTGACAGGGCTCCGGCGGAAACGATGAAGGCGGCCGCGCGCGCGCTGGAACAGATGGGTGCGGAGGGCGAGTTCGGCACACACTCTCCCCGCGTGCTTGATGCCGATACGCTTGTCATCAGCCCCGGGGTTCCAACGGACGCTCCTCTGGTGCAGGAGGCGCTGTCGAGGAAGCTCCCCGTCCTGAGCGAGCTGGAAGTCGCAAGCTGGTTCTGTTCCGCGCCGATCGTCGCGATTACGGGAACAAACGGCAAGACGACAACCACCACGCTGCTCGGCAGGATGCTGACGGATGCCCGGGTGCCGTGCGTGGTGGCTGGGAATATCGGCACCGCGTTTTCACAGGTTGCTGCTGAGGCCGTGCCCGAAGGGGCAGCGGTGCTGGAAGTGAGCAGTTTTCAGCTGGACCATATCACGGAATTCCGTCCCCGCGTGGCGGCGCTCCTGAATATCACGCCGGACCATCTTGACCGGTATCAGCACAGTGTCGCTCGGTATGCGGCCGCAAAGCAACGGATCTTTGAAAACCAGGGACAGGGGGATGTTTTGATTTACAATCTTGACGATGAGGGTGCACGGGGGGCCGTTGAGGGCCGGGTTGATCCGGCGGTCGCGCTTCTCCCGTTCAGCACCCGACAGGTGCTCCCTGCGGGAGCGTTCATCGAGAACGGCCTGCTGACCGTGCGCGGGGAGGGAAGAAAGCACGACGTCATCGCTGCCGAACAGATCAGCATCCCCGGGGAACACAATCTGGCGAACGCAATGGCGGCGACACTCGCCGCTCTCGCGCTCCGCGTGCCTGCTGCCTCACTCCGGGCGACACTGCGGAATTTCAAGGGGGTGGAACACCGGCTTGAATTCGTCCGCGAGGTGGACGGCGTCGCCTTCGTCAACGACTCAAAGGCGACGAACGTGGATTCCGTCTGGTACGCGCTCCGTTCGTTCCGCCGCCCCCTGGTCGTCCTGATCGGCGGGCGTGACAAGGGAAATGACTACACGCGGCTCATCGGTCCGGTCCGGGAACATGTCCGGGCCGTGGTCGCGATCGGCGAGTCGGCGGACAAGGTTGCAGACGCCTTCGGACCGGTCGTCCGGACCGTCCGCGCGTCCTCGCTCCAGGAAGCGGTGGACCGGGCGCGCGCGCTGGCTGTTCCGGGAGATGTGGTCCTCCTTTCGCCGGCATGCGCATCGTTTGACTGGTTCCGGGATTACGAACACCGCGGCACGGCATTCAAGGAGATCGTCCTCAGGCTGCAGCCGTTACAGTGAACGGGCAATGAAACAGGAACGCAACCATATCGACCTTGCCGTCTTTATCGCGGTGCTCACGCTGATGGTTCTGAGCCTCGGAGTTGTGTACAGCGCGAGCTCGACGTGGATGATGGAAAAATGGGGAGAGAGCGGCCGGCTGCTCGGAAGTCATGCGGCAAAGGTGCTGACCGGATTTGTGGCCATCTTCGTGTTCATGCAGATTGACTACCACAAGTATCGGAAGCTCACGAAACCCGCGCTGCTGATCGCCCTTGCGTTTCTGGCGGTCACGCTTGCAGTCGGGGGGGAAGTGAAGGGAGCCTCCCGGTGGCTCCGGCTGGGCGGATTCGGATTTCAGCCGTCGGAGTTTGCGAAATATGCACTGGTGTTCCACCTGAGTGTGCTCTTTGCGGAAAAGAAGGAACGGATCAGGGATTTCAAGACCGGGTTCGTCCCGGTGATCGTCTGGATCGGCGTGGTCACCGTGCTGGTGCTTGCGCAGCCGAACTTCAGCACCGGCGCAATGATCTTTGTGATCAGTCTTGTGATGCTGTGTGCGGGCCGGGCACGTCTGTCCCACATCGCCATGACCGCGGGCGCGTTGGTGCCGCTCCTGGCCGGATACATGTTGCTGGCGGATTACCGCATGCGGCGCCTCATGAGCTTTTTCGACGGGAGCGGCGCGCATACAAACCACCAGCTGACGCAGGGCATCATCGGATTCGGGAACGGGGGCCTGCTCGGACTCGGCCCCGGGGGGAGCAGGCAGCGGGATCTGTTTCTGCCGGAATCGTACGGGGATTTCGTTTTCTCCATCGTGGGCGAAGAATACGGATTGATCGGGACGCTCTTTTTCGTACTCCTCTTTCTGATCATCATGCTGCGCGGAATGAAGATCGCCAAACACGCGCCGGACGATCTCGGGAGAGCGCTTGCGTTCGGGATCACCGCAACGATCACCCTGTATGCGCTCATCAACGCATGCGTGACGCTCGGCCTGCTCCCGACGACCGGCCTGCCGATGCCGTTCGTCAGCTACGGAGGCTCGGCGATGGTATTCTCGGCGGCGGCAGTCGGTGTGCTGCTGAATATTTCCATGCAGACGGACCTCCACCCGCGGGCGGCCGGCGTACCGGATAGTGTTCGGCCGCTCGATCCGGTCCGGACTCCGGCTGTCGGGAAGGTCTATTGAACTCCGAAGTGCCGACACTGGTTTTTGCAGCCGGTGGTACGGGGGGACATCTCTTCCCCGCAATTGCGGTGGCCGAGGAGATACGCCGGCGACGGCCGGATGCGGTGATTACGTTTATTGGAGCGCGCGGAAAAATCGAAGAACGGGTGGTGCCGGCACACGGTTTTCCGTTCACCGGCATACGGATCAGCGGGCTGCAGCGACGGTTCTCGTTGACAACAGCTCTGTTTCCGCTGATACTGGCAGGGGCCCTGTGCAGGGCGTTCCTGCTGCTGCGGAAGTTGCGGCCCCGGGTCGTGGTCGGCACAGGAGGATATGTCTGCGCACCGGTCGTGATCATGGCGCAGGTACTTGGCATCCCGACTCTCGTGCAGGAGCAGAACAGTGTGCCGGGCATAACGACGCGCCTGTTGGCGCGGCGGGCCACCGAGGTTCACCTGACATTTGAGGGGTCCCGGCGGTATTTCCATCGTCAGGAAAACCTCCATGTGTCCGGGAATCCGACCCGTGCCGTGCTCGGGTCGGCCACACGGTCGGAAGGCGCAGCGTTCTTTGGTCTCGACCCCGCGCGGAAAACGGTGTTGCTCTTCGGCGGGAGCCAGGGAGCTGAGTCGCTCAACGCAGCAATGCTTTCAGTTGCGCCCGCCCTTGCAGGCGAAGGAATTCAGATAGTCTGGCAGACGGGCATGCACGATTTCGAAAGGATCCGGAACGCAATGCGTCCCGTGGAACGGGTGGTCCGGGTGTTTGCATTCATTGACAGAATGGAAATGGCATACGCAACCGCTGATCTTGCTGTCTGCCGGGCGGGCGCATCGACGATCGCCGAACTGACCCGGTTGGGGATCCCGGCGGTGTATGTACCATTCCCGTTCGCCGCTGCGGACCATCAGACGGAGAATGCCCGTGCGGCGGCGGAGGCCGGCGCGGCCATCCTGGTGGCAGACCGTGAAACAGCGGGACAACTTCCGTCGGCCATCAGATGGCTTCTCGGCGACACCGGCCGGCTCACGGCGATGGCAGAAGCCGCACGGGGACTCGGCAGGCCCGGCGCGACGGGCGCCCTGGCCGAAGCAGTGATGCGCTACGCCCGCGGGGGAACAGATGACTGAGCACGAAAAGATATTCCGGTACAAGCTTGACTTCTATTACCAGTCGGCGCTGATCTACCTGGTCACGCTCATCGCGTACGGCGGCATTCGCGGAAATTTCGTCGAACAAAAATTCGAGTATGTGCTCGGCGATCCGATCATCTACGTCATCATGTTTTTTGTCCTGATGTCGCTGGTGACACTCGGTCTGAATGCGCTGCGCAACCGGCGCCTCATCATCACCGCCGACACGATCATTTTCAAGCACCGGTGGCACGACCGCCGCGTGCCGTTTGCGGACATCGAATGGCTTCATATTGGTAGGGAAGCCCATGTGCAGACGGGCGGGCGCTTCCAGGTCATCGTGTTCAAGCTGCGGGGGCGGCGAAGGCTCTTCAGGGTTCGCGTTGGTCGTTACGAACGGGAGCGGGAGCTGGTGGCGGAAATGACCCGCATAGCGGAAGGCGTGCCGAGGCGGAAGCAGAGGCCGTGGCGGCGACGAAAGTTCACGGACAGATAACGACGATGTTCTCCTCCATAAAAAAACTTCATTTTGTCGGCATCGGGGGGATCGGCATGAGCGGCATCGCGGAAATTCTTCTCGATCAGGGTTTTGCCATCACCGGATCGGACCGCGCACCGAACGACAATACGGAGCGATTGTCGAAGCTCGGCGCCACGGTGAAGATCGGGCACGCTGCCGGCAACCTGGCACAGGACGTGGACGCGCTTGTGTATTCCTCAGCCGTCGGTCCCGACAACCCGGAGATCATGGAGGCGCAGAAACGGAAGATCCCCGTCATCCGCAGGGCGGAGATGCTGGCGGAAGTGATGCGCCTGAAGTACGGCATCGGCATCGCGGGGACGCACGGGAAAACGACCACCACGTCGATGATCAGCCTGGTCCTCATGGAAGGGGGGATCGACCCCACCGTGATCGTCGGCGGCAGGTTGCGGGGACTCGCGGGGTCGAATGCACGGCTCGGCAAGGGAGAGTTCATCGTCGTGGAGGCGGATGAATTCGACAGGTCCTTTCTGTCGATCACGCCGACGATCGCCGTCCTGACGACACTGGAAACCGATCACCTCGACTGCTACCGCGATCTGGATGACATCAAGTCGGCGTTTGTGCAGTTTGCGGCAAAGGTCCCCTTTTACGGCTTTGTGGTCCTCTGCATGGATGAGCCGGCACTGCAGGACATCATGCCGAAAATCAGGAACAAGATCATTACCTACGGGCTGAACAGCCAGGCCGATCTTCAGGCTGTCGACCTGGTCCACCGGAAGAACACGACGCGGTTCATTGCCGTCCGTGACGGGAAGGACCTCGGGGAGATCGAGCTCCAGATACCGGGGAAGCACAACGTTCAGAATGCTCTTGCCGCCATCGCCGTCGGGCTGGAGCTCAAAGTCCCGTTTGCACGGGTGAAGGCGGGGATCGAAAAGTTCACAGGCGTTTTCCGGCGCTGGGAGGTGAAGGCCGAAGTGGACGGCGTGACGGTGGTGGACGACTACGCACATCACCCGACGGAAATCAGAGCAACCCTCGCGGGCGCAAAGGCGGGATGGCGCCGGCGTGTGATCGCTGTTTTCCAGCCCCATCTCTACTCGCGCACGCGCGACTTCTATGACGAATTCGGGCGTGCATTCTTCGACGCCGATGTGCTGGTGCTGACAGACGTCTACCCTGCCCGCGAGGAACCGATCCAGGGCGTCAGCGGCGAGCTGATTGCCAACGCCGCCAAGGAATTCGGGCACAAACAGGTCCGGTACGTTCCCGACAAAAAGAGCGTACCCGCGTACCTGATGTCGATCGTCCAACCGGGAGACATGGTGATTACCATGGGTGCAGGGGACATCTGGAAATTCGGGGAGGAGTTCGTCAGGAAACTCCAGGAGAAAAAGAAATCATGAGTACGGGCACCACAGGACGCGGAGCGGCAATTCCCCGCAGACGGTGGGCAACCGCACTGACGGCGCTCCTGGTCGTTACGGCTGCCATGCTCGCAGTCGGCGCAAATGCGTGGAAGCGCGAGCTCCGCGTCACGCGCATCCGGGCCGAGGGGAACCGCATCCTGACCGAACGGGAAATTATGAACATCGCCGGCATCCCGAAAAACGAACTTCTGTTTGCGCTGGACCTGAACGCGATCCGGCAGCGAATCGAGCAACATCCCTCTGTCCGGTCTGCATCCGTGAACAGGGATGCGCCCGACGGCATCACGATCACCATCGACGAGCGGGTACCGGTTGCCGCGATCGCGCTGGACCGCGTGCTGTACATCGATGCAGAGGGCGTCGTGCTTCCTCCCGGTGCGGCCGGTGAAGCTCCCGACCTGCCCGTGATCACAGGGGATCTCCCGGCGGGGACGTGTATTCCGGGAAAGCGGGTCACAGCGGAAAATGTCCAGGAGGCACTCGAGATCCTCACCACGGCGCGCATGATCGGCGACGACCTGTATCATCTGATATCAGAAGTCCACCTCGACAGAGGGAAGGACATTGTGCTTATCACGGCGGAAGCGGGGGTTCCCATCGCCTTCGGTCACGGCAACGCCGCCATGAAGCTCCTCACTCTGGACGGATTCTGGAAACAGGTTGTGGGCGAACGGGGTGCGACAGACCTCCGGACCGTGGACATCCGGTTCGCGGACCAGGTGGTGGCCCGGTGGCAGAATGACAGTGATGTTGCGGCGCAGTAAGCGTGTTCCACTTTCTTCAAAGGATTGAACATGGATAACATCATCGTGGGACTTGATATCGGGACGACCAAGGTCTGCGCCGTGGTAGCCGGGACGGACGAGCATGGCCGGGTGAACATCCTCGGCGTGGGGCGTTCCGCGTCGGATGGCATGACCCGCGGCGTGGTGACGCACATCGACCGGACCACCAACTCGATTGCAACAGCGGTGCAGGAAGCCCAGGCATCATCCGGCGTGATGATCAAATCGGTCATCGTGGGCATCGCGGGCGATCACATCCAGAGTTTTCAGAGCCGCGGCGTCATCGGCATCAGCGGTGCGGACCATGAAGTGACCCAGGCGGACATCGACCGGCTGATTGAAGACACCAAGCGGGTTGCGCTCCCTTCCGACAGAAAAATCATCCACGTCATACCGCAGGAGTTCATTATTGACGGGCAGGACGGCGTGTACGACCCGCTCGGCATGTCCGGGGTGCGGATGGAGGCAAACGTCCATATCATCACCGGTCTCGTCAGCGCTGCACAGAACATCTACAAGTGTGTGCAGCGATCGGGCCTGGAGGTCAGCGACATGGTGCTGGAGCCGCTTGCCTCCAGCTATGCCGTGCTCGATGACGAGGAGAAGGAGGTGGGTATCGCACTGCTGGATATCGGCGGCGGGACAACCGACCTGGCGGTCTTCGAGGAACGGACCATCCGGCACACCGCGGTGATCGGCATTGCAGGCAAGAAAGTCACGGACGATATCCGCAAAGGGCTTGGCATTTTGAACGAGCAGGCTGAAAAGCTGAAGAAGGACCATGGCTTCGCCTATGTTCCCGCGGTTGTGGACAATGAGCCGATCGTCCTGCCGGGTGTCGGCGGGCGCGCGCCGATCGAAATCGACAAGCGCCTTCTGGCCCAGATCATTCAACCCCGGATGGAAGAAATTCTGGAAATCGCCGCCCTCGAAATCAAGCGGTCGGGATACTCCAAGCACCTTTCGGGCGGTGTGGTGCTGACCGGCGGCGGGGCGTTGATCAAAGGGACGGCAGACCTTGCCCGGGAGGTCCTCGGCATGCCGGTGAAAATCGGGATCCCGACGGGATTCTCGGGGGGTCTCGTACGCGAAATAGAAAACCCGGCATATGCAACGGCCGTCGGGCTCGTGTATCACGGACTGAAATTCCGGGACAGCGCACCGGCTGCCGGAAGCGGTGCGAAAAAAGAAAGATCCGTTACCCGCATGGCACAGCGGATGAAAGAATGGTTTGACCAGCTCTGACAGAAGGACGACTTTGATACGACACTCTCTCATACACCAAAGGAGGATCAACCGGTGATCGAACTGGACAATGGACTCGATCGTGGAGCGCGCATCCGCGTCGTGGGGGTGGGAGGCGGAGGGGGCAACGCCGTGAACAGCATGATCGACAAAGGACTGCATGGCGTCGATTTCTTTGCCATCAACACCGACCTGCAGGCGCTCGAACGCA